>NZ_MWQH01000002.1:0-300000 GCF_002210295.1 Fibrobacter sp. UWB5 | reverse complement strand
TTCCTGGACTCTTGAGCATCGAATCGGGTTTGAACTTCAACAAGGCCGAACTGGGTAACGGAGACGTGGAATACGATATTGCACTCGACACCACCTTCCACACCAAGGCAGCACTCGACGTTTACCAGAACCATCCGGAACATTTGGCAATCGTTTCCTTCGTCAAGAAGGTCGTGACCGAACGTCGCGCAGTCGATTTTGAATTTTAATAAAGTGCAATAAAAAGAGTAATTTATTTTTTTACTGCACTCCATTTGAAAATTCTTTTGCTAAATTATTAGATATGGTTCAATACAGTCAAACTTCATGGCAGGAATATACTCTGGCAAATATGCTGGAGACCATGCGCTACGCGCCCATGAACGTGACTATCGGAAAATCTCCCGTTATTCATTACACGTTGCCCCAGGCTATCGAAGCTGGCGAAATCGTCCGTTACACGGTAATGGTCGGTTTCCACAAGATCAGCTGGACAGGCCGCATCAGTGCCATCAACAACGGGAAAATCATGGTCCGCTTGGACAAGGGACCTTTCCGCGGTTTTAATGCGAGCCACATGTTTACGGACGAAGGCAATTTGACCGCCTGCTACGACGAATTCTCGTTCCAGGGATTCAACGAATTTCCGGAAGAAGCCTTCGCTAAAGTAATGGACAGCGCTTCGATTGTTTATGCAATCGCTAGCCGCAAGGACACCCGCGATGCCCTCGCCGCTATCGAAAGCAAGAAACAGACCCAAGGGTTCAACGCCATCGACCAATCCGCTACCGCCGGATAGCAGCGAGATTTCCATGTACAAAAACTTGGAACAGGCACTGCTGGATCTTGAACGAGCAGGCATGCTCAAGCGCATTCAGCGTGAAGTGGATCCGTACCTGGAAATGCCCGAAATCGCGCGCCAAGCTTTTGAAAACAATGGCCCTGCCATTCTATTCGAACATGTCAAGGGAAGCCCCTTTAGGGCCGTCTGCAATATCTTCGGCACGCAAGAGCGGCTTGATTTTTTATTCCGCGACACCCTGAAAGGGACGCAGACCGCCGTAGTTTTCAAGTCGAATCCGGTAGAGTTCTTTAAGCACGCCTCGCCTGCCAAGCTTTTGAGGGCCGCCCGCACCGGCCTGCATTCGCTCCCGAAAAAGAGCGGAAGCATTCGCGATTTTAAGGAATGCAAGCTCTCGGACTTGCCGCAGCTCGTTTGCTGGCCAGAGGACGGCGGTGCATTTATTACGCTTCCGCAGGTGGCGACTCGCCCCGCCGAAAACGCCTCGGTCATGACGACCAACGTGGGCATGTACCGCATCCAGATTTCTGGCAACGAATACGCCAGCGACGAATGCGGGCTGCATTACCAAATCAAGCGCGATATCGCCAGACACCACCAAAAGGCCATTGAAGAAGGCAGACCGCTCAAGGTGAGCATCTTTATCGGAGGCACGCCGGCGCAGACGGTGGCTGCCGTGATGCCCATGCCCGAAAACCTGAGCGAGCTCCTGTTCGCTGGCATGCTCGGCGGCAAGCGGTTCCGTTACTTTATCCACGACGGCTACCTGGTTTCGAGCGATGCGGACTTTTGCATTCTGGGCGAACTTCAGCCGGATTTAAAGCCCGAAGGTCCCTTCGGAGACCACATCGGCTACTATTCCGATAGGCATCCGTTCCCGTTCCTGAAAGTCAAGAAAGTCTTGTGCAAGAAGAACGCCATCTACCCCTTTACAGTCGTAGGGCGCCCGCCGCAAGAAGACACCTTGTTCGGGAGTTTTATCCACCAGATTACAAAGCCCATGGTTCCGGCATCGATTCCGGGACTTGTGGCGCTCCACGCCGTCGATGACGCCGGAGTGCACCCGCTTTGCCTGGCGCTTGCCCACGAACGCTTTAGGCCCTTTGCCAAGCCCGAAGACCGCGAACCTCTTGAACTTTTGAAAACAGCAAACGCGATTCTCGGGTTCAATCAGGCGAGCTTGACCAAGTACCTTTTGATTGCCGCAGCCGAAGACGAAGAGGCTGGCCGTAAAATTGACGTCAACGATGTGGCCGGATTCTTCGGCCATGTGCTGGAACGAATCAACTTTAGCCGCGACTTGCATTTCGAAACGAGCACGAGCATCGACACGCTGGACTACACCGGAAGCAAGCTGAATCATGGTTCCAAGCTGACGCTTGCCGCCGCAGGCCTAAAGAAGCGCAAGCTCCGCCACAATCCCGAAGATTTGCAGACGCTCAAGATTCCGGGAATTACCGCAGCCAAAATCCCGATGTCAGGCGTGATTGTTCTGCAGGGTCCCGCCTACGATAGCACCACCCGCGATGCCTTTATGGCACAAATCGAAGAGGCTCTCGCCCACTGGGAATTCCGCGAGAATTACCCCTGGATCTCGATAGTCGATTCTGAACTCGATTCTTCTCTGGACAGCGGCAATCTTCGCGATTTCTTGTGGCTGACCTTTACGCGTTCAGACCCGGCGAAGGACGTTTTCGGCTACCGCGCCCAAGTCTGCGAAAAACACTGGGCATGTGAGGCCCCGTTGATGGTGGATGCACGCATCAAGCCCCACCATCAAAAAGCGCTTACCGTTCCCGAAGAAATTCGTGAGCGCGCACGTCAAGTTTTGGAGGAAGAAAAAGTTTTGGGGGGTTGTAAATGAAGCATTTGGGTTGGCTAACTGCACTTTTTTTGAGTCTTGCGACGCTTGCTTATTCAGGCCATGTCTGCGGCACCGCCCAGATGATGGATTACCTTAAAAACAGGAACAAGACCATCAAGCCGGTGAACGCGCCCAAAACAGCCGCTCTGTCTACGGGCACGGCGTGTACCGCCAGCAACTTGTACGACAGCGTTTACACCCGCACGACCAAGCACTTCGAAATTTTCTATACGCTCGAAGGTCCCCACAAAACGACCAAGGCCTATATCGACTCTCTGGAAAAAGCCCTTGAGTACGCCTGGGACTTCCATATAAACAAATCGGGGATGCGCACGCCCAAGGGATATTTCGAGACCTACCACTACGAAATGCCGACCCACGACGAACTTTATCCCGTCGAAGTCATCGACATGTCGACATTGCGCCATTACCGTTCCTTCTTTAGCGAACCCTGCTATTTCTGCTTCGGCCTCACGATTCCGATGGACGGAGAAGAAAGCGTACTGCTTATCGAGAATGATTTCAAGCATGTCCCGAATGGTGGCGCGATTACCGATTCCGTTACCTTTGGCGATAAAACCTGCCCCTACTCCCGCGCTACCGAAGAATTCACGCACCCCATTTACAACTACTCCTACGCCAAGAACTTTATGGCGGCACTCCGGGTAACGGCTATTCACGAACTTTATCACGCCATTCAATTCCGTTATTTGAACACCTCCGTGAATTTCTGGTTCGAAGCCTCCGCTTCCGGCGTCGAAGAAATCGCCGCCCCCGATGTCGACGATTACTTTGAAAACCTTTCTTCCATGGCCGAAAATGTCGGAAAGCCCTACACCACGCTTTCAAAGCCTTACGGCGCAGGCATCTTGTTCATGTACCTGCATAACCATGTGGGGCACGACGTGAACAGGTTGATCTGGGAAAATTTCAATAAAGAACCCAACAGAAATTTCCAATACCAGTTGACGCAAGTCGCCAAGAAAAAGAACCTTTCGGCAGATTCCCTGTTCCACGATTTCGCCACAAGACTTGCTTTCACTGGAAAGAGAAGCGAACTGGTCGATTCCTCGTTCATGATTGTAAATGACCAGTCGAGATGGCCTGAATTCAAGACAGAAGTGCAGTCCAAATCTTTTGAAGCACCGACGCTGGACTACGTCGCCTACGATTACAAATCCAACGGATCTCCCGACATGTCCAAGTTCAAGGGCAGAGCCTCCGCCGTCGCCATCTATTCAGACTCTTACACCATACGTTTCTTGCCGACAACGAACAGCATTGATTCCGCCAAGACCGAATTCTTCGGCAAGGGCTCACCCGATTCTACCCTTTGGGTATTCAGCCGCTTCTTCGAAGACGATCCGGTTCCTACCGTATTCAAGGATTCCACCATGCGCGCCTACCCCACGCCTTGGCGAGAGGGCTCCCTTTGCTTTACGCCGCTCCCCCACAACAAGGATTACATTGAAATCCGTAACCGCCGCGGCAACCTGATTACCAGAATCAAGTACAGCACCAGCACCCATTGCATTGACGAACGCGAAGTCAAATCGCTTCTGGTTCCGGGCGTTTACCGCTTTAGAATCGGCAATAGCGGCAAGCTGAAAGACTTTATAATTGTTTATTAAAGCCAGCTGAAGATATTGTTGGTTTCTTCGAGTTTCGGCAAAATGGAACTGGCAGCCGGCTTATCGGTATTACGCAAAATGGCCTTGCAGGCTTCCGCAAACAAATCATGACCATTTTTATAATGGTCGTCTAAACGGCGGCGGGCATACCCCTCTGCCGAATGGTTATGGATCATGAATGCCCAGTCCGAAGCCTGGAACAACATGAGTTCTCGCTCCATTTGCTTAATATAGCGAGCAAGCAACTTTCCGCGGGGCGACTGAGCGCCCATCTTTTCACGAATAGACATCAAGTGATCGATCATGGCGCGCATGCGGTAAGATTGCGGGTAATACTTGTCCGTTTCTCCGTTAATCCAAACGGAACCGAAGCCGCCTTCACCCCAGCTTGAAAACGCCGGTTCATGGGCATCGGGGTCTGCAGAACAGGTCATCACCTGGTCTGCGCCTGCAAATTCAATCACCGACGATGACGCGGCGCGCATCAGCATCTCTTCAAGGAAAATCGGGCCTTCGAACCACCAGTGTCCAAAGAGTTCCGCGTCGTAGGGGCAAAGCATGGCGGCCTTATGGCCTTCCATGTTCACCAGCAATTCTGAAATGGTCGCTTCGCGGTTCACCACGAAAAGTCGCGCATGGTCTTCGGCGAGTTTCATCGCGTTCCACGGGCGGTAAATTTCTTTGTGTTCGCCACCGGTAATGCGGTTGTACTTGAATCCAGAATCAATGGGCGTATCGCCGGCAAAGAAGTATTCGCCCAAATAATCGCGCGGGCGGTTTTTCGAAATATCGGTAAAGAATTCGCGGTACTCGGGATGGCCCGGATAACCTGTACGGCGGCTCCAGACTTCCATGGAACTTTTCTGTTCGCGGCCCATGCAATAAAGCCCCTGCGTGGTACGCAGCGGCGTGAACACGCCGTA
This sequence comes from Fibrobacter sp. UWB5, assembly GCF_002210295.1. Classification (NCBI taxonomy): domain Bacteria; kingdom Pseudomonadati; phylum Fibrobacterota; class Fibrobacteria; order Fibrobacterales; family Fibrobacteraceae; genus Fibrobacter; species Fibrobacter sp. UWB5. The sequence goes on along the minus strand of NZ_MWQH01000002.1, from coordinate 294,801 downwards.
CTTGGGCGTGGGCGAAGCAAGCAATACACCGTGGGTTTCCAGGAAGAAATAATGCAGGCCGAATTCGGCGAGGTACTTGTCGAGTCCCGGAAAGTAGCCGCATTCCGGGAGCCACACGCCCATGGGCTTACGGCCGAAAGCACGCTCGAACGCCCGCACCGTCACATCGAGCTGCATGCGGATAGAGGCCGGATCGCTCTGGTAGGCCGGCAAGAACGGGTGCGTGCCCACGCAAGTGAGCAAGTTCAGTTTGCCCGCTTTTTCAAGTTCCAGGAATTCTGCCAGCAGATTGCGATGGATGCGGTTTTCCCACAAGTCAATTAGCGTGTGCTGGCGCGAAAGGTAAAAATGCGAAAGAGTTTCTAAGTCCGTACCCGCATTGCGGGCCACTTCTTTTTCAATCAGCTTGAGCTGGTGTTTCAAATGCTCCGAAAACTTATTGAGCAAGCTTTCGTCCGAAAGCATTTCGATAAGCGGGGGCGAAACGCTCAAGTTAAGCGTCCCGGGAACACCCTTTTCCAGGAGACGGCGCATAGCCTGCACCAAAGGCAGGTACGTTTCGGCAATAGCCTCGAACAGCCAGTTCTCTTCGAAAAAGCGTTTATATTCCGGATGCCGCACAAAAGGTAAATGTGCGTGCATCAGGAAAATGATTTTTCCGGGAGCTCCCATTAAAACGGATTACTCCGTGCGCTTTACGACAATCGGAACGATCGTGGTCGGGAAATCGCCATCCTTGTCGGTCGCAAACACCGGAATGATCTTCGTAGAATCCGGCAGGTCTTCTTCAAAGCTGAAGGTGCCATCCGGGTTCAGCGGGAACGGTTCACCGCGCACCTGGAGGTGAGCGTCCGGACGGGTTCCGCCGTAAACGATCAAGCGGGTCTTGACCCAGAGGAAGAAATCCTTACCGTAGTTCACGGAATCCTTGGCGACTTCGATGTTGTTGGACTGCAAGGCAGCGCTAGAAAGAGCACCGGAGAACATGGATTCAGAAGAACTACCGAAGTTTCCGCCCAGGCTCTTGAGCCAGGATTCAGCCGTCTGGCTCGAGAATCCGGAACTCATGAAGTTGCCGAGGGTATTGCCACCAAGAGATGCCTTGGCAAAGGCATCGTCTGCGGCAGGAGCGGCAGCGGACTTGTCAAAAGTCATGACCGGAGCCGATTCCACGATGGGCTTGAAATTCTTGCCGGACACGGCGCCGAGAACGGCGACGCAGGACTTGCCGGCGGTGTTTTCGACATACCAGCTACGGGCATTTGCCGGAACTTCGACATCGCGGAACTTGCGCTTCTTGCCGCGCTGCACCGTAAGGTCGTCAGCAATGTCGAACAGGCGAAGAACGATTTTCCCCTTACCGTGCTTTGCTTCATTAATTCTGTTTTCAGATACTTCCCAGAAGGCATGCATCCAGTTCGGGTCCTTCTGCATGAGTACCAGGTATTCGGCATCGAAAGACTGTGCGAGCTTGGCGACTTCCTTTTCGGACGCCTTGGCCTTTGTAGCGGTCTTCGAAGCCACCTTTTTGACTGCGGTTTTTGCAGCCGTCTTCACAGCCGTTTTGACAGCGGCGGCCTTCGTTGCAGCAGCCTTAACAGCGGTTTTAGCAGCAGTTGTCTTGGCAGCCGGTTTTTCTGCAGCCTTGGTTGCAGCGGTCTTGGCAGTCGTCTTGGCCGTAGTCGTCTTCTTGGCGGTTACCTTCTTGACTTCGTCGGAGATCTTGGAGACCTTCGTTGCGGCAGCCTTCTTCACCTTGGCCACAGCCTTCACGGCCTTTTCTTCGGCGTCTTTCATCGCCTTGAGAGTCGTGGACTTTGCAGTCTTAACCTTGGATTTTGTTTCAGTCTCTTTTTTTATAGCCATACTAGGCCTCCTTCATTAAAAATCCTACCTACGCTCCTGTCCCCAGGTCGCGATACCGGTCAAACCGATTCGCAGGCCGACGAACATTTCTTCCCATTCCGACTTGACATCGGAGAAGCGCTTGCCCCCCTGGAAAGCGACATCGATTGTAGTCCCCTTGCGACCCAGCGGGAATCCGCCGCCAATCGAGCCACCCACTTCAAAAACATCCTTGATATACCAGTTTCTGTACCAGGCACCTGCACGGTAGTTGATACGGTTCCAGTAAGATTCATAGAACAGCGGGCTGCCGTCAAACTGGTAACCGAGCGAAACCATAAAGTCCGTCTGGGTTTCTGTCACCTCGGGCATATTCCAACCGCCCGCAATGTTTTCGATATCCTTGTCCCACACGCGCCAGGTCAAGTCCATCATGACATTGTGGCGCTTTGCCAAACGGTAGTTGATACCGGTCGCAAGCATGGCGGGCACATCGATTTCGCGCTTAACACGGGAGGATTCCAGCGTATCCAATTCGGTGAATCTAAAGTTGTAGTCCAGCGTGTTCAGCAGAGTATAGCCCGTCGTAAACGAGAAGAAGTAAGAGGCGTTTTTGCCACGATACTGGAGAGCTCCCGTGTAGTATGCCGGATGGTCCTTGATTTCCCAGGCGCCTTCAACATAGTCCGAAAGAATGTAGTCGCCTGTCGCCCAGGAATCGCTCTTGTCGATACCCTCATTGTTGGCGCCAAGAGTCAGGTTTCTGGAGTTATTTCCCATCACGACGTGAGCGGACGCGCCCAAAGAAAGCGAACGGAAGAACGGCAAGCGGACGGCGTAAGTCGGAACGAGTTCATAGACGCTCCCCTTGTATTCCAGCTTTGCGTTCGCATGGGTTTCCTTGTTCTTGTATTCGTCTTCAAAAGACGCGGCATAATGCTGCCACAACGAAAGACCCATCGCACCGAACGAACCCATGGGGAACGAAAGGTTGAAAGACGGCATCGACAAGCTGGAATAGGCGTAATGTTCGCCACCATTGCGGGCACCATCAAGCTCCATCGAGAAGTTCAGGTTAAAGACCACCTTCGCATCGAAAGCCAAGCGAGCCGGGTTCACCACAGAAAGACCTTCGGCATCACCCGTCTTGGCGTTACCGGCAAAGCCACGGCCTGCAGCCGAAGCGGTACCGCCCATGACGTTTTCTTCGCCCAAGGCATCCAAACCGATCATCGAAGAAAAAGCAAAACCCGAAAAAACACCTAACGCAAGCAAAAACTTTTTCATTTTTCATCCTCCCGCTTGGATGCAAGCCAGAGTTTGACGGTCATCGGATTCTCCATTGCCGTCGAGAAATCGTAGCGGGCATAGTCAAAATAACCGAAGTACTTGTAAAGAGTATCGTTCTTGGTTTTATAAGTCGTATCGCCTTTAGCGGACACCACCTTCGTCTTTTTGGTAATGATCGTGTCCCTGTAAACAGTCATCTTTTCTTGCAAGAACGGCCAGCCAATACGCATGCTGAACTTCATGCTACGGCCATCGCTTGCCTTATTGAGGAAATCGCGGAAACCATACGAAAGCTGAAGTGTCAAGGAATCGCCATCATGGAACACCAGGTTCTGGTGGCCCTCGCTCAAGATTACCGCGGTATCGAGGCGGTACCTTTCCATACGGCGGTAGCGGAGGTCGGCGGTATCCAGATAACGCATGTCGGCACTGTCGACATAAGAGCCGGCCACGATCTGGATCGGAAGTCCCAGTTCGTTGTTTCCCTTGGAGTCATCGCGGGCCATCGTGATTTGTGCATGAATCACCGTCTGGCGGACATCGTTACTGTCGCCCTTGGTGAACGGGAATTCATCGCCATAGAATTCGGACAGGGCCTCAAGGATAGGTTCGGACGGAATTTCCACCACCAGGGAATCAAAAACTCCACCGCCATGAAGAATGGCGCATTCCGGGCATTCTTCTTCGTTTTTCACGATATTGGCCATACGGAACGGATTCGGAGTCGGCTTCATGTAGGTTGTAGAATCGGAATAGAGCACCAGAGACGGCGGATAAGTGGAAGAGGCGTCTCCATAGAAGCGGTAAAGACGAGGTGCGTTAGGGGCAGAAAGGCGCAACTGCAAATGAGCGGAGCCCTTCACCTTCTTGAGTTGTTTTACCAAGGCAGACGGAAGGTCAAGACGAACTGCGGTCGTCGTATCGTTTTTCACGCGCTTCATGTTGACCACGGTATCGGCAGAGCCATCGCTCTCCCATTCCGTCAGTTCCTTGTACCAAGTCGAATCAGCGATCTTGGTAATCTTGTTGAAATACGACTTGTAAGAATCCTTGTTGTTCGTTTCAAGTTTCCAGCTTACCGTCACTTCGACTTCGTCGTCGAACGGCAGGGAATCGCTGGGATACTGCTTTGCATTGTAGAACGGCTTAAGCCACGAAAGAATGAGGAACGCACCCGCGGTATCGGACTTGCTCATTTTCTTCATGAAACTCGTATCCGAATAGGCCAAATCAAAAACCAAGTCATGCGTGAGGTTCGAAACATGACCAAGCACAGCATTCACATCGGCGGACTTGGGACGCATATCGAAATTCACCTCGACCGAAGACGGCTTGATGTTATCGATGGTCAAAGTTTGCACTTGGTAGCTATTCGGAAGGCCGCGGTCAGAGAGCCAAGATTCCAAGCCATTATCGTCAGAATCAAACAAGCAGGACGTCAACGCCATAGAGCACAGCAACGTCACCACAATCAATTGTGTCGTTTTCAAATTATTAAACAATGTTTTCTTCACTCAGTACTCCGAGTCTAGTCTGTAATTCCGTGGAGAATATAGCAAATTAGGCTACAAATAACCGCGTATTTTTCCTATATTTACCCCCGAAAAAACTAGAGGATATTATGTCTCAATTCAACGCCCATTTTAGGAACATCAACGGGGACGATACTTACCCGCTGACCGACGTCATTTACCGCAGCAAGGTGGACGGTAGCCTGCTCGAAGTCGAACACGACCGCGCAGCCCTTGCCAGCAAGAGCCCCGACGAATGGAAGAAGCTCTTTGCCGAACGCCGCATGAGCTTTGAACCGGCCGACATGAGCGGCATCTGGAGCAAGCGCGAAATGGTGCTCCCCGACATGCCTCTCGAAGACATCGTGACCATGCGCGAAGGCTGGAGCCCGCTGTTTGACGCCGCTCCGCTCGCCAAGGAAATGGGCATCAAAAGCCTCAAGGTCAAGCTTTGCGGTAACTCTCACACGGGTTCTTTCAAGGACCTGGGCATGACGGTTCTCGTGAGCCAGGTGAACCACATCATCAAGAAGAAAATCCACGAAATCGATGCCGTGGCTTGCGCTTCTACCGGTGACACCTCCGCCGCATTGAGCGCCTACTGCGCCAAGGCCGGTATCCCGAGCATCGTGTTCCTGCCCGCCGGCAAGACCAGCGTTGCCCAGCTGATCCAGCCGATTTCTAACGGCAGCATCGTGCTCGCCCTCGACACCGACTTTGACGGTTGCATGAAGATTGTCCAGCAGGTCACTGCCGACAACCGCATTTACCTCGCCAACTCCATGAACAGCCTCCGCGTCGAAGGCCAGAAGACGATTTCTCCGGAAATCTGCCAGGAAATGGGCTGGAAGGTACCCGACACCGTGATTATCCCGGGCGGAAACCTGGGTAACGTGAGCGCTCTGGCCAAGGGTTTCGAAGACTGCAAGGCCATGGGCCTTATTGACCGCATTCCTCGCATTATCGTGGCTCAGGCCGAAAACGCCAACCCGTTCTTCCAGGCTTACGAACGCGGCTTCGACAAGCTCGTTCCGATGCAGGCCAAGAAGACTCTCGCCTCTGCCATCCAGATCGGTAACCCGGTCAGCTATCCGAAAGCCGTACGCGCCATCCAGAAGACCAACGGCATGGTCGTGAGCGTTACCGAAGAAGAACTCGCTAACGCCGCCCACCGCGGCGACCGTATCGGTCTCTACTGCTGCCCGCACACTGGCGTGGCTCTCGGCGCCCTCGAAAAGCTCGTGGCCGCAGGCAAGATTGACAAGGAAGAAAATGTGGTCGTCATCAGCACGGCACACGGCCTCAAGTTCACCGAATTCAAGGTCGGCTACCACGAAAAGAAGCTCGAAAATATCTGCTCCAAGTTCGCGAACCCCGTGTTCAAGGCCCCGGCAGACCTGGGCGCTGTCATGGACATCCTGAAGAAAGAGATGGCCGAACGTAGGCGCTAATCGACCCGTCCCCTTTTTAAAAGGCATTAAGATAGCCCCGGATTTTCATCCGGGGCTTCTTTTTAAAGACTTTCGCCACGCAACATCTTAGACATCTTGCTTAGACGATTCGTCAAGCATGCTAAGCTGTCCACCATAGCTGATCTGCAACAAGGATTCTTGCGGCTTGAGAAGAATTTCCTTCATTTCAGGCGCACGATATTCTTTCTTATTTTCCATATTCAATCTTCCTTTTATTAAAACTTCGTTTTTTTGCCATAGTAAGCCCCCTTGGCCTCGGGCTTACCCTTCACATTGCGACCATTTAGATCAAACACTCGATGGTCACGACTCATGCGGATTACACCCGTACGCGTATCGAGTGTGCCGATAACGGTCGTCTGTTCGCCCGATTCGTCAACCACCACGACATCCATGGTTTCGGGCAAGGATTCAATCATGGCAGGCTTTAAAGGTGCCGGAACATCGCCGCTGTAAATCATGTAAGCACGCATCGGATTGATGTAAGCACCTGCGCCAACTTTTACAAAGTCACCGACTTTGCATTCACCTTCTTCGGCAGCCGCAAAGCCATAAGCCACAGCGCGTTCCGGGTCGTCTTCGTCCCAGACCTTATACGAATACATGCCACGGAATTCCCATGGGCCCACATAGCTGGAATTGGAATTTCCAGTCTTTACAATTGTAACAGAGCCTTTGAACGTAAGATCTGCCCGGGACGTCTGAATAATATACGGTGTATTCGCCTTCAACGTGAAGGACTTGAGACCGGAGTTATCCGACCAGAGTTCCGTCATTTCCACTTTTTTCGGAGATGTTTCCTGTTCCTGCGAAACTCCATTAAAAGCCAAAACCTTCGAAAGTCCAACTATATTATTGGTACTGATGGCGAAAGGCAGCACAATTGTCGAATAGGCATCGGGCGTAAATTCGCGATCGAGGCGGACAGAGTTAACCTCAATATCTTTTTCAACTTTAACCGTATCTTTGTCTTTGTATTCCCCATCAATAACAGCCCAAGGCCCATATTGGTCTTTATAAACCGTAAGTGCTCCATAGTGCTGTTCATCAACTACGATTTTGAAATTCTTGACGGCAACACCGTAATAACCCTTATTGTTTGCGAATATGGTCATACGGGCCGTACCAACATTAACATTGTTTTCACATTTGACGGTATAATCGGAACCCAAAACCAGTCGATCTTCAGCATTTTTCGAGCCAAATTTATGGTGATCCGTAATCACGACCTCTGGGCAAATAGAGTCCCCCGTATAGGGCTGATCAGGGATATCAGAAATTGAGATGCTATCATGAGAAAGCCATCGCTGCGAAACGATTTCAGAACAGCGTTCAGGGCAACCTCCATTATAGGGACCAATTGCGCAAATGTTAAAATCATAGGCGCCGACACGATCTTGCATTCTAAATTGAACCGAAACAAGCTGCTTTGCGGCTTTTTCACCACTAATAAGCAAAGCACGAATAGACAACCAAGTCGGTTGCTTAAAATCGCTCCACTTGAACTGCAGGCTGGTATCTTTATTTGTTACAGGGAGCGTCACATACGGATTCCCATATTCCATGTCATAGTCAACTTTATCACCAAGACCTAACTGAAGAGCCGTTCTCGCGGTCGAGCGATAAGTAATACAAAGGCCACCCCAATCAGAAGCATCTCCCGGAGCCGAAGTCGTATCCGTATCGGATGTTTGTCCCACGACATTGAAGGCAACCGTCATATACGGATATTCAAACCCTTTTTCTAGCATGGCGGTTCCGCATAGACCATTACAACGTTCTAGTATCGGCGTCACATCTGTGGGGCTATACTCGTTTCCTAATTCTGCAGGCCAGATAACACTTGATTTTCCATCGGCTATGGAATCACTCATAACGTACCAGCGGCCTTCTGTTTCGGTAGCATTTCCGAGTTGCGTATCGACAGAACTATGCTGATTCGCTCCAAGCCAGGTTTCAAAACCAAACGAAGTGGATGCCGCAAGCAACGACGCTAGACCCAACAACACTCTTTTCATTTGTTCTCGTCCTTCTTTTTGCAGTTTGTATAGACAAACCTACAAAAATCAGCACGATTTGCCATCTAGCCTTTCGCCGATGACTAGGCTCAAATAGGCAATCGCGGCCGATACCGATGCGACAACGCTGCCGGAACCGTAGAACATGACTCCAAATACGGCCGGGGCAAGCATCAGAAGCGTGGAAAACAGAATGTTGTTATTTGCAATGCTAAAGCGATTCATAATTTACCTCTCTTTTACGCAAACAAATATACCTATAAAATACTGACAAAAATTGTCATTTTCAGCATTCAATTTTCGCTGAATTGCGTGTAGGGAGTCTTCGTTATGGCAATTTGCACTAGTACAGTGGACGCATCGTCCCCCTTTTACTATCTTTACGCCCGCAAAAAGGTGTAAAATGAGCGAAAACTATAAATACGGTTTTGTAACGGATATCGAAAACGAGGCCTTCGAGAAAGGTCTGAACGAAGATGTTATCCGCAGGGCGTCCAAGCTCCGCGGTGAACCGCAGTTCATGCTCGATTTCCGACTAAAAGCGTATGAAAAGCTCAAGACCATGGAGCAGCCGAACTGGGGCGAACTGAGTTTCAATCCGGTGGACCTGCAAGACATTGTCTACTACTCCGCCCCGAAGACTAAGAAGAGCCACGAAAAGATTGAAGATGTTGACCCGGAACTCCTGGCCACCTTCGAAAAGCTCGGCATCCCGCTGGACGAACAGAAGCGACTGGCCAACGTGGCCGTGGACGCAGTCTTTGACTCGGTGAGCATCTACACCAGCCACAAGCGCAAGCTCATGGAGATGGGCATTCTGTTCTGCTCCATCAGCGACGCCATCAAGGAATACCCCGAACTCATCGAGGAATACCTGGGCTCGGTGGTGCCTGCAGGCGACAACTATTTTGCAGCCCTCAATAGCGCCGTCTTTGGCGACGGAAGCTTCGTCTACATTCCGCCTGGAGTCAAGTGCCCCATGGATCTTTCCACCTACTTCCGCATTAACAACAAGGAAGCAGGCCAGTTTGAACGCACCTTGATCATCGCTGATGAAGGCGCCAGCGTAAGCTACCTCGAAGGCTGCACCGCGCCGGAATTCAGCAGCAAGCAGTTGCACAGTGCCATCGTGGAACTGGTGGCCAAGGACAACGCTTCGATTAAGTATTCCACCGTGCAAAACTGGTACGCGGGCGACCGTGAAACGGGAGCCGGCGGCGTGTACAACTTCGTCACCAAACGTGGCAAGTGTGCCGGCAAGAACAGCCGCATCAGCTGGACGCAGGTCGAAACGGGCTCTGCCATCACATGGAAGTATCCGAGCTGCGTGCTGCTGGGCGACAATTCCGTCGGAGAATTCTACAGCGTGGCCCTCACCAACGGGCACATGCAGGCTGACACCGGCACCAAGATGATCCACATCGGCAAGAACACCAAGAGCACGATTATCAGCAAGGGTATCAGCGCCGACTATTCTAGCAACGCCTACCGCGGCGAAGTGAACATTCACAAGTCGGCCACGGGTGCCCGCAACTACACCCAGTGCGACAGCATGCTCGTGGGCGACAAGAGCGCTGCCCACACGTTCCCATACATCACGGTAGCAAACGCCAGTTCCACCACCGAACACGAAGCCACCACCAGCCGCATCAGCGAAGACCAGCTTTTCTATTTCGAAAGCCGCGGCATCAAGCGCGAAGACGCCATCCAAGCGATGGTGGGCGGATTCTGCAAAGATGTATTTAAAGAGCTCCCGGGCGAATTCGCCACGGAAGCCCGTCAGTTACTGACACTCAAGCTCGAACATTCTGTAGGTTAGCGGCAATCTATCGTGCCACGACCTGCTTGCGGATTTTTTCCGTAAGTTCGCGGCCGCCAAGCTGCGCTATGCATTCAAAAGCAAATTCTTCGGCAGAGCCTGCGCCACGGCTCGTGACGATGTTCCCGTCTACGACCACGCGGTCTTCGACGAACTTTTTACAGACAAGTTCACTTTCGCAGCCCGGGAAACAGGTCGCAGTCTTATCGGCAAGGATTCCCGCCTTGCTGAGCACCAGCGGAGCCGCGCAAATCGCAAAAATCCACTTACCTTTGTCGTTAAATTCGTGGATGACTTTTTCCACTTCGGCAGAGGCTTTCAAATTCTTGACGCCCGGACCGCCACCCGGCAAAAGGACGCCATCAAAAGCAGTCGAATCAGCACCCGAGAGAGCAAAATCCGTCGCAATCGCAAGGCCATGGGCCCCCACCACTTCGGTGTTGCCCGAAACAGATGCCAAAGCGACCTCAAAACCCGCCCGCTGCAGGTAGTCGAAAGGAGTCACGAATTCGGTTTCTTCGAAACCATCAGCCAACAAGAAAAGTATTTGCATATTAAACCTCTTTTTTATGAAATCTAATTAAAAATCATTAGATCCTTCGACTCCGAACCTATGGTTCTTCTCCACAAAGTGGATAACAGCCACTAAGGGACTCCGTCCCAAGTGTTGTATAGCTCAGGATGACACAACACCAACTTTCTCTCGTCTTTCGTCTCTCGCCTCTCGTCTAAAATTCTATCTTTGGGCCATGAATTTCAAGGACCGCATTATCCGCGCTACGGGCAAGAAGACGCCCTTCCGCCTGATTGTCGTCGACTTGACCGCGACGATGAACGAAATCGGCAAGAAGCATAACGCACAGGGTTTCGCCCTCAAGCTCCTCGCCGAAAACTCCATCGCAAGCATTTTCTTGAGCGCCTCGCTCAAGTTCCCGGGCACCGTGAGCTTTACCACCCGATTCTCGGGCGAAATCACGCTGGTGCAGTCGGACTCCACGCCGCAGGGCCTGGTGCGCGCCATGATTCCGCAGCCGGAACTCCAGGCCGTTGGCGGTAACGAACCCGCCCTCATTCCGCAGAGCGTCCGCGTCGTCAAGCTGAACGAACAGGGCAAGCGCGTCCACGAAAGCATTATCGAGGCTCCCGCCGTATCCATGGGCCAGAACCTCGCCACCTACCTTTTGCAGTCCGAACAGATCCGCTCGGCCGTAGGTATTGAAGCCGCCTTTAACAAAGAAGACCCAAGCAAGCTCGACTACGCCGCCGGTTTCTACATCGAAGCCTTCCCCGACCTCGAAGACAAGGACATTAACCTGATCGAAGTCATTATCCAGAACTTGCCGAAATTCTGCGACATGAACACGCCCGAAGGCTTTGACCTGGACGAGCTCCTGGACCAGCTGCGCGGCCCCTACGAAATCGATATCGTCAAAGAAATCGACCCGAAGGCCTACTGCCCCTGCAGCCGCGAACGCACCGTGGCAACGCTTGCAACGCTCCCGCTCAAGGACTTGCAGGATCTCGAAAAAGAAGGCAAGGACCTCGAAGTGGTTTGCGACTTCTGCCGCACCCCATACCAGATTACGATTGCGGATTTGCGCTCCATCATCAACGAACGAAAGAAATAGCCCTATGTTTACCAAGCAATGTGTCGTTACCCTGGACCTTGAAGGTGTCCTCGCCCCTGAAATCTGGATTGCCGTCGCCGAGAAAACCGGCATTAAGGACCTGCGCCTCACCACCCGTGACATTCCCGACTACGACGTACTCATGAAGGGCCGCATCAAGATTCTCGAACGCGAAGGCATCAAGCTTTCGGACATCCAGAACGTGATCGCAAACCTCGGACTTCTCGACGGCGCCCGCGACTTTATGGACAAACTCCGCGACGAAGCCCAGGTGATTATTCTTTCGGACACGTTCCAGGAATTCGCCTACCCCATCATGAAGAACCTCGGATTCCCGACCATCTTCTGCCACAACCTGGAAGTCGAAAACGACATGATTAAGGGCTACCACCTGCGTCTCAACGACCAGAAGACGAAGGTCGTGAAGCACCTGCAAGACCTCAACTTCAAGGTGTTCGCCAGCGGTGATTCCTTCAACGACACGGGCATGCTCAAGCAGGCCGACAAGGGCTGCTTCTTCTGCGCCCCGGACTCCATCGTCGCCCAGTTCCCGCAGCTCGAAGCCACCAAGACCTACGCCGAACTCCTGGAAAAGTTCCACCAGTTCCAGGCAACGCTGTGATTAGTAGACAGTAGGAAGTAGACGGTAGACCGAAAAAGGGGGAAGGCTGGTCTTTCGCTACGCTCAAGCCCCAACAGATCGGCTCGGTTATGTCAAACTCCGTTTGCCACAACACTCGCCTTGAAGCTGTTGTCCCCCTGCCTGCAGCCTAGCCCTGTTGTCATGCCCCGCTTGACGGGGCATCTCTTTTTTCAAGTCCCTAGATAATTGTTTTTTTGCTTTTATTAGTGACACTTTTGTTTTGGCTTGGTGTTTTATTTATGTAATTTTGAAGCGGCGTCGAAATTCGCGATTACAAACAAAAAGGAGAACATATGAAACTCTACACAACAGACTTTATCACCGGCAAAGAAATCGAAACGCTTCAGATGGTGCGCGGGAGTGTTGTCTTTAGCAAGAACGTGGTGCGCGACGTATTTGCCGGGCTCAAGACGCTTGTAGGTGGCGAAATCGCCGGCTACACCGAGATGCTGAACGACGCTCGGAACATTGCTATTGAACGTATGGAAAATCAGGCCGGAATGATTGGGGCAGACGCCATCGTGAACGTGCGCTTCGCAACCGCCTCGGTGATGGCTGGCTCCGCAGAAATCATTGCCTACGGAACCGCCGTCAAATTCAAGAAGTAGTTTCTACTTCCCCGCAATTTCCTTAGCCTTCGCCTCGATTTCGGCGATGGCTTTTTTGCGGCCTTCGGCGGAGTCTTCGTTAGAGAGCACGAGGTTCACGAATACGGAGCCCGCGACCACGGCGTACACATGCTTGCTGAGCACCTTGGATTGCTCTCCATTGCGGATACCGAAGCCGCCGAGCACCTTGGCACCACCCTTACCGACGGTGTCGATAAAGTCAAGCGTTGCCTGGTCAATCGTCGTTTCGCTACCGGTCGTACCGGCGCGGAGTGCGGCGTAGATGTACTTGAAGCCCTTAGAGGCCATTGCTTCGAGGCGTTCCTTGGTCATGCTGGGAGCGGCCACCGGGATGTTTTCGAGACCATGCTTCTTGCAAGCTTCAGTCAGACCTTCGTCGCCGTCGAAGGGCAAGTCCGGAATGATGCAAGCGGACACGCCTGCGTCCTTGCACATCTTGACAAAATTTTCGATGCCCGGCGTAAAGGCGAGGGAACCATAAGTCATGATGTAAATGGGCGTTTCAGGGTGGCGTTCGTGAATCTTCTTCACGATTTCAAGACCCTGCTTGGTAGAATAGCCCTTGTCGAGAGCAATGGTCGAAGCCGTCTGAATGGCCGGACCGTCGGCACTCGGATCACTGAAGGCAAGTTGGATTTCAAGGATGTTTGCGCCACCCTTCACAAGTGCGTCGGCGATAGCGATAGAAGTTTCAGCGTCAGGAAAACCCGCAATAAGATGAGACATTAAATTCATGGTGATTACTTCCTTGTCATAATTTCGGCGTCGTGGATGTCTTCGTTGTTTTCGAGGCGAACAAGTTCGGCCTTCAGGAATTCCTTCCACTTTTCGGGGCGGAACACCGGGCTCGTGATAAAGATGTCCTTGTCGCCGCGGCCACTCATATTGATGACGAGCGCCTTGTCCTTCGGAAGTTCCTTCGCAATCTTCATGGCGGCTGCACCGGCGTGCGCACTTTCGAGGGCGAAGAGAATACCTTCGTTACGGGCAAAGAACTTCACCGCTTCGAGAGCCTCCTTGTCGAGGATTGCCGTAAATTCCACGCGGCCCGATTCGCCGAGGGCAGCGAGCTGCGGGCCGATTCCCATGTAATCAAGCCCCGCCGAGATGGAACGAGTCGGCAGCGACTGGCCGTCTTCATCGATGAGGAAGCGGCTCTTGTAACCCTGCAGAATGCCTTCGCGGCTCGCGTTACCCGTCATACGGGCAGCATTTTCACCCTTGTTCGGGCCAATGCCACCGGCTTCGGCACCAATCAGGCGCACATTCTTGTCTTCGATAAACGGAGTGAACACGCCGATAGAGTTGCTACCGCCTCCCACGCAAGCGACAACGGCCGCAATGTCGATGTTGCGTTCTGCGGCCTGGCGCTTGACTTCTTCACCGATAATCGACTGGAAGGTACGAACAATATCCGGGAACGGAGCCGGGCCGAGAGCAGAACCGAGCACATAGTGCGTGTTCTTGAAATTCGTAGCCCAGTCGCGCATGGCTTCGTTCACGGCATCCTTAAGGGTGCGGGCCCCACTCGTGACCGGCACAACCTTCGCACCATACATTTCCATGGTCGCCACGTTCGGCTGCTGGCGACGAACATCCACCTCGCCCATATAGACCACACATTCGAGGCCAAGTTTTGCGCAAGCGGCAGCCGTCGCAAGGCCGTGCTGACCGGCACCCGTTTCGGCGATAATGCGGGTTTTGCCCATCTTCTTGGCCAAAAGGCACTGACCGATGGCGTTGTTGATCTTGTGCGCACCGGTGTTGGCAAGGCCTTCTAGCTTGATGTAGATCTGCGCACCGCCCAGGAGTTCCGTGGCAGTCGGGGCAAAGTACAGCGGCGTTTCGCGGCCAATGTAGTCGCGCTGGATGATACGGAGTTCTTCGAGGAATTCCGGATCATGGATGTACTTGTTGAAAGCCACTTCGAGGTCGTCGAGCGGACGGCGGATGATTTCGGCAACATACTTGCCACCGAACTTGTCAAAGAAACCGTTATTTGAAGAAGTAGTCATATTCATTCTCGTGTCATCCTGAGCGGAGGGCAAAGCCCGAAGTCGAAGGATCTAGTTTAAGGTTTATTCTTATCGGTCTAGGTTAAGGGTTAAAGGTTCATGGTAAAAAAATTAAAGGCCTTCGGGAGTCCGAAAGCCTTTTACAAACACTTGATGAAATCAGCAAAACGGACTCTATTTAGTAGAGCCCCACCACCAGCGGTTGAAACGGATTGCTGAATTCATCTTCATGTGCCCTAATTTAGGAAGTCTAATTCTATTTGGCAAGGGGTTGAGCTGAATTTTTTTCTATTGCATCCGTAACCATGGGTACTACGTGCGTCTTGCGGCTCAACGTTTCCGCAGAATAGCAAATTCCGTCTTTCACGGATTCCCCGAATGCGCTTTCGGCGATTTCCTTCGCCTTTTCAGCATAATCGCCAACCCCATAGTACAAAATATAGGTACCGGCATTCAAATACAGGCTATCTTCCGAAGCTGCCGGATTTGGATTTAGCGTATGCAGGTCCACCTTGGACAACAGAATATCACGGTCCTTTTCCTTGGCAATTTCCGGCATGACCGCAAACATCCGTTCAAAAAATTCATCCTTGGTCGAATCGTCATACCAATTTTCACTCGCGATACCCAAATCAAAGCCGCCGATAGTATAATCCTTATAATCCGCCAGGAAAATTTCCTTGTCGGTCATTCCGCTCATATCGTGTGAAGCGTCAGACATTCCCCTAAAAAGACTCCGCACACTATCCGAGGACATCTTAAGCTGATTCATCAACTCACCGAGCACAACGCTATCCGCACGGGTCGTATTTACCTTGGTCAAGTTCCGCGTATCAGAGAGAATCCCCGCGAGCAAGATTTTAGCAACCTCATCGTCCAACTTTACATCAGCCTCCTGATAAAGATACTTTATCAGCGTACAAGTAGACCCCCAAAGTTCTCGCCGCACATAAGCAGAAGAATCCGCATCAATATCCCCCGGCGTATGGTGATCGATAATCTGCAAAATTTTCGCCTCATGCGCCCCGTCAACAGACTGCACATACTCGGCATGGTCGGTCAAAATGAGCCTAGTACCAGGCTTCACCGACACCATCTCATCTGGCAATTCAAATCCCAACTGTTTCGCAACGAACTCTGTCTCTCGATTAACAGGACTCGAAACCTTCGCAACCGCATTGTGCCCCATGGCACGCATCAACGCCGCATAAGCCAAGGACGACGTCACCGCATCCACATCGGGAGTCTTGTGCCCGAACACATACGTCGTATCATCCCCCCAATCCATAGCCGCGATACTTTCTTTAAATTCAAAATCACACTTACAACTCGCATTCTGCCCAGTAGAAGAATCATCTCCACAAGCACATATCAGGGTTCCCATCGCCACCCCCAAAAACAAATTCGACAAAAATTTATCTTTCATGCCATAAATATAAGAAAGACTCTCGACGATCGAGAGTCTTCCGTTAAACACTTGATGAAATGGCAATGCCTAAATCCCTTCTTTGAGAACCTCGTCGATAGCGGCGCTAGCGTCAAAGCGGATTGCCAATTTCATCTTTATGTCTTCAATATATATACTAATTCGTTGTCTGTCAATAGGTTAGCGTAAGATTTTTGTAAAAAAAATCTTTCGTAATTTGTACAAAAAGGCCTAAATTCGGCCATTTGGGGCAATTTATGAAAGAGCAGCAAACAACGCCTTCAGCTTTTCGCTGTTTTTGATTCCGGGGGCGTCTTCGACACCGCTGGAGACATCGACGAGTTCCGGGTGGAACTTTTCGACAATCGCACCCACATTTTCAGACGTGATACCGCCGGCAAGCCAGAGCGGCAAATCCCCCGCTTTTTCGCGGAGCAGTTTTTCGGGAATGGTCTTACCCGTACCGCCAGGGATTCCTTCGACCTTGGCATCCAAGAGAATGCGGGGTTCACCATTCTTGCGGAGAGCGGTCACCTTATCAAAATCGGATTCCTCGCCCACGCGGGCGGCACAGTAATGCGGCAAGTCGCTGTATTCGGCTTCGGGAGCTACACCGTGGAACTGGACTGCATCGAGCACGCCTTCGCGAGCAAGCTTGATAGCAGTTTTGCCTTCAACGGATTCGGGATCGGTGATGACTCCAACAAGAATCGGACGGTTCGGGCCTATCTTTTCGGCAAAGCTGCGCACGAATTCTTCGGTGGTCAGGCGCTTGGTAGTGCTGAATACAAAGCCGAGCATGTCGGCGCCGAGTTCAGCGGCAAGCTTACCATCTTCGTCGCGAGTAATGCCACAAATTTTAACGAGCGGGCCCGCCTTTTTGGCAGCCTTGCGTTCTGCAAACTTTTTCCAGAACTTGCCGCGGGCATTCTCGGAGCCCGATTCAAACGCATGCACCACTTCTTTAGCAAGCGGCGGATTCTTGGCAACGGCCTCGCCCACCAGGATTCCCGTGAAGCCAAGGTTGCGGGCATAAGTCGCATCGGCCGGGCATAAAATTCCAGATTCAAAAACAGCCTTCGCCGGAAGTTTGCTACGCACCGACGCCGGCACCAGCGGATCCGTATGGAAGGTCGCCAAATCGCGAGAATTCACGCCCGCGACAATCGTCTTGGCAGCAGATTCGCCAAGTGCTTCGGTCACGACTTTCAGCTTGCGCAAGTCGTCAGTTTCGCGGACTTCCACAAAGGCCTGCATATCAAACGATGCAGCACGCTTCGCCATGCGCACGAGCTGTTCGTCATCCAAGATACGGGCAATCAAAAGCACTGCATCGGCACCGCAACGGTAAGCAATATCGATTTCATCTTCGAATAAAAGAAAATCTTTGCGAAGTACGGCGCAGGCATGCAAGCCCTGCTTGCGGCGGCTTTCCATCAGGTTCGCCACGGCAATCAAGTCACGCAGCGTTCCCTTGAAAAAATTCGTTTCAGTAAGCACTGAAACCGCCTGCGCATGAGCCTCGGCATAAGTCGTCGCAAGCCCTACCGGATCGAGATCCGGCGCGATATCGCCCTTCGAAGGCGATGCTCGCTTGACTTCGAGAATCGCACCTGCATTACCGAGGAATTCGGTATGGCCCACCTCGCGCTTTTCAGGAATTTCAATTCCAAAATTCAGGCCAAGCCGCTCGATATCCTCGCGGCGCATCCGTACGATTTTCGCTAAAATGTCTTCGCTCATTAATTTCCCTTAGGCTTCAAAGTCAAGGTTTTTGAGAAAAGATAGGAAATTACAAAAGACACGACGACAGAAAGCAGCGTGGGACCGAGGAATACCGATTCCAAATGGGCCGCATACTGGTACACCGCAAAGCCAACCAACCAGGCGAACAGGTTTCCAATCCAAAACGCCTTGCCGACTTTGCTGTGGTCTGTAAGGTAGAACGACACCAAAAGCACAGCCGCCATAGGAGCAAACACCGAGGCTATAAGGTAAAGGAAGCTGATATAATGTTCCATAATACCCGAAATGGCAAGAACGGAACTCAGAAGGGCAACAACAACACCCGCCGTCTTGTGCTTTACCTTACCATGAATGACCTTGATCGATTCACCCGCAGAGTTCGCCGCGAGAAAATTGGTCGTAACCGTAGATGCAACCACAATGATAATCCCCGGAACGCCAAAACCGGCAAGCAAAATAGCCTGGGCAATATCGTTATTCACGCCAAGTCCAGAAATTTCGACACCCAGAATATACATCCAAAGGCTTGCAATCGTATACGCAATAGCTGATGTTGCTGTGGCCGAAAGCGGATTTTCAGCATCCTTCGTATAGTCCGAAATCACTGGCAACCAAGAAAGAGGCATGGCAATCGAAATTTCAAAAATGGTCCAGAAACCAAACAGGTGCTTTGCCGTAGAGCCCGTCGGCGCCACGTTGATTCCAAGCAACTTCACCGAGAAAGCAACAAGCAAAACCGTAAGCGCTGCAACAACAACTGTTGCCACATTTGCCGAACGCTTGAGACCGACCTTGACCCAAATGGCAATCAGTACCGCAAGAATCACGCACGAGGCCGGGAACGATATCGGTAAATTCAGGCCACCCAGGGCGCGGGCACCTTGGGCGTTCAGCACAGCCACCCACGCAAGCAACTGGAATGCGTTAAGGGTCGCAAAAAACTTGGAACCGAACTTTCCGAATGTGGATTCCGTGGTCTGCATGGCATTCAGGCGAACGCGGGCACCGATAAGCCCCACGAAGAACAGTAAAATACCACCCAGAATATGCCCGAGCACCAAGGGTAGCCACAGGGAATCGTGAGCGGATTCTGCACCTATTTCGATACCGGCTTCAATTTCGGAAACCGAAACGGCTACACCGAACCAAACAATTCCATTCGTAAGCAAGCCATAACGCTTTTTCATGTCTATAAACTCCTGATAAATAACGTGCGCAAAATAAAAAAGCCCATGCCCTTATACAAGGTTTGGGCTCATACTGTTTTTTGATGTTTCGTTATAGTAAAAATCGATAACTACGAGTTGCATGTTGCAAGATAACGCTGCAGTTCTTCGACATAGCGCTCGCCCACCAGACCAAGCAACATGTTGCGCTTGGCGATGTAGCCGATTTCCATGACGCGGCGAGACTCTTCGCTCTTGTCCTTGAAGGGAACTGCCAGGTAATCGGAACCGTTCAATTCTTCGCAGATAATGCCGGAGCAAAGCGTGTAACCGTTCAAGCCAATCATCAAGTTCAGCATGGTAGCACGGTCGTTCGCCTTGATGGTACGCTTGTATTCGTTCGTACTCAGGATTTCTTCGGCAAAATAGAACGAGCTGTTGTCACCCTGTTCAAAAGAAAGGCACGGATATTCAGCCAGTTCATCGAGCGTAATGAACTTGTTGTTGGCAAGCGGGTGGCCCTTCCACAGGTACACATAAGCCTTACAGTCGATGAGCTTATGGAATGCGAGGTCGCGGGCATTCAGCAAGTTCATGATAATCTTGCGGTTGAAATCGCTCAGGTAAAGGATACCGATATCGCTCTTGAACGAGGCCACATCTTCGATGACTTCTTTGGTACGGGTTTCGCGGATAGCAAATTCGTACTTGTCCGTATCGAAAAGCTTGACGGTTTCCACAAAGCTCTTGACCGCAAAGGAATAATGCTGCGTCGAGACGCCAAACTTCTTTTTGCGCTTGCCGATTTTGCCGTACTTGTCGAGCACCGATTCGTAATGATGGTAAAGTTCGCGAGCGTACGCAACGAATTCTTCGCCTTCGCTGGTGAGTTTGACACCGCGGCTAGTACGGTTGAAAATGAGGATATTCAATTCATCTTCAAGATCCTTAATGGCGGCGGTCAGCGACGGCTGCGAAATATAAAGTTTTTCGGCGGCCTTGTTAAAGGAACCGGTTTCTGCAATGCCGATGGCATAACGTAATTGTTGTAGAGTCATGTTTTTCGGCCTCCTGTTGAAAATCGTTGCGGTTTTATTTTCCTAGTTATTTAGTAGGAATAAAAATATAGTTAAAAGCTATAAGGTTGGCAAGGGGTTATAAAACCCTTTGCCAACCTTATTTGATTACGAGTTGGTTGCGACCTTGACTTCTTCAATCTTTTTCAGGACCGAGCCGTCTTCCATCGCCTTCATGGCCTTATCGAAGCCTTCCTTGAGGCTGGCAGCCTTCTTGCTGATGTAGAGGGCGGCACCGGCGTTCAGGGCACAGGCATACTTGATGCCCGGGCGGCCCTTGCCGTTCAGCACGTCGAGAGCGAGGTTGAAGTTGTCCACGCCCGTACCACCGGCGAGGTCTTCGGGGTCCACGGCCGGGACGCCGAATTCCTTCGGGTCGATGCGGTATTCGCGATATTCACCGTCTTCCAAGATTTCGGCAATGGTCGTCGGGACGCACGGAGAGATTTCGTCGTAGCCGTCATCGGAAATGGCGACCATCACGCGCTTGGCACCGAGGGCCTTTGCAGCCTTGGTGAACGGTTCCAGAATCGACTTGCTGTAAACGCCGAGCATCAGGTACTTGGCTTCGGCCGGGTTCGTGAGGGGGCCGAGCAGGTTCATGATGGTCTTGACACCGAGGGCACCACGAACCGGGCCGGCAAAGCGCATGGCGCTGTGGTAGACCGGAGCCATGAGGAACACGAAGTTCGTCTTGTCGATGACGCTGGCGGCCTTTTCCGGAGTCATGTCCAGCTTGAAGCCGGCTGCGGTATAGAAGTCGGCAGCACCGGACTTGCTGGAAACAGCGCGGTTGCCGTGCTTGGCAATCTTGGCGCCACAGCTTGCTGCGATAAGGCCGGAGAGAGAGCTCACGTTGAAGCTTCCCTTGCCGTCGCCACCGGTACCCACGATGTCGGTGAGTTCATCACCGCTGTAGGGGAACTTGCGCTTCTTGCTGCTGAGCACCTTGGCGCAACCTGCGATTTCTTCGGTCACGGGGCCCTTGCTAGAAAGTGCGGTAAGGATTGCGGCCATCTGGCGTTCGTCCATGATACCATCGGTCAGGTCTTCCATGAACATTTCGGCGGTTTCGCGGCTCAGGTCCTTGCCTGCGGTAAGCGTGTTCAAGATTCCGCGGATGTCGAGCGGTTCGCGACGGTAGTTGAGGAAAGCCTTGAAGAATTCGTCGGCACGGCCGCTGGCAATAGATTCCGGGTGGAACTGCACGCCTTCAATCGGGAGCGTCTTGTGACGAATGCCCATGATGTCGCCGTCGGTCGCGCGGGCGGTCACTTCGAAGTCAGAAGAGAGCGTCGATTCGTCGATGACCAAGCTGTGGTAACGCGTGAAGATGTTCTTCTTGCCAATGGTGCGGAAGAGGCCCTTGCCGTCGAGGTCGATTTCTTCGGCGATGCCGTGCTTGATGAACTTGGCCTGCACAATCTTGGCACCGAAAGCGTAACCGATAGCCTGGTGGCCGAGGCACACGCCGAGAATCGGGAGCTTGCCAGCAAAGTGCTTGATAGCTTCGACGGAGATGCCGGCGTCTTCGGGGCGGCCCGGGCCCGGGCTCACGATGAGGCGGCTTGGGTTCAACTTTTCAATATCTGCAATGGTGCATTCGCGGCTACGGAGCACGCGGATTTCTTCAGTGGTAATCTTGGCCAGCGCCTGGTAGACGTTGTAAGTAAAAGAGTCGTAGTTATCGATAATGACGATCATCTTAGTTTTCTCCTTCGAGCACGGCGCGGATGGCACCCAATTTTTCGTTCGTTTCTTCAAATTCGCGGTCAGCATTCGAGGCCGCTACAATGCCACCACCGGCCTGCAGGCTGATGGTCTTACCCTGCTTCAAGCAGCAACGGATAGCAATACAGAAATCCAAGTCACCGTCGGATTCCATATAGCCCACGGCACCGGCGTAGAAACGGCGCTTGACCTTTTCGAGGCCCGAAAGGATTTCAATCGCGCTGATTTTCGGGGCGCCGCTCACCGTACCTGCCGGGAAGCTGGAGCGCAGCACTTCGATGGCCTTCTTGTTCTTCGCCACACGGCCCTGCACGTCAGAGACCAGGTGAATCACGTGGCTGAACTTTTCGCATTCCATGTACTTGGTGGTTTCCACCGTACCGGCTTCGCAGACGCGGCCGAGGTCGTTACGGGCCAAATCCACCAGCATCAGGTGTTCGGCGCGTTCCTTCGGGTCGCCCTTCAGGTTCTTCATCAAGGCTTCGTCTTCTACGTCATCCTTACCACGGCGGCGGGTGCCTGCAATCGGGTGAATGGTAGCGATGCCGTCACGCACGCGCACCAAGCTTTCCGGCGAAGCACCGATAAACTGGTGCGTACCGTAATCAAGGAAGAACATGTACGGAGACGGGTTCACCGTGCGGAGGCGGCGGTAAATGTCGAGTGCTTCGATATCGCTTGCAAACTGGATGCGGCGAGAAGGCACAGCCTGCACGATGTTACCGGCGATGATATGCTTCTGCAGGGCTTCGACCTTTTCGGTGTATTCCTTGCGGGACTGTTCCAAGTCCGTCATCGTGATGCCCTTACCGTACTGCTTTTCCGGAGCGAGGTAGCTGAAGTCGAGGTCAGCGAGGCGGGCCTTCACCTTTTCAATCGCAGCCTTCAAGTCAATCTGGTGTTCTTCATAGTTCAAGGCGAACAGGTGAAGCTTTTCGGTAAAGTGGTCGAACACGATGTAAATGTGACCCACCAGGAATTCCGCTTCGGGGATGTTCAGTTCGTCCACCTGCGGAGCGAGGCGAATGGTATCGCAGCGGGCGCAAAATTCATAGCCGAGGTAACCCACGCCCGAAGAAGGAATAGGAATCTGGTTGGGCGGCACCGTATTTTCGGCAGAAATCAGCGTGAGGGCGTCCAAAATATCGCCTTCGCCTTCCTTGAGGAACACGCTTTCCTTGCCGTCAACAACGATGCTCACGTCCTTGTCATTCTGGCGCAGACGGAAGCCTTCGTCCACCATCAGAGTCGAATAACGGCTACGACCGTGGGAGAAGCTAGCGGATTCGAAAATAGCCTTCGCACCGAGCTTCTTGCCGAGCGAAAACGGGGTGTAACGTTCACCGGGCAGTGCCACGTAGATACTGTCGGTACGGGGTTCGAAGTTGGGGCTTTCAGTAATGTGCCTTATGTTCGTAGTCATTTTGATCCTCTGGTTTAAAAATTCGTTTGCCTTTTCGTTTCGGGTTCTGCAAAGGCTTAGGTCCCGGAGGATTTCAACGATTTTGGTAAAAGAGAAAGGCCTCCGTGAGTCCGGAAGCCTTTGCTTTAAAATCTTGGGTGATTTGCGACAAATACCGGGCTCTATGTCAGAGTCCGCGCCACCAACGACGGTTAAGGGTTGCACTTGTTGCGTAAATCATCATGGCCCAAAAATACCTAACAAAATTCCCATTGGCAAGGGGTTTGCAGTTTTTTTTCGTAAAAAAATTGAAAATATCAGCCCAAAAAGGCAAAAATCAGCCCCAGTTATCACACTATTTTGCCCCTACATTGCAGGGTAATAATCATTTATATATATTCGTTATCGAGAGATATTAAGAAGGGAGAACAGCATGTTCTACAAACATTGGAAAAAAATTGCACTCGCCCTGGCCGGATTTTTCTGGGCCAGCTGCGACAGCGATACCACCTCTGCAAATGGCGCTGAAGACCCCAGTTCCAGCAGCGTAGCGACACCCGAATCCAGTTCCAGCGTAGCAACCGGAAACGAAACGACATCCAGTTCTAGCGAAAAGCAGGCTCAGGTCTCAAGTTCTAGCGAAGCGACTGAAGCAAGTTCCAGCAGCTTCGAGCAGATTATGCCCGCTTATGGAGTTCCGGACGATCCCATTTTGAATTCCAGCAGCAGCGGCGACACACTAGTCGAAGCACAACCTTTATACGGCGTTGTCATGGACAAATACATTTGCACCCAGGTAAAGGGCGAATCCACGATGACATGCGCTGACGGCGCCACCTGTACGCAAAAAACCGAAGAGCGTTGGGGTGGACTCCCCTGCAGCAACGACATCTGCCCTGATTACGGCGTGGTGCAGATTTCCGAAAACACCTACGAATGCGACGGCAAGGTTTACAGCGAAGCCGAATTCCATGCTCGCTACGAAAAGATGACCATTGTCGACGATCCGGCACAGGACACCTCGTTTAAGGATATGCAGCCAGTCCTTTATGGACCTCCCTGCGTATTTAACGGCACTTGCAACGACGAAAAGGAATAGAAGTCGTTAGTCGACCGTCAGGGAATCAGCCATGTTTTACAAGCACTGGAAAAAGATCGCTCTTGCTCTGGCCAGTTTTTTCTGGGCCAGCTGTGGAAGCGATGGCTCCAGTGAAGACATTTCCTCAATCCAAGCAAACCCCAGTCTTTATGGGATAATAGAACCCATAGAGCATGATCCCAGTGTTATTACATCCTCTTCCAGTTCGGCAGAAGAAAGTTCCAGCAGCGAGTTCATTGAGATGGCTCTCGACTATGGCGTTCCGTACGATCCTCCATACGGTCCTGACGACAAAGTCTTGATATACACAGACGAAACACTCTGCTTCAACGATTCGGCGCAAAATGTCGAAGGCAGGGTGTTCAAGATTATTGACTGTATCGACGGCAACAAGTACCTTCGAGATCCGTCTGATGCCGGTTTCGAGGGCGTTGAGCTCCCCGAAGGAGTCCAGGTTTTCGCCCCGAAGGCTGGTAGCGAAAAAGCACCCAACTGCACCAGCGACCAAGATATCTGCATTGAACGCAACCCTTTCAAGCCGATTGAGCAGGATTCACTTGCAGGCTGCCACCCCATTATCGATTGCCCCGCAAAGCTAGATGGTGAAATCTTTATTAAGGTGGATACAACATCTATTAAGGGGGAATAAAGTATGTTTTACAATCACTGGAAAAAAATTGCTCTCACGCTGACCGCATTCTTCTGGGCCAGCTGTAGCGAAACAACCGAGGACACTCCGCTTTACGGATGCCCTCCGGACGGTTGCTACGACGAACCCGAAAGCAGCGATTCGAACAACGAAGAATCTAGTTCTAGCGAGACAAACGGAACCGAGAATGGAGATTCGTCCAGCAGCGAATTCTTCAACCCTCCGGTTTACGGAGATGAGCCCGTATTCGGAGAATCCAGCTCCAGCAGTGAATTATCCGAAGAATCCAGTTCCAGCGAGGAGGCAACGGACCGTTACAAGCTCGCTAGCGACACAAACATCACCTGCAAATACACCGACGAAAGGGTATTCCCGGGCAATTGCCTTCTCTATGACAACTATTCAAAAAAAGGGGCTGCTAACGACGATGAGTTTGCCCCCCTCTACGGAGTCCCTCTCTATGGGACACCATCTTGTGTAAGGCCTGAAATCAACCTGAAATATGAATGTTCCGACGGCAAGACCCGTATAGTACACGACCCCGTCGAGAACCCCCTTGTAAATAAAGAAGACGGAAAACTGCTGCAAGAGGGCCAAATGCTATACACTTGGGACGAATACGCCGCCAAGTTCCGCAACAGTTCCAGTTCCTCCGTAGCGGCAAGCTCCAGCTCAGGCGATGTCACTTGCGTGCCCGGAGATTCGGCCATAGCGTATTACCCGCCCTCCTATTCAGCCGATATCGCTAAAATGGACGCTGAAGAAAAAGCTAAGTACGAAAGCAGTCGCAAAATCGACAGCACTGTAAATACATTGAATTCGGTTCCACAGTGCATCGCCGATTTGCAGCAAGAACTTGACTCGTTTGTCGCACTATATGGCGCTCCGATCCAAATTCACACAAATGAAGTTTGCAGCGACGGAATCACGCGTCCGACGCAGGAATATCTCGATTACCTGACGATGAAAGAGGAATGGGAAAAGAACAAACCCGCCCTGGACAAAGAATGTCAAAAGATTTATGAAGACAAGCTAAAGGATATCGAAGATCAAATCAACCAATGCCTGGCAACATCAAACCCCAACACCAATCTGACGGTTTGTGATCTTGAAGCCATGTGCCCTGTATACGGAGTAACCTCAACATGCACCAACATGTATCGATGCAAAGATGGTGTTACTTGCACTAGAAACGATGGCGAAACAGATATCAAATGCATTGACAAACAGGGTGAAAGCGTCACCTACACCAAAAACGAATTCAACAAGAAATATTACCCCAAAGAACGTCATTAGGATTTATGCAACTCTCTCTTAAGAAAAAACTCGCTCTCGAAGCTTATCGCCTTTACCGCCACAACGAAATCAAGGCGCACCCTCTTACCTACTTTTTCTGGGAATGCACGCTCCGCTGCAACTTGCACTGCCTGCACTGCGGTAGCGACTGCGTGAAGGACGCCATCCCCGACATGCCTCGCGAAGACTTCATGGGCGTGCTGGATAAACTCGCCCCGCACATTGACCCGAAGCATTTTATCGTGGTGATTACCGGCGGCGAACCCCTGATGCGTCCGGACCTCGAAGAATGCGGTATGGAAATCAAGAAGCGCGGCTACCCCTGGGGCATGGTTTCTAACGCGCTTGCGATGACGCCCGAGCGTTACACGCGCCTGCTGAACGCAGGTCTACGCTCGCTCACGATCAGCCTCGACGGCCTGCAAGAGAGCCACAACCATTTCCGCGGCGACCCGCATAGCTTTGAGCGAGCGTTGCGGGCCATTGACATGGCCGCTCACACCGAAGGTCTCACCTTCGATGTGATGACCTGCGTGAACCGCCAGAATCTGAAAGAACTCCCGAAGATTCTCGACATGCTCCTGAAAATCGGCGTAAAACGCTGGAGAATCGCGACCGTGTTCCCGAAGGGCCGCGCCAAGGACAATCCGCTGTTCCAGCTTACGAACCAGGAATTCCGCCAGGTATTCGACTTTATTCGCGAAGTCAAGAAACTGAACGTGATTAACGTGAATTATGGCTGCGAAGGATTCCTCGGCAGCTACGAAAAAGATGCCCGCAACTACCCGTTCTTCTGCCGTGCCGGCGTGAACGTGTCTTCTGTGCTCTGCGACGGCAGCATTTCGGCCTGTCCGAGCCTGCGCGGCGACTATATCCAGGGCAACATTTACAAGGACGACCTGTGGGAAGTCTGGCAGAAGCGTTACCAGGTGATGCGTGACCGCAGCTGGGCCAAGATTGGCGACTGCAAGACTTGTAAATACTGGCGCTACTGCGAAGGCTCCAGCCTGCACTTACGTGACGAAAAAACGAAGGAATTGGCCTACTGTCATGTAAAACGCTTGGAAGACGCCGGCGCATAAGCCAAAAACATCTATCACCTAAAAAAAGCAAGAGCCGCACCTTTTTCGGTGCGGCTCTTTTTGCTAGAGTTTTCAGTCTCCAAACCGGCCCTAGCCTTGTATTTTTAGCTTGGACGTAAGATAGTTTTTTCACCCTGATTTACAATATCTTGACCAAATAAAGCGTTGTACAGAAAAACAACAGCGAAACGTTCAAAAACCCTTATTTTTCGCTTATTTCGCAAAATTTCACAAATCAAAGAGCGAATTTTTAGATATTATTTATACTGATGTTACAAGCGAGCCTCACATCGAACCAAACGCACATCGTTGACGTGCTTTTAAAGAAGAATCCGAACCTGGATCGCGGGATTCTTGAGAAGGCTGTTGCCTTTATCGCCGAGGCTCATGAAGGTCAATACCGCAAGAGCGGCATGCCCTATACCGAGCACCCCTACGAAGTGGCAAAAATCCTTGCCGACCTCAAACAGGACCAGTCGACGGTCTTGGCCGGGTTGCTCCATGACGTGGTCGAAGATACCGATCACTCCCTCGAAGAAATTGCAGAAAAATTCGGCGATGACACCGCCTTTATGGTGGATGCCGTCACCAAGATTACAGCCGCCCAGGAATCGAGCAAGACCGCCCAAAAGGCGGAAACCTACCGAAAGCTGATTGTCGCCATGGCGAAAGACCCTCGGGTCATCATGATCAAAATCGCAGACCGCATCCACAACATGCGCACCATGCGGTACATGAAGCCCGAAAAGCGCCAGGCAATCGCGCAAGAAACGCTCGACATCTACATTCCGCTCACGCACAGGTTCGGTCTTTATAAGCTCAAGAACGAACTCGAAGATTTAAGTTTCAAGTACGTAAACCCCGACGAATACCAGAAGCTGGTGAACTTGCTCATCGAGAACAAGGAATCCCGCGAAAAGTACATTCAGTCGGTGATTGGCCCTTTGCAGATCAAGATGGCACTCGAAGATTTCGACTGCACCATCCAGGGCCGTACCAAGAACATTTACAGTATCTACAACAAGATGCTTAGCCGCGGATGCCAGTTCGAAGACATCTTCGATATTTTCGCCATTCGCATCATTGTAGAAACCATTCCCGAATGCTATCTGGCCTTGGGCTACGTCCACAACCTGTGGACGCCCTTGCAGAGTCGCTTTAAAGACTATATCGCGACCCCGAAGCCGAACCTTTACCAGAGCATTCACACCACCGTGATCGGCCCCGAAAACAAGATGGTCGAAGTCCAGATCCGAACCAAGGACATGGACCTGACCGCAGAAAAGGGATTCGCCGCCCACTGGGCCTACAAGATGGAAACCCAGCACGAAGGCGAAGAACTGGAATGGCTGAACCACATGGTCAAGCTCCAGTCCGAAATTTCGGACAGCAAGGAATACCTCGACTTTTTGAAGGTGGACTTGAAGCCCACCGGCATGACCGTATTTACGCCCAAGGGAACCTCGATTGAACTCCCGCAGGGTTCCATCGTTTTGGACTTCGCATTTGCAGTGCATACCGAACTCGGCCTCCACTGTATTGGAGCCAAGATTAACGACGAGGTGGTGAACCTCGACACGGTAATCGAACACGGAGCCACCATCCAAGTACTCAAGAGTCCGAACCAGGAACCCAGCCCCGAATGGCTCGACATGGTCAAGACCGTAAAGGCCAAACAGGAACTGCGCCGCTGGATGAAAAACAGCATCATGAAGCAGGCTCTGGACTTGGGTAAGGAAATCTGGGTCCGCGAAATGCGCCTGCAGAAGATTGAAAAGAGCAAGCGTCCCTCCGAAGAGAGCATTTGCAAATACTTTGGCACGCCCACCATCGACGACTTTTATGAACGCATTGGCCAGGGCGAACTTCCACTCGCGGACATCCAGCGCTTTTTGAACGGTGGCGAAACCACACAGAAGGAATCGAACTCGCTCCGATTCTTCCCCATGTTCAACAAGGACGCCAAGGCCGAGCACCGCGACGAAATGCCTCTGCAGATTGGGCAAGAAACCAGTTTGGTGGTGCATTTTGCCAAGTGCTGTAGCCCGATTCCGGGCGACCCGGTGGTCGGCGTTCTACGGCCCAAGATCGGTATCGAAGTCCACAATACGGACTGCCCGCAGCTCAAGAACCTGCCGATGGAACAGCGCATTGCGGTGGAATGGAGCGAAGATATCAAGCATTCCTTCGAAACCCACCTCACGATCGAAACCGAGAACCGCAAGAACATTACGTTCGACGTGTTGCAGGAACTCAAGCGTGCCAACGTATTCCTCGACCGCGTGACTGCGGCAAGCCAACACTACTCCGGCAGAATCCGACTGGTGTTCAAGGCCTTCCGCAAGGAACAAGTCGACACAATCATTAACGCTATCAAGAATATTCCGGGCGTAAAACAGGTGGTAAAATCATGATTTCAAAGCTCCACCACAGCGACTACACGCTTAAGAACCGTGCCTTCAACTGTCGTATGCGCAACCGCTACTACGAAGAAGTGTACTACGCGTTCAGGGCCATATTTCCAAACGAAGTCGCTGAGCGGAGCGAAAAGAATCCGGTGGCCGACACCATCTGGTTCCAGAACCTGAGCAAAGAAATCAAGCGCTACGAAAGGCTAATCATGACCTGCCTGGAATACGCGCAGGCCGCCATCTTTTACGGCAAGGCCGAAAACAAGGCCATGTATTCCAAGGACAAGCGCTGGGGTATATTGCAAGAAGAAATCTTCTTGGTTCACTTTTTGCAAGAGCTACTATCTACCACACGCTATGTGATTGCCCGAATCGAAACCGACCAGATGCTACAGCGCTGGGCCGGCGAAATGCAAGACCTAAAGACCAAGCCGGTCGCCTCGGGTTACGTGAACACCATTCAGGAAAAACTGAACGAAATGAACGCAGCCACGCTTGACGAATTCAAGGATTTGCTCAAACACGTGCTGGACCGATTCCAGATAGGAAACACGTTATTCGGGACGGTTCAAGAGCTACAGAACTTTTACTAAACGAGAGACGAAAGACAAGAGACACAAGAAATGTCAGAGTACATCATCCTTTCAATCTTCCTTTTCCTGGGCGCGTTTATCGCGGCAGCGGCTACCGTTACGGGGCTTCTGCTCGGTTACCGCACCAAGAATACCAAAAACAAGATGGCGCCCTACGAATGCGGTATGGAAACCATCGGAAACGCTCGAATCCAGTTCAAGGTAGGTTACTACCTCTTTGCCTTGCTGTTCCTCGTTTTCGACATCGAAGCGCTGTTCCTGTTCCCGGTCATGGCGAACTTCAAAGAGATTATGGCAGGCAACACTCCGCTACCTCCTCAAGTCGTAGTCATTGACCTCGTGATTTTCATGGCAATCCTCGTTTCGGGCCTTGCCTACGCATGGAAGAAAGGAATCCTTAAGTGGGAATAACCCTATGGGAATTATAAACCTAGCTCCTAAGATTTTAGATCCTATCCCGGGCGGCAAGTATGTCGTCAACGCGATAGACTACGTTGTAAACTGGGCCCGAGCAAACTCGATTTGGCCCCTCACCTACGGCACCAGCTGCTGCGCCATCGAAATGATGAGTAGCTCCATGGCCCGCTACGATATCGCCCGCTTTGGTTCCGAAGTGTTCCGCGCTTCGCCCCGCCAGGCGGACCTTTTCATTATCGCAGGAACCATTACCCGCCGTATGGCGCCCGCTCTCCAGATGCTCTGGGAACAAATGCCCGGCCCCAAGTACGTGCTTGCGATGGGCGCCTGCACCATCAGCGGTGGCCCGTTCATTTACGATAACTACGCTGTGGTGCGCGGGGCGCAGAACCTGATTCCGGTGGACGTGTTCGTTCCCGGTTGCCCGCCTCGCCCCGAAGCCTTGTTCCACGGACTTTTGACGCTGCGCGAAAAGATTTTGAAGGAAACCTGCCGCGATCCTTGGCACGAAGGCGACGTGCGTAACGTGTCGACCATGGACCGCTACCGTGAAGCCGCCAAGGCCTGGGCCGCCCTCGAACGAATCAAGGACGAGGAAATGGCCGAAGCCCGCGCAAAGTTCAAGGAAGAAAATCCGGATTACAAGAGCAGTTTCAAGCCCGTACGCGTGAAAAAGGAAGACTTCCCCGAAGTGGAACGTGTCGCCTGCAAGCGCTTTGGTTTAAGCCAGCTCGACATTTACAAGAAACTCAAGGCGAAGTTCCCGGGCATTACCGTGCACACGCACAGCGAAGACCCGATTGAAGACGTGGTGGCCGCCATGCCGGCCGACCGACCGCTCGAAGTGATGATTGACGTGGAAGACTACTTGCCTGCCGTAGAATACGTGAAGAACGATCCCGAATTCAAGATGAATTACCTGATTGACGTCACGGCAATCGACTACGACGACCACTTTGACATGGTGACGCAGCTCCGCAGCCTCGAAAAAGGCCACAAGGTATTCTTCTGCGTGCAAATCAAGAAGAACTTCAACATTCCCGAAGAAGACCGCCCGACATCGCTGCTCGGAACCGTTCCGACGATCAGCCACCTGTACCCGGGCGCCGAAGTCAAGGAACGCGAAGTCTACGACATGTTCGGCATCAACTTCGAAGGTCACCCCGACCTGCGCCGCATCTTCTTGGACAAGGACTTTGTGGGCTACCCGCTGCGCAAGGACTTTACGCACCCCGAAATGATTAGGAGACCCGTATGAGTATAACGAGACTCCCGCCGGGATTCAAGATTACCCGCGACACCAATACCGAAGAATTCTTTATCAACATGGGTCCGCAGCACCCGAGTACCCACGGTGCTCTCCGCTTGGCCCTGCGTATGGACGGCGAAAACATCGTGGAAGTCGTGCCGCACTTTGGCTACATCCACCGTGGCATGGAAAAGCAGGCGGAATCCATGAGCTACCTGCAGTACATCGCCATGTCCGACCGTCAGGACTATTTGACGGCAATACAAAACAACCTGGGTGTTGTCATCGCTCTTGAAAAAGGCATGAACATTGGCGTGCCCGAAAAGGGCGAATACATCCGCGTGATGCTTTCGGAACTCGGACGTATCGCCAGCCACCTGGTGTTCTTCGGCTGCTTCGGCGGCGATTTGGGCGGCCAGACCTGCTTGCTGTTCGGCTTCAAGGAACGCGAAATGATCCACGACATTCTGGAAGAAGTCACCGGATCGCGCCTGACCACCAACTTCTTTAGACCGGGTGGCAGCCGCTTCGACGTTCCCGAAAACTTTATCGACCGCGTCAAGACATTCCTCAAGCACTTGGAAGGCGCAATGAAGGACTACGAAAGATTCCTTTCGAAGAACATCATCGTGCTCGAACGCAGCAAGGGCATCGGCATACTCTCCGCCGAAGACGCCATCGCTTACGGATGCTCCGGCCCGGTACTTCGTGCCAGCGGCGTCGACTTCGACGTCCGTAAGGCAAACCCCTACAGCATTTATGATCAGTTGCAGTTTGACGTGCCCGTGACCTACACCGGCGACTGCTATGACCGCTACACGGTGCGTATCGCCGAAATTCACGAATCCATGCGCATTCTGTACCAGTGCATCGAAAAGTTCCCGAAAGAAGGCCCCTGGCGCTCCAAGGAAAAGCCGGTGCGCCTTCCGGTCGGTCGCTACTATAGCGAGATTGAAACCGCAAAGGGTCTGTATGCCACTTACGTGGTGGCCGCCACAACCGGCGAGAAGCCTTACCGTATTCACACGCGTGGACCGAGCTTCCCGCACATTGCCGCCCTCAACAAGATGGCGCAGGGCCACAAGATTTCGGACCTTGTAACCATCATGGCAACGCTTGACCCGGTGATTCCAGAGATTGACAGGTAATATATGTTTGTACCTTCTATTACACATCCTGTAGGCGACTTCGTTCGCGATTGGGTTCCGAAGCTTACCGCTTATTTGCCGGACGCATTGCACAACGCAACCCTCGACAGCATTGCCGCCTTCTTAATTAACGCGCTCCTCTGCATTATCGCAGTCTGCGCCGTGAACATCGGTTCCGCCCCGATCCTGATTTACATGGAACGCAAGGTCTGCGCTCACGTGCAATGCCGCTTGGGCCCCATGCGTCTCGGTTGGCACGGTACTCTGCAGACCATCGCCGATGTGATCAAGATGCTCTTCAAGGAAGTCTATTCCCCGAGCGGCGCCGACAAGCTGATGTTCTATGTAGCACCGCTGATTGTGCTGATTGCCCCGTTCATTATCGCAGCCCTGATTCCGTTCGACCACAACCTGATTGTCGCCGACATCGATATGGGCATTCCGATGATTATCGCAGTGAACGGCTTTGGTGTGCTGGGCATTTTGCTTGGCGGCTGGAGCAGCAACAACAAGTATTCCTTGCTCGGTGCTCTCCGTAGCGGCGCCCAGATGATCAGCTACGAAATTTCTTTCGCGATGATTCTTTTGTTCGTCGTGATGATTTCGGGTTCTACAAGCCTGATGGACATTGCCCAGGCCCAGGACGGCACGGTTCTTGACTGGTTTATCTTCAAGATTCCGGTGCTCGGCTTTATCGCCTTTATTCTCTTCTTTATTTCTAGTACCGCCGAAATGAACCGCGCTCCCTTCGACATCGCCGAAGCAGAACAGGAACTGACCGGTGGTTACCACACGGAATACAACGGCACCCCGTTTGCCATGTTCTACCTGGCCGAATACATCGCCTTGGTCACGAACTCGGCACTTGCCGCCACCTGTTTCTTGGGTGGATTCCATGCCCCCTGCATCGGCGTTGCCGCAATCGATGGCGTTCTGCAGATGGTGCCCGGAGTCGTGTGGCTCTTCGCGAAGATTTACTTTATGATTTGGTGCTACATGATGGTGCGCTGGACTTTTGTGCGTCCGCGTGTGGACCAGCTCATGGACTTTGAATGGAAATTCCTTTTGCCGGTGAACCTGGTGCTCCTCGCCGCCGGCGCCGTGTGGATGATTTTTGTAGGATAATATGCAAGAAAGACTTTCAACACGTAGATACATCAAGCGTTACCTGAAGCGCTGCATTACGGGCCCGTGGAGCCTGATTTGCGGTCTCTCCGTTTCGCTCAAGTATTTCTTTGACCCCAGACGCATCGTGACCGAGCAGTATCCTGAAAACAGGAAGACGCTCAAGATGCACGAACGTTACCGCGGCCGCCTCGAAATGATCGAAGACGCCGAAGGCAACAACCACTGCACCGCTTGCGGCATGTGCGAACGCGCCTGCCCGAACGCCTCGATCAACGTGCTTTCGACCAAGAATATCGCCGGCAAAAAGGTGCTCGGTCGCTATGTTTACCACTTTGCGAGCTGCACCCAGTGCGGGCTCTGCGTGGAAGCCTGCCCGTTTGGCGCTATCCGCATGAGCCAGGCATTCGAAGTCGCCACCACCGACCCGAATACGCTCGAAATGATTCTTAATAAAAAGGAGGGCCAAGGCTAATGCTTGCATCGCTTTCCAATTTAATCCCGCAAAATGTCGCC
Source organism: Fibrobacter sp. UWB5 (assembly GCF_002210295.1). Lineage (NCBI taxonomy): Bacteria > Pseudomonadati > Fibrobacterota > Fibrobacteria > Fibrobacterales > Fibrobacteraceae > Fibrobacter > Fibrobacter sp. UWB5. Next base: position 259,799 of record NZ_MWQH01000002.1, on the reverse strand, counting down.
TTCCCCACTGGCGGAATGGATTTGGCATTTTACGTGGTCGCCTTCATTATTCTTGTAACGGCTGTTTGCACGGTCGCGGTCAAGAACATTTTGCAAAGCGCCGTATTCCTGATTTTCAGCTTCGTCGCTACAGCAATCCTTTACCTGCTCTTGCATGCGGAATTTACCGCACTCGCCCAGGTGATGGTCTATGTGGGCGGCGTCGTGATTTTCGTGGTATTCACGATTCTACTCACAAGCCGCCTCGGCGAAGACGCCTTCGCAGTGAAGATTCCGAGAATTTTCGCCGCATTTGCGCTCTCGATTATCTTTGTTCTTGTGATGGTCAAGTGCCTGCTTCCGATCGAAGGACTTTCGAGCGGAGCTGTGGCCGCGCCCGAAGGCTACGCCTCGCTGAAGGCATTCGCATTTAGATTGCTTGGCTACGGCGAAGACGGATTCGTGATTCCGTTCGAAGTCGTGAGTATCCTTCTCTTGATGACCTTGATTTGTGCCATCACGATTGCCCGCAAAGGCAAGGAGGACGAAGAATGACTTTAATGAATTGCCTTATTCTTGCTTTCTTGCTGTTTGGTATTGGCGTGTGGGGCTTAATGCGCCGCCGTCACCTGATTGGCATGCTGATTTCGATCGAACTCATGCTGAATGCAGCGAACATTAACTTTATTTCGTTTGCCTACTTTAGCGCGAGCGACTCCACCGCAGGCGCCCTGTTCAGCATCTTCGTGATTGCCGTGACCGCCTGTGAAATGGCAATTGCCCTTGCCATTATCGTGTCGATGTACCGCCGCTACAAGAGTCTGGACGTTGAACAGTTGAGGGACCTCCATGATTAACGACGTTTCCATCAGCTATTTAATCTTCTTGATGCCGCTTTTGGTCTTTGCGGTTAACGGTCTTTTCCTCGGCCGCAAATCGGACAAGGCTGCAGCCACATTTGCAGTCATCGGCAACGGCATCGCCATGATTTCGGCATTGATCGTCGCCGTACACTATTTCAGTTCGACATTTGCCCCGCAAAAGGCGGTTCTCTTCAACATTCCGTTCCTCAAGTTTGCAGATCACTTTGCCGCAAACATCGGACTTTTGATTGACCCGCTTTCGGTCATGATGCTCGTGGTTGTCACGGTGATTTCGTTCCTCGTGAATATCTACAGCATTGGCTACATGAAGGGCGACCGCAGTGCCGGCCGATTCTTTGCATTGCTTTCGCTGTTCAGCTTCAGCATGCTCGGGCTCGTTGCTGCCACCAACATTTTCCAGATGTTTATCTTCTGGGAACTCGTGGGTGTATCCAGCTATCTGCTGATCGGTTTCTGGTATCACAAGCCCTCGGCCGTGAGCGCTTCGAAGCAAGCATTCATCCTCACCCGCTTTGCCGACAGTTTCTTCTTGCTCGGCATCGTGATCGTGAGCTATGTGGTGCAGAGTTTCGACTTTTTTGCCCTCAATGGCCTTACCTTGAGCGTTTTCAAGGAACAAACCATTGACTTGGGCCTGATGGTGGTCAGCAAGGCAGACGCCCTCGTTATCGGTTCCATTCTCATCTTTACCGGTGGCTGGGGCAAGTCGGCCATGTTCCCGATGCATATCTGGCTTCCAAACGCCATGGAAGGTCCGACTCCGGTGTCTTCGATCATCCACAGTGCCACCATGGTGGTCGCTGGCGTTTACCTGGTCGCAAGACTCTTCCCGTTCTTCGCCGTCTGTGGCAATTCGCTCACGCTCATTATGTGGGTGGGCGCCTTCACCATGATTTTCGCCGCGGTCATTGCCTGCACGCAAAAAGACATCAAGCGCATTCTCGCCTACTCCACGCTTTCTCAGCTGGGCTACATGATGTTTGCACTTGGCGCCTGCAAGATTGGCGATGCCGTCATTACCACCGGCTGGACAGCCTCCACCTTCCACATCTTTACGCACGCCTTCTTCAAGTGCGCCCTGTTCTTGATTGCAGGTAGCTTGATTCACCAGGTGCATACGAATGATTTGGATGCCATGGGCGGCCTCCGCAAGAAAATGCCGCTCACCTATTGGAGCAGCCTCATTTGCGTACTCGCCATCGCAGGCATTCCGCCGTTCTCCGGATTCTTCTCGAAGGACGAGATCATCTTGGCAGCCTTCCAGGGTCACCATTACGTGGTATTCGGTCTGGCTCTCCTCACGAGCGGTCTTACCACCTTCTACATGTTCCGTCTGTTCTTCCTCGCCTTCCATGGAGCACCGCGTTGCAAGTCCGTTGCCGAAGGCCATGTGCACGAAGACTTCTTCATGACGCTTCCGATCGTGATTCTTGCCGTGCCCGCCCTGTTGAGCGGTCTCCTGGGCAAGGGACTCTTCGAACACTACTTTGTGCCGGGTAGGCTTCGCGTGCCGCAGCTCGTGATGCTTCCCCACGCCGAATGGATTCCGTACGCAGCTGTCGGTGTTGCCGCTGTCGCCCTTTTGATTGCCTGGTTCTTCTACGCAAGCCCGAAGGCAAAAATCGAGCGTGCGCTTGACGACACCAACCGAAGCGGACTCTACAAGATCGTTTATCATAAGTTCTACTTTGACGAAATGTACTACGCCGTGGTTCGCCAGTTCGTGATTGGCGGCATCGCCCGCGTGGCACGCTTTATTCAAGACTATATTATCGAAGGAATCCTCGCGTTTGTCGTGTGGTTCACGCACAAGCTCGGCGACCTCGTGCGCTACGCACAGAGCGGAAACCTGAGTTTTTACCTGGGCACGCTTATTGTCGGCGTGATCCTGTGGCGTTTCTTGGGGCAGCTTCCTATTTAAGCAGGTTTGACTATGGATACTTTGCTTTTTAACCTCATCTGGATTATCCCGCTTTTCACGGTCTTAGTCTGCGCACCGATTTCTTCGCAAAAGGAATCCCTACTCAAGACGATTCACGCCGTCTCGGGAACTTTCGTGTTGCTGCTTGTCGGCTACCTTACCTACAGGCTCTACACGCTTGGCATCGACTCTGCCGCCAAGGAATCTGCGCCGCTTTTGCTCCATTACTACATGGACATTCCGTGGTTGCACGCCTTTAACGCCCATTATGCCGTCGGCGCCGACGGTCTGAACATGTTCTTGCTGTTCCTCACCGCTGTCATTGTCTGGGCAGGCATTCTGGTGAGCTGGCATATCAAGGGCAACCAAAAGGTATTCTTCGCACTCATCCAGCTGCTCGCTACAAGCGTCTACGGCGTGTTCATGAGCATGGACTTGGTGCTGTTCTTCGTGTTCTACGAAATGGAAGCGCTCTGCATGTACCTGATGATTGCAGGCTACGGTTCCGGCCGCAAGGACTACGGCGGTAAAAAACTGACGTTGACGCTTGCCTTCGGATCTTCCATGATTCTGGCAACGCTGTTCGGACTTTATTTCGAAAGCGGAATCAACAGCTTCAGCCTTGTGGAACTTTCCAAGGTCACGCTCCCGATGGATTACCAGATGTGGGCTTTCCCGCTCATGTTCATGGGTTTCGCAGTTTCCAGTTCCTTGTTCCCGTTCCATTTCTGGAGCCCGGACGGTCACTCGGCCGCACCGACTGCGGTTTCGATGCTTGCCGCCGGCGTGATGATGAAGATGGGTGCCTACGGCTGCTTGCGCGTTGCCATGTTCCTGATGCCGGAAGCCGCCAAGATTTGGCTCCCGTACGTAGTGGCACTCTTAATCTTTAACGTGGTACTTGGCCCCTTCATTGCGCTCCGCCACAAAGATCTCAAGTACATTACGGCCTACAGTTCCATTAGCCACTTGGGCCTCATCTTCTTGGGTCTCGCTGCCATGACTCCTGTGGGTCTTCGCGGTGCATCTCTCCAGATGATTTCTCACGGATTCTTGACGGGACTCTTCTTCGCAACGATTGGTATGATTTACGAACGCACGCATACCCGCGACATTACCGAAATGGGCGGCATTATGCGCAAGCTCCCGTTCCTCGGCGTGGGCTTTGTGATTGCTGGCTTTGCGGGCCTTGGCCTGCCGGGCTTCAGCGGATTCATTGCCGAAAGCAACATCTTTATCGGAGCCTTCCAGCAAGACTCTACGCTGACGCGCGTGGTGACCGTGCTTGCAATCCTTTCAATTACGACGACCGCCGTTTACATCCTGCAGACGGCAAACCGCATGTTGCACGGCAACATGCCCGCCAAGTACGAAACGCTTACCGACGCTTGTTTCCGCGAAAAACTCGTAGTGGTTGTTCTTGTGGCATGTTTACTTTTGATTGGCGTTTTCCCCGGATGGATTGCAGACATGCTTGACCAAAGCATCGCCCCCATCTTTACCAAGATAGGTTTATAATGTTCAGCATTCCCAATTTTGTCATTCCCGATTTGCTGCTTCTGCTCTTCCCGTTTATCGTGATCGGAAGCAGGCTGTTCTGTTCTGACCGTTCCAAGGTTCCTTGGAGAATCGGAAACATCGGATTCATTCTGATTTTCATCCTGCTGAACCTGATTCCGCTTACAGGCGGAGCCGGCAGATTCTTCATCACCAACTGGCACATCGATACCTTTGGCGTTTTAATGCGCGAAGTCTTGATGGTGTCTGCCATTCTCGGCATTTGGCTTGCTAAAGACTACTTTGACCACAGTGGCGACGGTAAGCCCGCCATGCACCAGATTGCAGAATTCATCGGTACAGTCGCATTCGCCACCTTCGGCGGATTTACGGTGGTTTCGGCCTGCGATATGCTCACGTTCTTCTTGGGCCTCGAAATCGCAACCATCCCGATGTACGCTCTTGCTGCCTGGAACAAGCGCGACCAATACGGCTCCGAAGCCGCGACCAAGTACATTTTGATGGGCTCTGTCGCGACCGCCTTCGAACTGTTCGGGTTCAGCTACCTTTACGGCTTTGCCGGTTCCATCCATTTCGAAGCGATCCAGCAAGCCATCGCCGCAGGCACCTCTCCCCTGCTGTGGATTGCGGTGCTGTTCCTGTTCGCAGGCATCGGCTTCAAGCTGACTTTGTTCCCGTTCTACACTTGGGCACCCGATGTCTACGAAGGCGCCCCGACTCCGGTAACCGCCATTCTCTCGGTGACCTCGAAGGCAACCGCGATTGCGTTCCTCGTGATGCTCGTTTACGGCCCGCTCGCTCCGATTCAGGAACAGATTGCCCCGTTCATCGCATTGCTTGCCGGAACAACGCTCTTTGTCGGTAACCTCGGCGCCCTCAAGCAGAGCAGGCTTCGTCGCTTCATGGCTTACAGCTCGATTGCCCAGGCCGGCTACATCATGGTCGCCCTGCTCGGTCCGGCAGCCACCGCAAAGACCGCTATCATTTACTACCTGTTCGTGTATGCGGTTTCGAACTACCTCGCCTTCTTTATCTTCGGCATCATCGGGCACCACCGCGAAGAAACGTTCAATTCTCTGCGCGGGCTTTCCAAGCAGAAGCCGATGCTTGCAATCGCACTGGCCGTTGCCATGTTCAGCTTGGCTGGCATTCCGCCGCTTGCAGGTTTCTTCGGTAAGTTCCACCTGTTCTTCAGCGGGGCATCTACCGGACATTACGGCATCGTGGCATTCGCAGTCCTCAACAACGTGCTCGCGCTGTATTATTACTTGCAGCTGATCAAGAGCGCCTGGATTGACGAGACCGACGAACACCTGAATCCGCTCCGCATGACCAAGCGCCAGCGCGGTGTGATTGGGCTCTTGACGGTTGCCGTGATTGTGTTGGGTGCGTTACCATTCTTAAGTGATAATATTTTTGCAGGCTTTACTTTTTAAGACCGCTCGGCTCTATCACGTTCATTAAAATGTGACTTCGCCTCGCTCTCGCAACCACGCCTCGTTAATACGAGGCGTTTGTTGCTCACGGTAAGACCGCTCGGCTCTATCACGTTCATTACCGCCCAAGGCTTAACCGCCAGGGGCTTTTTTGCGAGGCTCCATTTTGTAAACACTTTTTGTGGGTTTGCGCTATTCGCTAGCCTCTAGAATTTTTAATTTTATACTCGTAAAAATTTAACCCCAATTCATGGAATTGACTATGAGCATTAAAGATTACCTCGCCGGCGCCAAACAGGCCGGTTCCGTCCAGAAGCTGATGACCCCGGGCCTCGCCGTGGAATTTATCCAGCCCTGGTACACCCCGCTTTCTACGACCCCTTCTACCACGGGTATTGCTGTCGGCGGTATCGGCTCGACATTCACCGCAACGCCTGCGGGCACCACTCCCGTGATGAACGTGATGCCGGGCGTGCAGGTTCGCACCGAAAAGCCCTCTGACCTCCGCTTCAACAACTTCTTCTTCCGCGAATCCGTGGTTGATGCAAAGGCCACTCTCGAAATCGGCGACTTCGCAGGCTTTACGCAAATGCTCGCCAAGTACCCGCTGGTGGACGCCAAGGGCGAAGCACTCTTCAGCGCCGCTGATCTCGCCAACCAGAAGAAGGCCGAGGCCAAGCTCAACAAGGCCATCGCCGAAAAGGATTTCTTCAAGAACAACTCTGCCGACTTTGAACGCTGGCACATTGAATGGAGCGACCGCACCGCAGCTCTCTTGAACAAGGCCGGTGCCGAACTCAACCGCAGCGCCGTCATTGACTTCTTCAACGGCGTCGTGGGCGAAAAGGTTGTGCGTCAGGGTGCCCTCACCGCCGCTTGGGCAAACGACAGCGAATTCTTGGGCCAGGCCGGTTACGATGCCGCCAAGATGCAGTACGCCGCCCTCTATCCGGTGAGCGAAACCAAGTACGAAGGCAAGGGCGTGCAGATTACCAAGACCCAGTCCAGCTACGTGACTCCGGGTGACGAACGTCTTTCTAGCCTCCCGGTGAACGCAACCGTGTTCACTCTCGAAAATACCACCAAGGAAACCCGCGAAATCACCATCGTGCAGGTGCAGGACTGCATCGCCGGTTACATGGCCAAGAAGGACCGTCAGGGCGTTCAGGACTCTAGCTTTGTGCTCGTTCCGTCTGCACGTTTCCCGAAGGGCGTGAAGTTCAGCAAGCAGGCCAAGGACGGCCGCGAAGTCCGCGGTCTCGAATTCTACAACGAAAAGCCGCTCGCCGAAAGCGATTTCAACGGTTGCATGGGCGTGTCTGTCGCTTGGAACAAGAAGGATAACCTGAACGTTTCCGTGAAGCCGATGTTCTACCAGGATGACGCTGCCAGCGTGCTGAAGGGCGCTCTCCGTAGCGGTCGCGTTTGCGAAGCCTGGGTCAAGAACGTTTACAGCGGCCGCGAAACGATGGCCGGTGCTGTCGCCGTTACCGCCGTCTTGAAGCCGAAGCAGAAAGTCAGCTTCCAGTTCAACCTGGTGCTCGACTTCCCCGAAATCAAGCTGAACAAGCTTACTTCCGCCAAGAAGTACACCACGTTCTTCCCCGAAGCCTATGGCCGCGTGGGCGCCATCCTGGTCGAAGCCCTCGCCGCCGACAAGAACATGGACGCACGCCTCAAGGCATTCGAAGCTCTCGTGCCGAAGAAGGCCGTGGCCAAACTCTACAAGACGGCCGCCAAGCAGGACGAATTCAAGAGCCTCGCCATCAACACGCTCAGCTTCCTCGCCGAAGCCACCGTGTGGGACAAGGACGACCGCTTCCTCGTCCGTGAATGCGCCGACTATCCGTTCTTCAACTCCCTCGACGTTTACTTCTACGGCAGCTTCAGCCTGATGGCTTTGATGCCGCGCCTCGACGGCGTGGTGATGAAGCGCTTCGGTGATGCTATTCTCGCCGTGAACGACAACCGTCGCCGTCACCACGAATACGTGAACCACCCGTTCGCTGACCTCCCGGACCCGAAACTAGAAGGCCCGCGCGCTGTTCGCGGCGCCGTGATTCACGACCTCGGAAGCCCCTTCGACGCCGAACCCGATGCCTACGACTGGCACAACGTGAAGGAATGGAAGGATCTCGCTCCGAAGTACGTGCTGATGGTGCTGCGCCACTACGTGAAGACGCAAGACAAGCAGAACTTGCAGGATTGCAAGGAAGCCGTCTACGCCGCCATGCAGTACCTTGAAAAGATGGTGAACGAGGGCGAAAACTTCCCGCTCACCCACGGTACCGACGACACGTTCGACAACCTCTCCAGCCACGGCATTTCCGTGTACTGCGGCAGCCTCTGGATTGCAGGCCTCCGCGCCGCCGCCAAGATTGCCGAAATCCTCGGAGATAAGGCACAGGCCGACACCTGGAACGCCAAGGCCGATGCCGCCAACAAGGAATTCGACGAAGCTCTGTGGGACGAAGCCGAAGGCTACTACCACTTCTTCGTGACCCCGATGGAAGCGAAGGATGTGGTTGCAGACAAGCTCCCGCAACTCGCCGACGCCATCAAGGAAACGCTTGCCATCGACGGCAACAACGTGAAGGCCGCCCTCAAGACCATCAACGAATGGCTGAACGCAGGCGTTATCCCGAGCGACGTGGAACTTTCCAAGAACGAACTCCGCGGCCTCAAGAAGGCATGGCTCACCGCCCAGTGCAAGGACGCCTTTACCGCCAGCTGGAACGCAAAGATTGCCAACGACTGCGACGACGTATTTGCCGACACGATGCTCGCCGACACGTACCTCCGCCTGCTGGGTCTCAAGCCCATCAGCGACGAGAAGAAGGCCAAGGCCAACCTGCTCCGTGTCTTCAACACGAACTACAAGGCAAACAGCCCGCTCATCGGTGCCGCAAACCTTGTTCGTAAGGACGGCTCTCCGCTCGACGAATTCAACTTCCAGGCTCACGACGTGTGGATTGGTATTCAGTACAGCATCATGTGCGCCATGATGCACCACGGCCTCGAGAAGCAGGCTGCCGACATGGGCGATTCCATGATCCGCAACCTCTACGAAGAAGCCCGCATTCCGTTCGCCGCACCGGAAGGATTCAACGGCTCCTGCCGCCTGCACCCGGAAGCACTTGTGAAGGCCTTCGGCCTCAGCGCCACCGCCGCCGACAAGATGCACAAGGAACTCCTGAAGAAGGGCGCCCTCCTTGCCGACAGCCGCATCAGTCCGAAGCTCCCGCGCAACTTGCCCGCCTTCACCAAGGCATTCGGCAGCATCGCGAAGGCCAATAAGGTTGAAGCAAGCGCACTGTTCATGCTGCTCCACAGCACGGCACTCAAGTACACCGCTGGTAAGTACTTCCGCCCGGGTATGATCTTCGCACTTCTATAAGACCGCTCGGCTCTATCGCTGATTAAAAATGTGATATTGCCTCGCTCTCGCAACCGCCCTCGGTTAACACCCGAGGGCTTTGTTACTCACGGACAAGATCAAACCGTTTTTTCGGATATAAGTAAAACAGGCGCTCCAAAGGGAGCACCTGTTTTTTCGTGAGTAGCAAGGAGTAATTACCCTTTCCAATTAGGGTCAACTTCGTACATAATCACATTGACCCAGTACAGAACATCCTTGAACTTGACGTATCGGGCAGTTGCATTTTCCGGTTCAATCAGGAATTCGATTTTATCAAAGTTGCAAATGCACTTGGTTACACTGGTTGCATCGTAATAGTCAAGCATCAAGGTATCGCCGACCATCTTCTGAGAAACCTTCGCGTCAATTCCGCAATAGTCCGTCACGTTTTCCAAAGTCAAGACAGTTTCGCCGTTCATGTAAGTAATCTGCCTTGCTTCGGGGAGCTCAGAGGCTGCACTTTTTGTAACAGGCTTCACGGCAAGGTCATTATTCATGCACTTGCCGCGTGCATAGCCATTCAACTCCAAATCTGTCGAGGTCGATTCGGGAATGCTATCCTGCGCGACAGGAATAGAATCCCGCGGTTCCTGTTCATCAGGCGGGAACGCCTTAACAATTTCCATTCTGTAGCCATAATCACCGCCTTTAACAGCAACTAATATCGTGGCATTGATGAATGCAGGATCAGCCTTCACCTTAAAAATCAGTCGGGAATCACAAATGCAATCCGGTTCGGCATTGACGGTATCAAGCGCCACTTGTTGCATATAAAGGGTATCACCGGATGCCGAAAGGTAAATATTTCCGACAATCGGTTGCCTAATGATACTTACCGTTCCGCTGATAGACCTACAATTCATCGAAACATTCTCGACAACGACCGTCGCCGAATCGTCTCCGTCTTCATAACCCAAATAGGCTACAGGAGGCAAGGTCGCATCCATCATAGGGTCCACCTTTTTATCGAGGCACGTTCCAAAGATATCGTTAATCTGCTGTACGGTTTCTTCTTGCGAAGAAGACGACACCGAAGACGAGCTCAGTTCTTCGCTAGAAGAAGAACTCGTCACCTTGCAACAGGTTGTATCGGGTGGAAGTTCACTAGAGGAAGACTCCTCCACCGCGGAACTATTGTTCCCTGTCACGGGCGCTTCAGGCGCCGTGCCCGAAGACGAATCATCGCCGCAAGCAAGTAAGCCAAACGAAAGTGTCATCGCAGCAGCAACAGAGACGACTGTTGCAAAAATCGAATTCTTTTTCATGATTTCCTCCTTTAATTAATTTCCTAACGGAATCGCCCTTTGATTATCGAAGACTGCAGAATCTATGCCAGGGTAGAACTGGTCCATTTTGAATCCGGCATCTGCCACGCAGAAACAGCCATAATCCAAGCCCTTGCTCCGACTAAAGGCTGCATACAGCGTACTCCCATCAAGACCTACTATTGCGCCAGATTCGTTGACATCATTCAAGAATGATGTCCGTTGTTCTTCGTCGCAAGGAACATCGAATTGGACATTTTCAAACTGAATCACTTCTGAATTTCCATCCATGTAGAAGCGAGCCGAAGGAGGTTCGATTTCGGGGTCGACAACGGGAATATCGTTTTTATTATAGAGTGAATAATCCTTGCACTGCAAACTGAAATCCTCTGTATGGACACGAAGATTATGGTATTCCGACGAAGAGCTACGGCCATCAACTTCTTCCGACGAAGAAGACACAGGTATCGGATCCGGCACAAGGTCTTTATCTTCAATCGAACTGCTGCTCATGTTCTTCGGCCCCACCTGTGAGGAACTAGAACTTGACAAGACAGATTTTTGAGACGAACTGGATTTGGCAACGGAATCCTCAATGGCTTCGGACGAACTGGACCCGCCCACATTCTTTTCACCTGCGGACGAACTTGTTACGATTGGATTCACATCCGGAACGCTTTCGGAAGAGCTGCTAACCTCGGCAATGGAATTGGGGTCAATCGTCCCGCCGGCCACGTTATCGCTGGAGCAGGCCACCATGAAAATGGAGGATATGGAACTGACTGCAAGTGCAAACTTCTTAAGCATGGCGCACCTCTTTAATATTGTCCGTTACCGGGAAAAACTGAAAGTTGATTCGGCAGACCTGATCTTGGTCGTTGTATTCGTTCGCAATCGAAAGCACCTTTCTGCAGCAGGCATCAAGTTCTTTTGCAATTCTTTCTCTAGCCTCTTGATTCACGCTGAGCGTGACGCCCGTAAAATAACGTTCGTTCGGCGCATAGCAATCCACGGCGCGGGCGGCCATATTCGCCATCTCTTTGTGCATGGCCCGAATGGCGATAGGCAAAGCCTCTTGCGAACCGATTACAGTCTGTTCCGTCTGCGAATAAACCTTTTCACCGTCCTTTTTCAGGAACCCGGCCTTCACCAAGAAATTCAGTACATCGCGCACTTCTTCGGCAGACACATGTTCTTTGCACGCATCGGCTATGTCGCGGGGAGTCGCCCCCGGCATCATCGGAATCAGTTCCCTTAAAACCGGATACTTCCAGGACTCATAATACTGGAAAGCATCGCCATCGACCACGCGCACCTTGTGCTCCAACGCAATCCTCTGCATTTCGAGGAGAGCCGCCTTCTTGGCCTCGTCTTTGTCTGCATTGCAGAACAAGACCATTTCGCGGAAGTAATCCGCCTCGTAGCCGCTAAGCCCCATGGCCTTCGCCACATCGTCTATTTTGACCTTGCTGAGTTTGCTCTGGCCCATGCACACAAGCTTCAAAAAATTCGGCGAAGTAAAGCCAGCACTCTTGCAGAATTCACGCCACGAGAACGCACCGAGACGTTTGCGTTCGTCATAGTAATCCTGCATAAAGAGGTGATAGTCCTTGTATTCAAGTACCGATTTCATACTAAGGAATATATCTTTTTTTCGAGCTACAGTCAACAATTTTATTATACAAAAATACAGAATTCTTTACAAAATAAGCAATTTTCGCAACAATCAATCAACAAAAACCACATAAATTATACAAACCGTATAATACACCCCCGAAAACGTATAATGAAGCATTTTTGTTTAAAAAGACAATGAAATCTTTAAAAATCGTCCTAAAATTTGTATATTGTTCGTTACAAATTAATATTTGGGAACTTATAAAGGAGAGAACAGGATGAAAAAAGCGTTCTTAGGCGCATCCATGATTTCCATGGCCATTTTGGGAGGTTGCGGTGATTCCGATTCCGGATCCGCTACCTCTTCCGCACCGATGCCCGATGGCGTCGTAAAGACCATTGCCGAATTAGGAAAATGCAACTCTTCTACAAAGGGCGATGTCGTGCAAGTGCTTGCCGACGGCAGCTTCTACCGTTGCGTGGATGGCGAATGGATTTCCCTCGGTTGGGAAAAGGAACTCACGAAATCCTCCAGCAGCACCTCTTCCAAAGACGTAAGCTCCAGTTCGAAAAAGCCTGTCTTCAATGAAGACGATGCCATCGAGACGCCCAAGAGCTCCTCTTCGATTGCAGAATCCAGCTCCAGCGAAGAAGAAATTGAAAGCTCTTCTTCCGAAGACGAAGAACTCTCCAGTTCCAGCGAAGAAGAAATCGAAAGCTCTTCCTCCGAAGACGAAGAACTCTCCAGTTCCAGCGAAGAAGAAATCGAAAGTTCCTCTTCCGAAGACGAAGAACTCTCCAGCTCCAGCGAAGAAGAAATTGAAAGTTCCTCTTCCGAAGACGAAGAGCTCTCCAGCTCCAGCGAAGAAGAAGAAAGCTCTTCTTCCGAAGCCGAAGAACTCTCCAGTTCCAGCGAAGAGGAAGAAGAAAGTTCCTCCTCCGAAACCGAAGAACTCTCTAGTTCCAGCGAAGAAGATGAAGGAGAAAGTTCTTCTTCTTTCGAAATTGACGACTAGCTTATCCTTTTGGAGTTCACTCTTTTCGTTGTTTACAATACAAAAAAAGAAAACCACCGGATTTACCGGTGGTTTTCTTGTATCTAAACAGTTCCTGGATTACAGATCGTCATCGTCTTCTTCAAGTTCATCGTCAGACTCGATAGTATACTTCACCGTCTTGGCACCTTCGATATCGGCTTCAACGCCATCGGAGTTGACCGGGAGGACAATGAAGTAGAGCGTCGTGACCTTGGAGCCGTAGTTATCAAGGTCGACTCGGTAGTAGGTCGAGCTCGTGTAAGTCAGATAAGCGAAATCATTGTCGACATTCGTCTTTTGGTAGATATTGTAACGAGTGGCGTCGTCGGATTCATCCCAAGAAAGACGTGCATAGTAAGTGTAGTCCGGATCCTGGGCAATCATGAGGCCCGAGACATTGTCGGGCTTGCCAGCGCTAGAAGAACCGCCGCCGACCACGAAGGTCGAGCTCACCGTCGAAGAAGCACCGTCGACAGAGTAAACCGTTCCACGCACCGAGTAAGAAGCGTCTTCAGTCCACTTGCCTGTATACGGGGAAATCGAGACAGTGCGCTTGTCCTTGCTCAAGGAAGTAGAGATCAAGACATTGCTGCTACCCTTAGAAACGCTCCAATGGGAAGTGGTCACGGAATCGGCTTCCAATTCTGTAGCGAAGGTAAACGTGATGTCGGACTTCGTATCGATTTCCGACGTATTATCATCGATCTTCACTATCTGAGCGGAGCTCTTTACGAGGCTGATCGAAGAAACGTTGATGATGTCGCCAGCGCGCATTGAAGTGCCGCCCACGAGCTTGACATCGTTACCCACGTAGGTCTTGGACTTGATCTGTTCCTGGCCCACGGAAATCATCACTTCGACGCCTTCCGGAAGCTTGTCGAACGAGTATTCACCGCTTTCGCTAGTCTTGGTGGTCAGTTCGCAAGGAACAAATTCCTTCGGCAGGTTGGCATAGACCGTCACGCCAGAAGCGCCGTTCGTCTTGCCCTTGTCGTCGGTGAACAGCACGATGCCCTTAGCCTGCACGCCGGCCTTGTACATCGGGACAGTCTGGATGACATCGCCCACGCGCGGAATGTCGCCCTGGCCCTGTTCTGCGAGATTCACGAGAGCATGGACCGTAGCATAGCCATCCTTGGAGATCTGGTAGCTATGATCGCCCAGAGCCTGGTTCTTCCACACGGAAAGGCCCAGGGAATCCGCAATAACGGCCTTGTCGTCAACTACGGAATAAACGGTCACGCCAGAAAGAGCTGCGCCAGAATGATTGTCTACAACCTTGATAGTGATAGTGCCTTCGGCCTTGGCATCGTCGTTGATGTTCGTGACAGTGCTATCGCAAGCCGCAAGGAATGCTGCAACGGCAGCAAAAGAAAATGCATATTTAAGCTGCATTTGTCCTCCTCTATATAATTAATGCAAACAAAATATAACAAACAAGATATATAATGTCAACAATGCTTTACAGAAAAAAAAACTGCCCCTTTCGGAGCAGTTTTCCACATTCAAATAGAGAGATTTAAACTAAGCCAACACCAAGTCCGGCCGGACCTTCATTTCGTCCAGTTGAATCTGGTGAAGAACCACGTGACCTTCGACCAAGCTTTGCTGCACATCGATAATGCGCTGGTTCGTAGAACCCCTGAACTTGATTTCAAGCGATTTTTTCGCCATAATGAAGGGGCCGTCGATCAAAATGTCGGCAAAAGTCAGCAGTTCGAACATGTCCGGGCGTTCGTGCGCAAGATCCATGAGGCGTTCGTAGGTATAACCGGTGAAAATCACCAAGTTGAGCCCACGTTCCTTGATTTCTCGCGCTAACGGAATCAAGGCCGCCGCCTGGTCCATCGGGTCTCCACCACTGAACGTAATTCCGTCAAGCAGCGGATTCTCCTCGATCATTTCGAGGATTTCATCGATATCGATAAAATGACCCCCGTTGAAATCGTGGGTCTGCGGATTTTGACACCCTGGACAATTGTGATGACAACCTTGGGTAAAGATTGTCATGCGGATTCCGGGACCGTCCACGAAGGATTCGGGTTCGATTCCGGCAATCCGCAAGCGAGGGTATTCGTCCATATTATACGCCGTGCTTCACGCGATCGTTCACTTCGGCACGCTTGGCGTTATTGAAGCGATCGACTGTACCGACGAGATAACCCGTGATACGACGGATACGTTCGAATCCGACACCTTCACCGTACTTGTTCAGTTCTTTTTCAGACATTTGATTCTCCTTACTAGAAATTTTTATTAGCGGATACCCTTGAATGCAGGCATACCCGGATAAAGTCTACGCAGTTCCTTCAGTTTTTCTTCGGAAATGGCGTGGCCTTCGCTACGTCCGCAACGCGGGCAGCTGTCACCGATCACACCCACGAATCCGCAAACCGGGTCGCGGTCCACCGGGTGGTTGATGGAGCCGTAACCGATACCCACCTTGGCCATGTGCTGCACGATCTTTTCGAAGGCATCCAGGTTCTGCGTCGGGTCGCCATCGAGTTCGACATAGCTGATGTGGCCGGCATTGGTGAGTGCGTGGTACGGGGCTTCCAGAGAAAGCTTCTTGAAAGCCGAAATCTTGTAGTACACCGGAACGTGGAAGGAGTTGGTGTAGTAATCGCGGTCGGTAACGCCCGGGATAATACCGAACTTCTTCTTGTCCATGCGCACGAAACGACCGGAAAGGCCTTCGGCAGGTGTTGCAAGCAAGCTGAAGTTGAGGCCCAGACGATCGGATTCCTTGTCGCAGAATTCGCGCATGTGGCCGATAATCTTGAGGCCGAGTTCCTGAGAAGCTTCGGATTCGCCGTGGTGCTTGCCCGTGAGCATCACCAGGGTTTCGGCAAGGCCGATAAAGCCAATGGAAAGCGTACCGTGCTTGATGACTTCGCCAACGGTGTCTTCCCAGCCGAGCTTTTCGGAATCAATCCAGACGCCCTGTCCCATGAGGAACGGGAAGTTCTTGACCTTGCGCTTGCTCTGCACGGCAAAGCGTTCCATGAGCTGGTCGCTCACCAACTGCATCATGCGATCGAGTTCCTTGAAGAACAGGTCGACAGACTTCATCTTGATGGCGATACGCGGAAGGTTGATAGACGTAAAGCTCAAGTTGCCACGTCCAAAGCTGATTTCGCGGCTCGGGTCGTAATGGTTACCGATTACGCGGGTACGGCAGCCCATGTAGGCAATTTCGGTTTCGGGGTGGCCCGGCTTGTAGTACTGCAAGTTGTACGGGGCATCCTGGAAACTGAAGTTCGGGAACAGGCGCTTGGCGCTCACGCGGCAAGCGAGCTTGAACAAGTCATAGTTCGGGTCGCCCGGCTTGAGGCTGACGCCGTCCTTGACGCGGAAAATCTGAATCGGGAAGATTGCCGTTTCGCCACCACCCAAGCCTTCTTCGGTGGTGAGAAGCAAGTTGCGCATCGCCATACGGGCTTCGGGCTCGGTACACATACCGTAGTTGATGCTGGAGAACGGAGTCTGGGCACCGGCACGGCTGTGCATGGAGTTCAGGTTATGAACGAAAGCTTCCATAGCCTGGAAGGTAGCCTTGTCGGTTTCTTCGTAGGCCATCTTTTCGGCAAACTTCTGGGCATTCTTGACGGTTTCTTCGCCATAGGTCTTGGACAGTTCGCGAGCTTCCGCTTCTTGGAACTTTTCGTTCGGCACGAGCGTCGCTACCATGCCCATTTCTGCCATTTCGGTATGGAGCTTCTTCACAATCGGCTGGATTTCTTCTTCGGTCTTGCCCGTGAGAAGAATGAGGGCCTTGACCATGTTGGAAAGGTAAGCCTTGCGGTAAGTGATACGCACGCCGTCGGCCATGGCGTAGTCAAAGTTCGGAATGGACTGACCACCATGCTGGTCGTTCTGGTTAGACTGGATAGCGATAGCGGCCAAAGCGGCGTAGCTACGGATATCCTTGGGTTCACGCAGATGACCGTGACCGGTATTGAAGCCGTTCTTGAAAAGTTTCTTGAGGTCGATCTGGCAGCAGGTCATGGTAAGGGAATAGAAATCCAGATCGTGGATATGGATATCGCCTTCCATGTGGGCGCGGCTGTGCTCAGGCTTGAGCATCATCATGGTGTAGAAATGCTTTGCGGATTCGGAACCATACTTGAGCATGGTACCCATGGCGGTATCGCCATCGATGTTGGCGTTTTCACGCTTGAGGTCGGATTCCTTGGCAGAGCTGAAGGTAATGTCGCGGAGCGTATGCATGAGGCGCGTATTGACTTCGCGCACGCGGGTACGTTCGGCACGGTACAGGATGTAGCTCTTGGCGGTATCGGCATAGCCACCTTCGGTCAGAGCCTTTTCGACAGCGTCCTGGATTTCTTCGATTTCAGGAACATTCTTGCCCTCGGATTCGAGTCGGCCCACCACATCGGCGGACACCTTGAGGGCCGTGCTCGTGAGCACGTCATCGTTTCCCAACAAATTCAACTGACTTTGGGCGGCCTTGATCTGTTCGTCAAGTTCGCCAGATGCGCGGAATGCCTTGACAATGGCGTCGACAATCTTTTCAATGTTGAACGGCATCTCACGGCCGTCGCGCTTCCTTACAGAAACTATCATCTACCAATCCTTGCTGCCCGGCGAATCAGCCCCTAATAGCGTATTTATGGGCGAAACTCGTTTCGAGCATACTTTTTTCTTTCATTTCTGGTACTTACTATATCTTGTGGCTCGAAAGAAGCCCGAAGCACAAGATATGGAAAACAATATAACAAATGTATCTGTCATTGGAAGACATTTTTCAAAAAAATAGCGCTTTTTGTGTAAATTTAAGATTACAAAACTAAACTTATCAACATTCCCGAAAACGGGCTTTAAAAGCGATTTTCAACAAAGTAAGCAAAACAAAAGCTAACGCCTTTATTTATAAGCAGTTAGCGAATTTTGTCCTTTCGGACACTTATCAACACAAAAATAAAAGTTTTTTATAAACTACGTCTTGACAAACAAGGACCTTGTGACTAGCCCGTATTATTGGAGCAATTCTACCACCAAATGAACCGATGCAGAGATGCTTACGGAGTCCGCGATAGACGAAAGAAGGGCGTCTTCGCTATAGTCGTTGAACTTGGCTGCCCCCAGGACTTGCCGTCCGTGCATAAGGTCGCTACCGCCGTTTTCACTGACCGAGATTACCTTGCCAAGTTTGCCGCCAACGCTTTCGGCGTAGCTTTCTGCCTTGTCCATAGCCTTCTTGCCCACCGAGAGTATGATTTCTTTGCGCAAGGAATCTTCGCTTTGGAGGCGAGCCGAGGTGCGATCGATTTCGACATCGAGTTCCGCCGAGAGGACAGCGACAGCCGCGGCTGCTACAGACCTTGAAGAACAACGGATTGCAAAGGACTGGCTCACCACATAGCCGGTAAGGCTGCGAGTGCCCTTGTCGTAGGACCATTCCTTACGCATGTCGACACTGTTCTGCTCGATATCGGAATTCTGGATATCGAGTTTATTCATTTGTTCAAAAATCGCCTGGCGACGGGTTTCAAGCTGCTTGTAGAGAAGTTCCTTGTCGCGGCCGCGCAATTCAAGCATGGCAAACGTCACGAATTCGTTCGCCTGATACTTGCGGGATTCCGAAGCAGACACCTTGACCGTCGACATCTGCGCATCGCTGACCACAGACGGCACCTTCAAGGATTTCGGCATTGCATTCTGCATTGCGTTTTCTTTATTGGTCGAAAGCAGCAAGAAGCCAAGCAGTGCGACCAGCAGGACGAGCCCCAATGTTACCTTGTTCATAACTTACCCCTAGTTTTCCTGAAACTTATTTTCGAACCTTCAACAGGTTTGCAACCGCATTCACAAGCAGGGCGACCACAATCGTCGTCGTCATACTGATAAAGGGCATCCAAGGCCAGCTAAAGATTCCACCCAATACAGCCGGCACTCCAAAAGCAGGAATGCCTTGAACAAGAATCAAACTACCCATACCGCAAATCACGGCAACCACAACGGCCCAGCCACGGAGTTTACCGGCACCCGTGCCGAAAACTTTCTCGGCATAGAAGGCAAGCACGAACATACCGAGAAGCGGGCCCGTGAAAAGGCCTGTAAAGAAGAGCGCGTTCTTGAGCAAGCTCCCCTGCTGCGTCGCCGCAAACAAGGCAAAGAAAACGCCCAGCACGCCCCAGACCACAGTCCAGATCTTGGCGCGCTTGAGTCCACCGATTCCGGCGTTTTCGTCCCAGTTCAAGAAATCGCGTTCCGACGTATTGCCCAGCGAATTGATAGCGCCCGAAAGGCTACTCATGGCGGCCGCACAAATGGCGGCCACAATCAAGCCCGTCACACCCACCGGAAGTCCATTGACAATGAAATAAGGGAATACGTCATTCTGGCCCAAGCCCTCGGGAAGGGCAGCCACATGAGCCTTCTGGTAATAAACATAGAGAGCGGCGCCCACCCAGTAGAACAAGACGGAAACGGCACAGCCAAGCACCATTGAAAGAATGCTCGAACGGTTCGCCGCCTTCACATCTTTACAACTCAGGTAGCGTTGTACAAACTGCTGGTCACAACCGCGAATGGCAATTTCAAGAATCGCATAGGCAAAGCCCGCCGACACAAGCGTACGCGCATTCGAGATATCCATCGAGGCGTCCCACCACTTGGTCTTGCCCGCTTCGCTGGCAAGGGTCGCCATTTCGCCAAAGCCGCCGACCGCATTCGAAATGAGAATCAGTACCAGCACGCCACCGCCAAAGAACACCACGAACTGCATCACGTCAGTCCAAATGACCGCCTTGATGCCGCCGAACCAAGTGTAGAATATGGCCACCGCCGCCGACACGATAATCGCAAGTTTCAAGTCGATATGCAGAATCTGCGCAAGCACAAGCGACGGCGCATACAAGAGGATTCCCGTACGGAGCAGCAAGTGCAGACAATAGAATATGGCGGCAAGCCTGCGCACGGGCCTGGAAAAGCGGACTTCGAAAAGTTCGTAGGCGCTATTAATGCCAGAAGTACGGAACTTGGGAATAAAGATAAGCCCCACCACCACAATGCTAATGAAGGCACCAATCTGGAACATGAGGAACGTCATGTTGTCGCCATAGACATCGGCAGGCGCGCCCAGGAACGTGGTAGCACTCACAGACGTTGCAATAAGGCTAATGCCCACGGCCACCCACGGAATGGAGCCGCCGCCCAGCATGTATTCCTTCAAATTCTTATTACCGCGCGAGACAAACAAGCCGATCGCGATTGAGAGTAACAAGTATGCGACTAAGACAATCCAATCGAGCGCAGTAAACATGCTATACACTCACGGGTTCAGATTCTTGTTTTTCGAACTGCACGACTTGGTTACGACCGCCTTCCTTAGCGCGATACAAAGCCTGGTCGGCATTATTGATGGCCTTTTCCAAATCGCCATTAAAGTTCTGCGTCAGCAAGAAGGCTCCGATACTTACCGTTACGCGCAAGGGGTCAGCCTGGTGCACATCGAATACGAGCTTTTCGACCGACTTGCGGATGCGTTCTGCGGTTTCGACCATGCCTTCGGAATCGGTATCGATCAAGGCTACCACGAATTCTTCGCCGCCAAAACGTGCCACCACGTCGATTTCGCCGCGGATTTCTTTACTGATGGTGTCGGCAATGCCCTTGATGACCACGTCACCAATCGGGTGACCATAGGTATCGTTCACATGCTTGAAGTGGTCAATATCCATCATCAAGAGGCCAATGCTATACTTGCTGCGGTCTGCGCGAATCTTTTCGGAGCGCAACTTTTCAAACATGGTCTTCTTGTTGATGAGACCCGTATGGCCGTCGCGCATGGCCTGGTCGCAACCCAGTTCAAACTTGCGGGCGCGATTGTAGGCAAAGCCTGCAACGCCGGCAAAGGCCTTGAGCAGTTCCTTTTCATGATCGTTATACGGCATGGAGCTGCTACTTTCAAGGCAAATTGCAATTTCAGCGGTGTCAGAGCCATGCTCCGCCGCAATAGGCATTACCAAGATCTGGCGCAGGTTCAGGTTCTTGCGTTCCGAATCGTTCAAGCGCGGCAGGTAATCCTTGAAGCCCGGCAAGAACGAACGTTCCATGGGGCGGTTGCGCATCAGGGAGAGCACAAATACGCCCTTGTCCGAAAGCGTAAACTTCTTGTTCGCAAACTGCTCGGCATCTACACCGTCGCAGTATACCACGCTGCCATTCATGTCGTCGCCCGGATCCATGGCAAGAATCGTGAGGCGGTCGTAAGCCATGTTCGCCTTCACGTAATTGATAATCTGCTTGTAGATATCCTTGACCGACATGTTCTGGAAGAACTTGCGCAGGTAGCTGTAAAGTCCGCCATACTGCTGCAAGGCAATATGCTTCTGGGCCGAATAGAATCCCTTGTAGTCAAGCATCGAAATGGCGCTTGCGATAAACTTGAGCGCATTGGCCGTCATGTCGTTAAACGCATTCGGGTACACGGAATCCATGACCAAGGCTCCCACGCGGAGTCCAGAGGCATGGTCGATCATTGGCACGGCCACCACCGACTTGATTGCCGGATTGTCCACATAGTACATGACGCTCTTGGCACCCGGAAGGTCGCCTTCCAAAAGGCGGTTCACGTTGCTGCGGAACAGCTGGCCCAAAAGGCCAGACGTTTCGGTAATGCGCGTGCGAAGGTTCACCGAAATTTCCTTGTCGTTTGCGAAATTGCGGATACCCCATTCCTTCTGGTTTTCCATCTGCGTAAACACGATGACAGAATTCACATGCGGAACCACGATCTTGAGTGCAAGCAGCATGTCCGTCATGGAACGGTTAATGTCGGCATTGGCACGTGCCCAGACCTGGCTCACCTTGAGAGCAGCTTCGGGTTCATTTGCCATACCCCTAGGCGCATTGGAGAATTCATTCTGCAAAGTCGGGGTAATCACCGGCGTGTTCGTCGTCGAACGATTCTTGAAAATCGTCGGAATGGGAGCCGTTGCAGGCTGCTGGGAATTCGGGCCGGCAAGGCGCGGGCGGTTCATGCAGGCAAGCACAAACGCAACGACGGCAAAGGGGATCAGGAACAGGAACATCCCCCCCTGGAATGCAAGGCCAAGCAACAGCCCCGCGACCACGAATAAAATTTCTGCAACAGACATACTTATCCCACTATAAACGGAAGGAACGGTACAACATTACCACCGAGACGCCGCCATATACAAAGTGGCTAATCCATGCCGCCCAAAAAGGCGAAAGCGCACCATTTTCTCCCATCTTTAAGCCAATTCTTTCAAGAATATAATAGCTAAAAACTATCAAGAGGCCAACCCCGAACTTCTGGGAAAGACCCCCAGAACGACTATAGCGGTGGCAAAGGGCTGCACCGATGAGTAGTACAATCAAATTCATCCAATGGGCAGAACGTTTAAACTGGAGTGCGGTTTCCATGGCGCGCGTGTCTTCGCCCGAACGGCGCAGCACGTTGATTCTAGCCATGACCATCTTGGAATCCATTTCGTCGGCAGTCTGGCGTTCGTTAATCAAGTCGCCCGGATGAGTCGTAATCTTGTCACAGACTTTTTCACGATGAATCGGGAACACGTTCACCGTACCGTCTTTATGGAATTCTCGGCGGTGCCCGCGTTCAAACTGCCAGCAACCCGGCGGCGGGTCAATGCTAGAAAGCCTTGCGATAGAATCGAGCGAATCCTTAGGCGGCTCTTCAATCCAGCGGACCAGTTTGGCATCGTAGCGTTCTACCAGTCGGCCGTCTTCGCGAAGGAGCAAAACCACGTCGCGACCAAAGCGGCCCTTGCCGGAATAATGCCTAAAGAACCAGCTAGCGCGTTCGCTATCGATAAAGGTAAAGTCGCGTTTTTCCTTGATGCGCGGGTTCTTCTTTTTCTGGGCGTTCGTCTCCATGGTTTCCAGACGCTTGTGGTTTGCGTCAGGGAGCCAGAGTTCGCTCATTTCGTAAGAACCGATAGACACCAGCACGCCGAACACGAAAATCGGAATCAAGGTCTTGAACGGAGCCTGGCCAGAGCTTTGCATGGCGCTCATTTCAAGGTGGCGAGTCATGTTACCGATCGAGGCAAGGACCGCAATAAACAGGGCCACCGGCGAAATCAAGTAAATCATGTAAGGCAGGTAGCTTACATAGTAATCGATTGCATCCTTGGTGTCGCGGGCAAGCCAGGTCTTGATGTTACCCACAAAGTCAATGACCGCAAACATCAGGATTGCGCCCAAGAGCACCAGCAGGAACATCTTCAAGAAGTTCCACATCATGTACCGGGAGAATTTCATCCAATCCTCCTGGTAAAGAATCCGAATATTTTCTTGAAGAAACCGCCCACAGCGCGAATCGCCCTAAAGAACTTGGAATCGCCCGAGAAACGGTCGCGCACCATGGCCACCGTAATGAATATGCCGAAGGTTCCGATGATAATGTTCGACGCCCACATGGCAAGCACCGGATCGATCAAGAGCCTGTCCGCCATGTTTTCGCCGCCGATCAAGCAAATCCAGTAAATCACGAAGAACGCAAGGCTATAGAGAATACCCGTACCGATACCGCCCTTACGCGCCATAATGCCAAGAGGGGCACCAATCAGAATAAAGATAAAGCAAGCGAAACCGGTACTGTATTTCTTGTGGATTTCGACCGTGTACTGCGCCTTGCGCTTGAGTTCCGTTTCCATACGGCTGTACAGTCTTTCGGTGGTGCGGAGCGCCGCAATTTCTTGCACGCGAAGTCGTTGCAAGGACCGCCTGCGCTGGATAGAATCAATCTTCGTTCCGCTTTCGCCCGACTTCGGGACAATGGAATCGCCCAAGACATCATCTCGCAACGTCACAAGCGTATTCAACCTCTTTTCGAGAGCCTGATCCCTGAATTCGACATAGCGTTTTTCGGCATCTTCCACCACTTCGGTCATCATCTCGATCGGCATTTCGCGGTCGCTGCGGTAACTGCGGCTACGGCGTTCCAGACGGTCATCTACGTTCTTCATGGCGAGGTCTTGCGAGAAATAACGGATGCGGAAATAGTTTTCAGGGTTATCCGCATCGGTCATGTGGGTTTCACCACTGCGCAGGCGGAGCATCAGCGTCGCACCGTTATCCTCATATTCCATAGTGGCGCTATCGGCGTACACGATACGGGGGGCGCCCTTCTTTTCCATTTCGAAAATCTGGATTCCGTACAAAGTACCCGACACCGGGTCGATGCGGTTCACCCACAATTGTACGTCGGGGAACTGCGTAATGAGTCGGCCGGCATCAATGAACACGTGCGGCTTTTTGCGCGACACGGCATTCATGAGTTCCACCGAGCGGTGGTTCGCTTCGGGCAGCACCCAGTTATTGAACACCACCATCAAAACCGAGATCAGCATCGACACCAAAAGCACCGGGCGCATGAGCGACAGCGGAGAAATACCCGCCGCCTTGCAGGCCGTAATTTCCTGGTCGCCCGAAAGTCGACCGAAGGCCATGAGGCTTGCCACAAGCACCGCCATCGGAATAGACAGCGAAAGCATCCACGCCAGGTTTAGTGCGAAGATTTCAAGAACGGTCGAGGCCGGAAGCCCCTTGGAAAGCACATTATCGAGGATTTTGACCAAAAAGTCCACCACGAACAGGAACGTGATTCCAAAAAGAGCCGCCAAAAAGGGGCCTATGAGCTCTTTCAACACGTAGCGGACTAAAATCATTTTTCTGAACTTACAAAATTTTCTACTTTACGGGGGTAAAATTAGAATTAACCAAAGAAAAAAAATGAACCTGTTCAAAAAGATTCCCTTATTCCTTTGTATTTTAGCTGAAACTGCATTTTTGGTCGGTTGTTCTTCTAGCGGTAAAAGCAAGATGAAACACACCGAGTGGTGCCGAATTCGCTATGAAGGCGCAGAGGAACTTTTCAAGAAAGAAAAGTACGGTCGTGCAACAGACAGGCTCGAAGAAATCCTTTCGACTTGCGCCGGCACGGGCTACATGGAACAGGCCCAATTCTTGATGGCCGAAAGCTACTTCAACATGGAAGACTGGATCGAAGCCCGCGGTGAATACGGCAGCTTCATCTTGAACTTCCCGGGTTCGCCGTTCATCGAAACCGCCGAATTCCGTAAAGCCATTTCTTCGTTCAACATGGAATTCCGCGTGAGCCGCGACGAAGCGAACACGACGATCGCCATGAAGGACTTTGAACGCTACCTGTCGAACTACCCCGATTCCCCGCTGCGCGACTCGGTGAACTACTACTACGACCTGCTCGTCGAACGCTTGGCCGAAAAGGAATTCCAGACCGCAAGACTTTACCTGCGCATGGACAAGTACCAGGCCGCCGTGATTTACTTCAAGGAATTCCTGGAAACCTACCCCAAGAGCAAGCGCCGCACCGAAGCATTGTTCATGATTGCCCAGGCCTACAACGAACTTGACCAGTTCGAAACCGCCAAGCTCTACCTGAACATTGCCCGCAACGAGGCAAACCCCGACGACAAGAAAATCCAGAAGCAGATTGCAAAGACCGAAAAGAAAATCGACAAGGCCGAAATTGCATTTGCCAAGCGCATGAAAAAGGATTCCCAGAAGAAGAGATTCTTCAAGGAAGACCGCGAAATGCAGAACTAATTGTCAGAACTTAGTCGGTAGAGCTTAGAACTTAGAGAGACGAAAGACGAAAGGTTTGTTGTACATAGTTCTTGTGGCAGTTCTTGCCGCATCTGCGATGGCCGCCGAAGAAACATCGACCCGCGACCGTTCCAGGCTTTCGATCTTTTTGCAGCCAGCCGTTTCTTTTTTGGACTTTCCGGAACGCGAATACTTCCAGAACGCCATCGACACGCTCTACCGCAGCTTTAGGGAAGACGCCGTAAACGAAAGCGAATCGCTGAGTGTCGCCAAGCAGGATTTCCAGAAAGTGAACTTCTGCTTCCCGATCTCGGCAGGAATCCAATACCAGCTTTTCAAGGACAACTTTATTAGCGCGGGCGTCAGTTTCATTTACGACAATGAATCGGTGGTGCTTACCGACCGCAAGAACCGCACCCACAATTACAGCTATACCATTCAGGGCATGCCGCTCTTTTTGGAATACAGACTCGGCATCCCCCGCAACTTCATGACGCTTTCGGGCGAAAGCCTGTTCAGCATCGCCGTGCGCTGGTACTGGGTTTTGCCCGGCACCGAAATTTACACCACCTGGGGTCAAATGGAAGCAAAGACGCCGCTCCTTGGCGCAGGCTTTGGCGTAAGCGTCGGCTACCTGATTGCGAACTGGAAAAATTTCAACATTTACGGCGATATCGGTTTCAGCAGCATCAAGGTTGAATCCGATAAGAAATTCTCTAAGATTGTCCCCGATGGTCCCGATAAAAAGGCCAAGTGGAACATTGGCGGACTCACCATGCAAGTGCGTATCGGTTTTGGGCTCTGGAACGAACCGGAGCCGGTTGAAGATAAAGACGACGATGATGATGACAAGCCGGAGGAATAATGAGCTTTATTCCGGGCGAAAAGTTGCATTACGCCGAGACGCATTTCAAGTTTAAGCTTCCGTGGTCGCTGCTGTACAAGCCGTGGCCCGAAATATTGGTCGACGCCCCGTTCCAGTTTGTGCCGGGCGTAGAACCGACTTTATGGGTGGTGGTCCGCGACGCGCATCGGTTCCCGACGCTTATCGAGAAGGCGGAAATCAACGGCAAGACCTTTGACTTACAGATACAGGCGAAGGAGCAATTTGGCTTTTACCCGATCAAGCTCGGACACTTGGAGCCAGGCGTTCACGAACTGGACTGCAAGATTTACGCGCAGCGAATCAGCGAAAGCGGTGAACGCTCCGCCACTAAAGTTTTTACCCGCTGGAATTACCCCGGATTAAAGCCCAAGCCGCTCAAGATTCACGTGCTTGCCGAAGAACCGCCTAAGGCGCCGGGATTTGTCGCCGGCGAAATGCATTGCCACACGCACTACTCGGCTGACCACGTGGAACACGGCGCCTCGCCCGAAGTAATGCAACAGGCGGCCAAAGCCGTCGGGCTCGATTTCGTGAGCTGTACCGATCACGCCTACGACTTTGCCTACACCACCGAAGACTATACCAAAGAAGCGGACACTCCGCTCACCCGCTTCGATGCACTCCGCGAAGAAGTCCGCAAGCTGAACCAGAATGCAAGCATGCCGCTTATGATTGCCGGCGAAGAAGTTTCGGCCGGCAATTCCAAGGGCGAAAACGTGCACATGACCGCCCTCGGCCCCGAAGGCTATTTGCCCGGGCTCGGCGACTGCGGGCGCAACTGGCTCGACAACAAGCCGACCTTCAAGATTCCCAAGCTATTGGAAATGACAAAGGCGCATTGCTTTGCCGCACACCCCATGCAGCCCATGGGCTACCTCGAGAAATTCATCTTCCGTCGCGGCTACTGGAGCCATAAGGACTTGAACCTGGACGCCGCCCACAAGATTCGCGGAATCCAGTTCTGGAACGGCATTCGCGATGAAGGCTTCAAGCTCGGGCGTGAATGGTGGATCGAAGAACTCGGCAAAGGCAATTACTTGCTGCCCATCGGCGGCAACGATGCCCATGGCGACTTGAACGAAACGACCTTCGTGAACATGCCGCTGATTTCGCTCGGGCATAGCCAAGAACATGTTTTCGGGAAAGTGAGAACGGTCGTAAAATCGCAGGAGCTTTCGCTTGAATCGCTTAACGAGGCTTTCGCGGGAGACAACTGCTACATCACCGATGGCCCAGCCCTCTGGTGGGAACGCGGCGAAAAGACCGTGACATTCCATGCCCGCAATACGCAAGATTTTGGAGGCGCCTTCCGCTACATCCGCATTTTCGGCCGCAAGCGTTCTGCAAGCGGCAAGCTCGCCAAGGCAGAAACCTTGTGCATCGAAAGCGTCGTAGCCGCCCGCGCAAATACAGACCTTACCGTCAACAACGATGACTTCGCTTACTTGCGCGCCGAATGCGAAACCGCGACGGGCAAGTTTGCCATGACCTCGGCTGCCGTACTTTAGGAGGAACCATGCCACGCTTTATGTCGCCCTTACGGCCGCGCTACATGCGTTCTCCGTCGGAGATCCCGAAAGAAGGGTTGCAGGTACAATCCATAACGCCGACTCCCGAAGCATCGAAAAATGCAGGAACGAATGCGGCTTCGGTGAGTGATGCGCAGGATTCGCCCGAGGCGCAGGAACCTGAATACCCTGAAATTGTCTGCGTGTCCGAGGGCACGTTCCGCCAGATTCGCGATGACAGCCTGGTGTTACTTTCGCAGGGAATTTCTCACCGGCTCTTGCGCAGTATCGAAGGCCCGTTTCTGATTTTTGTTTTGCCCGAACACGAAGAATTTGCACGCCTACAGTTGGCTCTTTACCGCAAGGAAAATCCGCCCAAAGAAGAAAACCCGCCGATTCCCTTGAGTTTTAGCCTGCAACCGCTCTGGGTATTGCTCGCGCCCTTGATTGTCACGCTGATTGATTTTACGGACGCTATGAACCTGCATACGCCCGGCGTTTCGGACGCGACTAAAGTTCTTAAAGGCGAATGGTGGCGTTCGCTGACCGCACAAACTTTGCACGGCGATGTAAGGCACCTGGCCTCGAATTTAATATGCGGCTACATCGTGATGAACATGATCACCTTCCGCATTCCGCTGCTACGGCTTGCGCCGTTTATCGCCGTCGCGGCCGCGATTGCAAACATTTGCGTCTCGCTTACGGTAAAGACCGACTTTCGCTCGCTCGGTTTTTCGACATTCGTATTCGCCGCCATCGGTTGCCTCTCGGTAATTGAATTCAGGCTCATGCCCAAGGAAACGCACGGCCTGCTCCGGCGATTCGCGCCGCTCTGCGGCGCGGCATCCCTTGCCGTATTCCTCGGACTCGGCGAAAACGCCGACATCCTCGGCCACGCCTACGGATTCATCGCCGGACTTTTCTGCGGATTCATTCCAAGCAAAAAGGCGCTCCGTTGGGGAACGCCGCTTTCAACCATAGACGGAATCGGGCTATTGCTTTACTACGCGTTCTACATCGTCGCATGGAAGCTTGCCATGGCGTAATGAATCCCACCACGGCGTACAACCTGAAATAGAAAAAGGCAGTCAAACGACTGCCCTTCTTAAAATTCAAAGCTGAACTGATTAGATATTCAGGAACTTTCTGGCCTTGTCGGCATAAGCCTGGTTGTCGCCGTAGACCGTGAGAATGCGTTCTGCAGTCTGCTTGGCCTTGTCGGCAGCACCGAGCTGGTCGTAAACGAGAGTGAGCTTCCACATGGCATCAGCAACCATCGGGACCTCGTCCACCGGTTCGTCCTTCTGGAAGCGGTCTTCCTGGTCGCCGGTGCGCTTGGCAAATTCAGAGATGTACTTTTCCAACAGACCGGCAGCGGCAGAATAGTCAGCCTTTTCGATCTTCACAGAGGCAAGACCATGCATGGCAGCCGAGCGGACCAAGGCAACAGAACCGGCATTGTCGAGGCTCTTCTGGAAGAACACGGCAGCGGCGTCAAAGTCGCCAGCCTGGAACTTGATATTGCCCGCATAGAGAGCTGCCTTGGCCAGAGCCACACCGGAAAGCTTGCCGGAATTGATCTTGGATTCGAATTCCACGAAAGCGGAGTCATTCTGATTAGCATAAAGGAGCGTCATGCCCGGTCCGAGGAGTTCGGCCTGTTCGGCAGCGGCAGCCTTACGATAGTCACGGAACTGCACCACGCCCACCACAATGACCATAATCACCACGAGGGCGGCAATGACCTTGGAGCCGTGTGCGACAAAAAATTCCTTAATTTCAGAATTGTTGGTATTCGATTCGTTTGCCATATTAAACGTCCATGTTAAATTTCGTGCTCCAATCATAGAAAATTTTTAATGTGTTGTCAGCACACCTTGACAAATTAGGGCCGTTTTGCTAATTTTGGCCTACCATGCCACTCTAGCTCAGCTGGTAGAGCAGCTGATTCGTAATCAGCAGGTCGGCAGTTCAAATCTGCTGGGTGGCTCGAAAAAATCCCGCTCGTTGAGCGGGATTTTTTGATTTTTAAGGAACTTTGTATATCTTGACCTTAAAGGTGTAATCGCCATCAATGCCTTCGGTTGCATCGGTAATTGCGAAGGCGTAGAAGCCCTCACCAGTTTCAGCATTGTAGGTTGGGGCCTTGGCAACATAGATTTGGTTGAAGTTCTGAATCATGTTGTTCAACTGCGTGCCTTCGATGGCTTTGAACTTGAAGTCGCTCACGTAGGCCGTTGCCGGAGAACGATCCGCATTCATGTCTTCCGGCCAGATATCCACTTCGTAATCGTCGGTGTACGGCGGAAGGTCTCCATTGGTAATTGGGGAAAACAGAAGACCCGAGCCACTTTTTGAAGAAAGTTCCGGATTCGTCACATCACCAGCCTTTTCGAAGATTATGTCTGCCGTTGCAGCACCTGCGGCAGGCACTGCGACGCAGTAAGCTAGGTCAACCCCCGGATTCACGTTCGTAGAAAGTTCAACCTGACAAGTTGTCATCGGGATTTCTTTAACCTGAACGGTAGATGATGATGAATACTCGCCCCAACAATATTCGGCAGCATCTCGTTCAAACGGAATGATTTCGGTTCTCTGAAAAACCATGTCGCCGGAAGTAGCCGTCACAGTAATAATAAGGCAGTACGTACCGCATTCGGTGAATCCCGGATCCAGCAAGCTGATAGAAACGCGAGCAGAATTCGTGGAGTTCAGATCAATGGCATTCTGCGTGGGCAAGAGAATCTGATTGGAGCTAACAGCTACAGGAGCAATAGTCATGTTATTGACATCATTACCCTTAGCGACTATATATTCGATACCGATAAAGGCGATGTTTAAAGAGCTGTCCATGACGGTAGAATCGCCGAGAAGATTCAACATGAATTTTCCCTTGAAGCGAACTTCATCGCCAGCCACTCTAGAGTCTAGCTCCGAGGCCGTGATAGTAAAGTCGCTCTGATCAGGAACAACAATTACCAATTCACTGCTACTGGATTTTTCAAGAGAACTACTAGAATCCATTTCATCATCCTCTACTGTGCTACTGGACGATTTTTTCGTTTTCTTCGAAGAACTAGACGACTTTTCCTCAGCAGAACTGTTTGAAACTTTCTTAGAAGAACTGCTAGATTCAACCACAGAATCATCCGAAGACGACAAGGCACCAGTCTCATCATCCGTCACAACAGGAGAAGAATCGTCAGAGCATCCAAAAAACATAAACGCTGCTACAAGACTCACTGCAGCAAAGCCACGAATAGATAGACTTTTCATTTTACAATTCCCCACAGGTTAGTTACTTTCACAAAGGTAACTAAAAATTCAGAAAAGCCAAAAAAGATTTATTCTAAATAGAAACAAAACCGAAGCTAGAAGCGAGCAGAACGAGTCCGAGAACGAAGTTATGCGACACTTATAGCGAGGTTACTTTCTAGCAGCTAACTCTTCAGGAGTTCGAGCCAGAATATCCCAGTCGCCGCGCTTGATAATCTTGTACGCATACCCCTGTTCGGTCAAGAACAGCTGGCGGTTCATGGCAAATTCCTGTTCCTTGGAATCCTGCGTCACGATGCTGTAGAAATGCGCCGCGCCACCGTCGCTCTTGGGGCGAAGCACGCGACCGAGACGTTGGGCTTCTTCCTGTCGGCTACCAAAGGTACCCGAAATCTGGATGAGCACGTTAGCATCAGGCAAGTCGATGGCAAAGTTACCCACCTTAGACACCATCAGGTTCTTCTGCGTTCCGTTACGGAAGGCGGCATAAAGCTTTTCGCGGTCCTTGTTCGGAGTCTTACCCGTAATCAGCGGAATCTGCAAGTCTTCGGAAAGGGCTTCGAGCTGGTCGATGTACTGGCCAATAATCAGCACGCGGTCATCGGGCTTGTCAAAGTACTTGAGCAGGCGTTCCACGATATCCGTCTTTTCGGGGTTGGTGGAAGCGAGCGTAATCTTTTCGCGCACCGGAGCAAGTGCATACTTCATCTTGAGTTCCGCATCCATCGGGATACGGATTTCGTTACAGTCGGCGGTAGCAATCCAGCCCTGGGCTTCCAGAATACGCCACGGAATGTCGTACTTCTTGGGGCCAATCAAGCTGAATACTTCGGTTTCCTTGTGGTCTTCGCGCACGAGCGTTGCCGTAAGGCCCAGGCGGCGAGTGGCCTGCATTTCGGTACTCAGGCGGAACACCGGAGCCGGCAGCAAGTGCACTTCGTCGTAAATCATCAGGCCCCACTTTTCCTGGCTGAACAGCGGGAAGTTGGCCAGTTCCTTTTTGACTTCTTCTTCGGTCAAATCGTCCAAGTCCGAATCGGTCTTTTCGTTTTCAGCCTTCTTGGCGCGCTTACGCTGAGTCAAAATCTGGTAGGTCGCCACCGTCACGGGGCCGATTTCCTTGACTTCGCCGGAATATTCCTTCACCTGGTCGAGCGTCAAGTCCGTCTTGTCGCAAATTTCGCGAATCCACTGACGGCTAGCCGAAATGTTCGGCGTCAAAATCAAAGTCTTAGTTTGTACCAAAGCCATGGTGGCAAGGCCAATCACGGTCTTACCCGAACCACAAGGCAGCACGATCACGCCCGAGCCGCCCTTTTCAGAACCACTGGCGTAGAACACCTGGGCCGCTTCCTTCTGGTAATCGCGGAGGGCAAAAGGCTTGCCACCAACAGTCGTTTCGCGCAGGTGAATCGGCAGAGGGTCACCCACGGTATAACCGGCCAAGTCTTCGACCGGGAACCCGGCGTTGGTAAGAGCCATCTTCAAGTGACCGCGGCGTTCCGGATCCACTTCGGCGTGCAAATCGTCTATAAACTGGACAATGTACGGTTCCACTTCCTTGAGGTGGCAAATTTCGGTGAACATGTACTTGTCGTCAGATTCGACAATCAGCTTGTCGCCATCCTTTTTAAGGCGGAGCAGACCGTAGCGCTCCATGTAATCCTGGATTTCTGTCACCACGGATTCAGGAATCGGAAATCGGCTCTGACCTTCAAGGCGTTCCAGCACTTCCGGTGCACGGAGTCCCGTCGAAGCCGCATTCCACAGACTCAGGGGACTAATTTTGTAGGTGTGCAGGTGTTCGGGGCTTTTGACCAATTCGGTAAACGGGGCGATTGCATCGCGAGCCGCTTCATAAGTGGGGAGATCGACCTCCACCATGATTTCCATATTACTCTGAACAATAATGGCGCCATTCGGATTCATAGGCGCCAAATTTAGTAAATATTTAGGCTCGTGCCAAGGTGCCCGTTTTTACTGGAAACGCATGTAGCAGTCCATATCTTCAGATACCGAGATTGTAAATTCCTTCTCGCAGACGCTTCGGTCTAGCAATTTCGAAATAAGATAACCCGTGCCTGAATAGGTTTGGCCATCAATTGTAACAGAATTAGGTTCACCAGAAGATGATTCA
This sequence comes from Fibrobacter sp. UWB5, assembly GCF_002210295.1. NCBI lineage: Bacteria > Pseudomonadati > Fibrobacterota > Fibrobacteria > Fibrobacterales > Fibrobacteraceae > Fibrobacter > Fibrobacter sp. UWB5. The sequence continues at coordinate 226,314 of NZ_MWQH01000002.1, read as the reverse complement.
CAGGTAATCTCTGGGGGTGCGTACTGATCGCATTCGCCATCCAGTCTGGCTGTATAAGATGTTCCTGCGGAAAGACTTACGCTTTCATTTGATCCGTGTTTGAATACAATTGCAGACTCGGAGAATCCGGCGCGAACCATCGGACAGGCCACCCTTTGCGGAATCTTAACGAACTCGTCGCCAACCTTCATTTTGCTATTGACTTTGACTAGCGGAGTCACAGAAGCAACCGAGTTAAATGTCATTTTCGCCTCAGCTCCGGAAACTGTTACGTTTGCAGAGTTGGAACCGAAGTCCCAAGTGTAGCCGGAAATTTCATTGGCCCCTTCCTTGCAACCAGTGACGCTCCAGGTGACGGAATTATCTGCCGGTTCCGAAGCGGTGCACTCACATTCAGAAGCCGTTATGGCAACATCGTCATTGACACAGCGAATACGGCTGTCCAATTCATCTTGAATAAGCTCCCGGAGAATGCAGCTAGCCCGATTTTCGCTACAGGTTAGAGCCACGCCATTTCCACCGATACCTGTCGTAAAGTATCTAGGCTCTGTTCCTGTTCCGAACAAATCGCCTAATTCCCCTGACCGATGCGCAATATTCATCAATTCGTTTTCCGTAGGCAATCGCCAACCTGCAGGGCAGGCATAAGAAGATTCATGCAAAGTGAAATCAGCTGATCCATTATGTGTCAGGTCTTCGGCCATCCAGACTAAATTGTCAAAAACAATTACAGGCGGTATCGAATCAATCTCTACCTTGAAAGGATCGGATTCTTCATCGCTGCTGGAGCTCTCAGGGGTCTTTTCATTGCTACTGGAGCTCTTAGCAGTCTCGCTGTCGGAGGAACTGATGCTGGATGAACTATCCGCATCTTCCTTGCTGCTGGAGCTATTAGCCTTGCCGTTGCCGCTACTGGAACTTTTGTTATCGGACTTGACACTACCGGAGCTGTTCGTATCGCTTTTGACGCTGCTAGAGTTGCCAGCCTTGGTATTTTCACTGCTAGAACTTTTTCCATCGGGCTTCACGCTCGACGAAGACGTTGTTTCCGGCTTTTCTACGTTTTCTTCTACTTCATCATCAGGATCCGACGGACCACTGCTACTAGAATCATCACCGCAGGCGGCAAAGAATACGCACACAGCCGTTGCAGCGCCTACTTTCAGCAAATTCGCAAGGACATTTCCATTCTTGTTTTGGCTGAAAAATTTCATTTTAGTGACCCCTCCGTAAAAGATACAGCCCGTTAACTTTTCTTAACTAAATATAAGCAAAAATAAAAAACACTATGTCAAGAACAATCCATTTCTTCTCCAAATTTTATATATCTTTATATTGTAAAAAAAGAGGTTTTTTTGAGCCAGTTAAAATTGAATGGAAAGACCGAGTCTCTTTGCATTTTCGGTCATCCTGTTGGTCATAGCAAGTCGCCTTTGATGCATAATGCCCTTTTTGAAGCATTAGGCATCAATGCGGCCTATTTGCCCTACGCCCCGGAGCCCGAAAATCTGGCCGACGCCATCAAGGGATTTAGGGCCATGAAGTTCCGCGGGGCAAATGTCACGATTCCGTACAAGACCCCGGTCATGGACCTTGTAGACGAACTTTCGGACATTTCGAAATTTACCGGCAGCGTCAATACGCTGTATTGGAAAGACGGCCTTGTCGGTGGCACTTTATGTGGCACGACAACCGACCCCTATGGATGCATTCGCAACCTGCAGGAATCGGGTGTAGAGCCTTCGAACAAGAAGGTCGCCCTGCTCGGAAACGGCGGAGCCGCCAAGGCAATCGCCTACACGCTGGCCGAGATGCAGAACCAGCTCACCATCGTGTGCCGCAACCGCGAAAAAGGCCAGGTACTCGCCGACAGCCTGAACCAGTTCTTTAACGGCAAGGCTCCCCAGGTCCAAGTCGCCACCTTCGATGAATTCCCTGCCGTATCCAAGAGCATCGAAATCATCATCAACGCGACCTCCGTGGGCATGACCCCGAACGATGACCAGTCTCCCCTAACCGAAGAATCCTTGCACCAAGGTCAGGCCGTGATGGACATTGTCTATACACCGCCCATGACCAAGCTGTTAAAGACAGCCCAGGCAAAAGGCTGCAAGGTCGTAACCGGCGAAGGCATGCTGGTGCACCAGGGTATCGAAAGTTTTAGAAAATGGTTCCCCGAAGAAACTAAAAACAAGACGAACGACGAACTCGCACAGATTATGCGTAAAGGAATGCAGGGCTGATATGAACAAGCACATCTTTTTCACCGGATTCATGGCAAGCGGAAAGTCCCGCACCGGACGCGCCCTGGCAGAACGGTTAAACCGCCCCTACGTAGATACCGACGCCGTTATCGTCGAACGTGCCGGCAAGACCATCAGCGAGATTTTTGAACAGGACGGCGAAGCCAAGTTCCGCGAAATGGAACGCGAAGTCGTTGCCGAATTCGCCAAGAAAGAAACTCCGCACATCATTTCCTTGGGCGGTGGCGCTCTCACGCAGCCGGACAACCTCAAAGTCATCCGCGAAAACGGCACCATCATTCGCCTGTGGGCAAAGCCCGAAGTGCTTTCGGAACGCATCGGTCGCAAGAACACGCGCCCCCTGCTTGCCAACTTGAGCGACGAAGAACGCCTCGAAAAAATCAAGGTGATGCTCAAGGAACGCGAAAAGAATTACGCGAACGCCGACTTCAGCGTGGAAAGTTCTGACGAATATACCGAAGACCACGTCATCGAGCGCATCCTGTACATCCTGAATTTCTGGAACAGCCATGCGCTGGACGTGTGCCCGAGCAGTGGCGGACGCTACCCCATTTTTATCGGCAAAAACATCATTCCCGAAACAGGCGTTTTGCTTGAAAGCCTCAAGCTCACGCCGAGCCATGATTTCCTGGTGTGCACCGACACGAACATCGCCAAGGTACAAAGCCAGATGATTGGCGAACTGAGAGGCCAGGCCGGACGTTGCCCGATTTTCAAGTTCCAGGCCGGCGAAAAGAACAAGACTTTGCACAACCTGAACCAGCTGTTCAGCTTTATGCTTCACCGCGGCTACACCCGCAAGAGCTGCCTGTTGCAGTTTAGCGGTGGCGTGGTCGGCGACATGGCTGGCTTCGGTGCAGCCACCTACCAACGCGGCATTCCGTTCATCCAGTTCCCGACAACGCTTTTGAGCATGGTCGACAGTTCTGTAGGCGGAAAGGTGGCCGTGAACCACCCCGAAGGCAAGAACATGATTGGCGCATTCTACCAGCCCAAGGCTGTGGTCTGCGACCTCGCCGTGCTCAGCACCTTGCCCGAAACGGAATACCTAGCAGGCCTCGCCGAAATCGTGAAGTACGGCGTGATTTACGACGAAGAATTCTTCCGTTATATGGAACAGAACGTCGAAAAGATCAAGGCTCACGACCTCGACGTACTCAAGCACCTGATTTACCGTAGCTGCGCCATCAAGGCCGAAGTCGTCGGCATCGACGAAAAGGAAGCAGGCCTGCGCGCTATTTTGAATTACGGGCATACCTTCGGGCATGCTATCGAAAACTTGACGCACTACAGTATGTTCACGCACGGTATCGCCGTGTCGCTCGGCATGCGCGTGGCCGCCCGCGCGGCAGTTCTCTTGGGCAAGATCACCGCCGAAGAAGAAGCTCGTCAGAACAAACTCTTGGACGACCTCGGATTCCCGAAGAAATACGATATCGACGTGGAAGCCGCATGGGACGCCATGGCTGTTGACAAGAAGGCAGAAAAGGGCAAACGTGTATACATTTTGCCCACTAAGATTGGAGAAGTGGAAAAAGTAAGCAACATCGATAAAGATATCATTACTCAAAGCTGGGGAGCTATTAAGTAATGCTCAATAGGAGTGTATGAATATGAGTATTCTTGTAACCGGTGGAACAGGTGCCCTGGGCTACCACATTCTGTCGAGCCTCGTGGGAACGACGCACGATCTGTACAGCTTTAGCGACGAACAGCCGCAGCCCTGGCAGAAGGTCGATGGCGTCGAATACCTGAATGGCGACTTGCTGAACTTCAAGCACATGCAGGACGTGATTCAGTTCGTGCAGCCAACGCACATTTACCACCTGGCGAGCCAATCGTCGGTGGGGCTCAGCTACAAGAAGCCATACGAAACGCTGAACATCAACTTGCTCGGCACCCAGAACCTGCTCGAAGCAGTACGCCAGAATTGCCCCAAGGCAAAGGTGATGCTTTTGAGCTCTAGCGAAATTTACGGCCGTACCGACCACCAGCTTACCTACTTGCACAAAGAAACGGACGCCCCGAATCCGCTCACGCCCTACGCAACCTCCAAGGCTTGCATGGAACTTCTGGGCAACCAGTTCAAGAACGCTTACGGGTTGCACGTGGTGTTTGCAAGACCCTTCCATTTTACGGGTCCGCACCACAGCCGACGTTTCGTAATCCCCTCCATTACCTACCAGCTTGTCAAGATCAAGTATTACGGCACGGAACCGACAATCTATTCCGGCAGCCTGGACATTAGCCGCGACGTGATTGACGTGCGAGACGTGGCACGCGGTATGATTCAGCTTTTGAACCAGTCCGAACCGGGCGAAGCTTACAACCTTTGCTGTGGCAAGTCGTATACCTTCCGCGAACTCACCGAAATGCTCGTCGACATCGCCGGTGTGAGCGTTGACTTCCGTTTCGACCCGGGTTACGAACGCAGCAACGACATTCCGCTCCTTATCGGCAACCCCGAAAAGGCCATGAGCATGGGCTGGAAACCGATGATCAGCATCGAAGATTGCCTTACCGACTTGTTCAACGAAATGGTATTACGCCGTCGTACAGAACTCAAGCTCGGCATGGGACAGGACTTGAGACTGTAACGCGTCATTGCGAGGAACGATAGTGACGAAGCAATCTATACTGATAGCAATTATGACTGCACTCTGCGCGTCGCTTGCGTTTGCAGGCGATGTGGTAGCGCCGCAGGGTTCCGTGCGCAGCGTATCGGTCGATGACTTTATGCCGCACAGCAACAGCGCCAAGGAATTCAACGAAACCTGGAGCTATCAGTTCGTTTTCGATAACGGCACCCGCGCCTTCATCAACTATTCCACGCTCCATATTCCGGGCTCCGGCAAAAAAGTCGCTTGCGACATGAGTTTCTGGAATTTCAAGAGCAAGACGTATACCGTAGGCCGCCAGTATCCGCCCGAACGCCTTAAGGCCGACAAGGCCTCGGCCACTATCGACATCAAGGGCGAATACAAGATGGAACACAAGCCGGGCAAAGATCACCGTGTGTACTTTACCGCCGACAAGGGTGGCAAATTCCTGCTCGACGTGACCTTTGAATCAGCTGAAATCGGGAAAGTTCCCGGCAACGGCGTGTGGAAAATCGGCAAGGAAAGTTTCGGACAATACGTTCACATTCCTTACGGCCGAGTCGCAGGCAAAATCGCCTACAACGAAGACACTATCGCTGTGAAGGGCTACGCCTACATGGATCAGACTTGGCAAACCGCGCAGGCCACCGACATGGCGGCACGCTCCATTAACTTTAGCACAAGCGCACGCTCCCCGCTGTTTGCTGGCCGCATTTCGCTCACCGAAAAAGGCGAGCCCTTCGGATACGCGCTCTACAAAGACGAATCCGGAATCAAGGTCGCCCAGCCCAAGGCCATCAAGGATGGCAACGACAATTACAACGGCAAGAAATTCGCAAAGAGCGACTTGACCTTTGAATGGCAAGACGCAAGCGTTCCCGCACTCAAGTTCAGTGTCGCCAAAACGCTCCAGAAGGCAAGCCTTTTGGACAAAGTAGACGGCTGGATTGCCAAGAAGGCTTTCAAGATTGCCGCCGGCGGCGAAGTCCTATTCTATAGAGGCCGCAGCGACGCAAGCCACGGAAAAAAATTAGACTGGTGTATTACCGGAGTTAAAGACTGATGACTAAGTTTCGCCCATGCATTGACCTGCACGACGGACGTGTAAAGCAGATTGTAGGCAGTTCGCTGAACGACAGCGGCACGGGTCTCAAGACGAATTTTGAAACAGACCGCTCCCCCGCTTGGTTCGCGGAGCTCTATAAGAAAGACGGAATCAAGGGCGGTCACGTAATCATGCTCGGCAAGGGCAACACCGAAGCCGCCATAGCCGCGCTCGCCGCCTACCCTGGCGGACTGCAAGTAGGCGGCGGCATTACCGCCGAGAACGCGAAGGAATACCTGGATGCCGGAGCCAGCCACGTGATTGTGACCAGCTGTATTTTCCCCGAAGGCAAGCTTGACCGCGAACGCTTGGAATTGCTTTCCAAGACCGTAGGCAAGGAGCACCTGGTTCTCGATTTGAGCTGCAAGCGCGTGAGTGCTCCCGAAGAAGAACCTCGCTGGAAAATCGCGATTAACCGCTGGCAGACTCTCATCGACATCGAAGTCAACGCCGAAACGCTCGAAGATCTTTCTCGCTATTGCGACGAATTCCTGATTCACGCCGCCGATGTCGAAGGAAAACAGCAGGGCATGGACGATGAACTGATCATGTTCCTCGCCGAACACAGCCCCATTCCTTGCACTTATGCGGGCGGCGCCAAGTCGCTTGCCGACTTGAAACACTGTAAGCAAATTTCAAACGGAACGATTGATCTCACCATCGGATCGGCCTTGGACCTGTTCGGTGGCAAAGGAGTGAAATATGCCGACTGCGTCAAATTCAACAAAGCTTAAGCCGACCGATGTCCTCGACTCGCGTCCGGCTATCTTTGGACGCACCGTCACGAGCACCTTCAAGAAGATGTTCGGTTTCAAGCACCAACCCCCCGGAAACCTGCGCACGGGCATGATTCCGCCCATCGTTTTCGGTTCGCTGATTCTGAACATTCCCAAGCTTTTAAAGTTGCGTTCTTACCTGAAAAAGGAACGCAAGCAGCACCCCGCTGACGATGTACGAATCCTTTTTTATTCCGACAACCTGGACGAAACGAACGGAATCGCGAACAACTTGAGAAACGTGATTCCCTACATGCGCGCCCACGGCATGCATGCATTCCTCGCCGGAAATGCCTTCAACACGCGCCCCTGCGGTGTCGTCGAAAACGGCTACTGTATTTTGCTCCCGCGCCTGTTCAGCATGGAGCAGCTCGGGTATGCGAACAGCGAACTGGCCATTCCGCGCGTGGGTCCGGTACTTAGACTGCTCAAGCGCTACCCCGTCGACTTGATTGAATTTGAAACGCCAAGCCCAGGAGCATGGCTCGTATGCTTCTGCGCCAAAGTTGCCGGCATCAAAGTCTTTAGCCATTACCGCACCGACGTGCCGACTTACACCCGCACACTCGTAAAAGCAAAATGGATGTTCCACTTTGTGCTTTGGCTCATGAAGATTTTCTACGGCATGACCAAGCCCGTGGTAAGTCCCTGCAAGGACTACGCCAAGATTCTCACGACGCAGTTGAAGGTACCCGAAAACAAGGTGCAAATTTTGCCCCGCGGGCTCCCACTTGAAAAATTCTCGCGCGATTTGCGCGGCAAGGGCGTCTGGGAAAAGTACAACGGCGCAACCGAGGCAATCCAGAACGAAAACCGCAAGGTGCGATTCTCGTTCATCGGACGCATTTCTAAAGAAAAGAATCTGGAATTCTTGAACGGAGTCTGGAAAAAATTCGCCGCGAAGCACAACGACGTAGAACTCATGTATGTGGGCTACGGCTGGTATCTTGAAGAAATCAAGAAGTTCTTTGAAGGCGACAACAGCGTGCATTTTGCAGGCGAACAGGGCGGCGAAACGCTCGCCAGCCTTTACGCCGATTCCGACTTCTTCTTGTTCCCGAGCGTTACGGACACCTTCGGAAACGTAGTCGTCGAAGCCATGTCTACAGGCACGCCCGCAATTGTCAGCAATTACGGCGGCCCGCACGACATCGTGATGGATGAAGCCGCAGGCCGAATCTTGCCAATTGACGAAGACGCCTGGCTGACCGCTTTGGAAGAATGCCGCAAGCTGTACCTTGAACAGCCCGAAGCCTACGCCAAGATGCGCGAGGTCGCCCACGAACGCAGCCTCAAGTACACCATGCAATCTTCGACCAAGGCCCAGTTCGAATTCTTTAGGAAACTGAAGCGCGAAGCATACGGGATATGAGCAACGAGCGCGGTGCCACGCACCTCTGAGGTATGAGCGTCGCTATTAAAAACATGGATAAGGCAATCTTAAAATATTTGCGAGATTGGTTTCGTAAGAATGCGGCTGAGTTACCGTGGCGCTTGAGCGATTTAGACGCCCCGCGCGACCCGTATGCGGTGTGGATCAGCGAGACCATGTTACAGCAGACGCAGGTGTCTACCGTCCGCGACTATTTTACGCGCTGGATGAAGCGATTTCCCGATGTAGCGACACTTGCCAAGGCGTCTGAAGAAGATGTATTCAAATACTGGCAGGGTTTGGGCTACTACAGCCGCGCAAGGAACATTCTAAAGACGGCAAAGATCGTCGCGGGGAGCAAGGAATTTCCCCGTACCCGCAAGGAACTGGAAGCATTGCCGGGTATCGGAGCATACACCGCCGGCGCTATTTTAAGCCTCGCCTACCACGAGCGCGAAGCGATTCTCGACGGCAACCTGGTACGCATTTTTTCACGACTTTACGCCCTCGACTTTTTGCCGACGGAATCCAAGGACGCCCTAAAAACCTACTGGGATTACGCCCGCGAAATCGCGGACTCGCCCAAGGCCTACATGCATAACGAAGCCTTGATGGAGCTTGGCCGCACCGTTTGCAAAATCAAGAACCCCGATTGTGCGAACTGCCCCCTGCAAGCGGCCTGCAAAACCTTCGCAGACAACCGCACTGCCGATTTTCCTCCCGCAAAAAAGCACATTCAAAAAGACTGGCATGGTACCGTACTCGTCATCGAAAGTGCCGACCGCAAGATTCTAGCCGTCCACGGCGGGCAAAAATTTTTCAAGAACCAATTCACGTTGCCGCATTTCGAATCGCCGCGCAACGCGGCTGCAGGCTTACCCGCCCAAGCCGAAGCCTACATTAACGCAGACCTGGTCAAAAGCATTCAAATCATCGGAAAATTCAAGCACAACATCACCGTGCATAAAATCGAATGCGACGTCCTGCACATCCGCCTAAAAACAAAAGCCCCGCAACATTGCGCGCCGGAGCTTCGGTGGATCAGCATTGCGCAGACCCAAGAATTTTTTGCGAACAGTTTCTGCCTAAAAGCATTGGCGAAACTTTAGGCAAATGTGAAATGAGTAATGTGAAATGAATAATTCCTCATTACACATCTCACATTTCACATCTTTAATTACTTCTTCTAAAACGTCTTCTTCGCCTGGCAAATAAAGCGGATGCGGTCATAGCCGCCGTTCACCGTTTCCATGTTTTCATCTGCAAGCACATGCATGAGCGTGCCCGTCAAGATAATACCGTACTTCGGGAACATCTGCGAGAACGAAGCGTCCCACGCCCAGTCGCCCTTTACGACCATCGGGTTCTGGCTACGCAAATTCCACTTGGCGTCGCTCCTGTAGCGCAACGAATGGCTGATCTTGAAAGTCTTGTTCAAAAGCCAGTCGCCCGTAAAGCCCGTATAGAATTCCGCCGGAGTCACTTCGGCATTGTCAACCGGGCCTTCAATGTGTTCAAAGCCTGCCATCGCTGCAAACTTGAACATGTCGCGGTACCAGGTATTCAACCACAATTCCGCCGTCACGCCTTTAATCCAATCATCGATACGAGAAACATCGCCGTAACGCGTGGTCAAATCGTACCTTTCGCGATAGTAGATTTCCTTGACGTCAAAAGTTTCGGCACCATGTTCCGCCCACAGGCTTCCGCGACCACCGATAGAAACAAAGCCCGCCAAGGTGTCCACATACGAGGCATAGGCCTGAATCAAGTTCATCTGTCCATCGGCTGTCAAGTCAATTTCGCGGCCATCATAAAATTCTTTCGTATCGGCAAGCGGATTCAAGCGTGAGCCCGAAATATTCTTGACGCCCACCACGACACCCATGTTTTCGGGCGCCGGAGCCACAAACTGGATACTGTCCTGCACAAGCCAATCGCGTTCGTTCACGCCGAACGTCACATCGGCAGTCAAGCGTTGCACCGGCTGCACGCGCAATTCCATAAACGGCCATGCCACGCGATCTTCTTCAAGTTCAGTGTAAACCGTTCCTTCGTCTTCCACCGCGCGGAACGCCATACCGGCCCCGATCTGGAAGATTCCCTTTTCGCAAGCCTTGCCGCACTTGTAGTAAACGGAGCCATTCACTTCTTTGCGGGCGCCCTCTTCTTTCTTGTGCAAGTTTTCGTACTCGATATCTTCGTAGGCAACCGTCACCGACAAGTCCTTGATGTCGGCACGCGCCTCTACACGCGGCATGTAATGCGAGGGAATCCAGCGAGAGGTCGCCGTATACGTCCACAAGTATTCTTCGCCAGCAAGTACCGACGCATTCACAAACGAGTTCGTGTAACCGAGGCCTCCGTAAGCCGTACTGAACATGGCCCAGTTTGCGCCCAAGTGCGTATAGTTGCCCTCTACCATATCACGGCGGTAAGCGTAGGCTCCACTGCAAAAGTGGTCATCCTGGAAAAATCTTGCCGTCGCCCACAACCCATGGAAAGCCGGGCTGCGGAAACCGCCTTCCAATATAGGCGTTCTATTTTCAGGCCGATCGTCTTTATCGGTAAGAAAATCCTGGTAAATCAAGTCACCAAGTTCATTACCCGTCTTAATCCAGACGCCGGGATCAAGCGGAGTCCAGCTCGGCGTTCCAGACCACCGATTAAACAGCAAGCGGTCGCGCAACTTGGCAGGTGTCCAGAGTTCACTCTCCGAATGAACACCGCCAGCACCCAACACTCTATCAAAAGCAAAAGTCGGGCCACCAATCAAAAAAGTTCCGTCGGCACGGGTTTCATACTCCATGCCTTCCATCTCGACAGGAATCTGGGCCGCGGCAATACCCGCAGACAAAAGAAGCGGCAAAATCAAAGAACAATATTTCATTACCAAAGCTTCCTTTCTACATAAATGCCGGCATACAACATATCAGAACGCTTAGGCAAGGTCCAGATTTCTTCCCACATAAAATTAAAGCCCACGCGGTACGTTTCAAGATTCCAAAGCACTACGTTCAAACGGGCATACCAACCGAATTCCGTTTCGTTGTCGCCCAAAGTGCCTCCCGGTTTTTCATAGATTTCATCTTTCACGACATCGTCATCCAAATCGGCACGAGTCCAGTTGCATGCAAAACCGCCGCCAAATACCATCGGGTGAATCGCCGGGAACCGCCAATCAAGCCCGAGCTTGCCCGAAGCCTGGTGTACACCGTCATAGGGCACAACATCCGGACGCGGCTTAAAATAGGCGTAATGGAACATCACCACGCCATCGACATTTTTCCAGTAAGAATACCTGAAATTGAGTCCGCCATACAAGGTATTTTCTACAGCGTCAATCAAATCGCCGAACGGATAAACCTCACCGCCTTCAATTCCAAGATACGCCTTCGAAAACGCGATATCTTCGACTTTGGCCGAATCTTCTTGGGCCAATGCAGCGAGCGCAAAACCCGCCACCATCAACAAAATGCTTTTTAATTTCCCCATAAATTCCTTTTACTTTCGGCTCACTTTCGGTGCAAAGCCTGAGCGTAGAATCCGTCAAAGCGGGAATCTTCGGCACCCGGAAGCACCGCGTCACCAAGCTTTTCAAATTCGGAATTTTCTTTCACGAATCGGTTCACAATTTTAGTCGTCTCTTCAGGGTCCGGACTGCACGTCGCATACACCAGAATTCCGCCCGGAGCAAGCTTTGCCGAGGCGGCCTGCAAAATGGAGTACTGCAATTCGGCCAGTTCCTTGACCGATTCCGGCGTGATGCGGTAAACCGATTCCGGACGGCGGGCAATCACGCCCATGTTGCTGCAAGGCACGTCGAGGAGAATTCTATCAAAGGGGGAAGCCTCCCCCTCGCTCGCACGATTCCGTTGCTCGCTACCCCTTCTAGCGGGAGAGCCCGCAACGCCCCTAAGCACATCGCGGCATTCCACGCGAACGTTTGCAAGTCCTAAGCGGTCTACAAGATCATGCATCTTGAGCACGCGAGCTTCAGATACATCGCTTGCAAGAATATCGAGCGAAGAATCCATCTCGGCCATAAGGGCTGCCTTACCACCAGGGGCCGCACACGCGTCCCAAACCTTGAGGCCCGGCTTCAAGTCCAAAAGCTTCACGACTTCGTAAGCAGACGGATTCTGCATGCTGAATTCGCCCTTCGTAAAAGATTCCGATTCCAGAATCGGTTTGAGCTTTGCGTCGGCAGGCACTTGAATGTAGCGGTCGTAAAGAATGCTTGCGCCCATGAGCCCGAGCTTTTGGGCAAGCACCGGCGCAGAAGTCTTCTGCAGATTCACCCGAATCCATTCCACGGGGCGCTCAAGCGTCGCCTTGGCGAGCGTTTCGGCACGTGTTCCGCCATAAATGTCAAACCACCTGCGAACCAGCCATTCGGGCACCGAATTCTCGATGGACACGCGCCGCACCTTTTGAGGTGGGAGCGCCGGCTGCCCGGACTTGCGCGCGGCATGCAGCACAGCATTCACTAGCCGCGCGGAACCTTCTTGAAGGTTCGCCGCCTTCGCAAGCTCCACGCTTGTCGAAACGGCGGCATGGTCCGGGATTTCCATAAAGAACATCTGGAAGATTCCCATCTCAAGCACCGTCGCCACTTCAAGCGAAGGCATTTTCTTTACGAGGGTCTTTAAAAAGTATTGCAGATACAAATGCCTACGGCATACGCCCAAGGCAAGTTCCATCGCAAAAGGCGAAAGTCCGCTTTCCTTGATAAAGCTACCGTCCTTCTGCCAAAGCACAAGGACGCGGAATGCCTCCATGCGTTCTTTCAAGGATTCATCTAGCAAAAGCAAAGTCCTTCACGCTTCTGGATTCCGCGCATAAAGTCGGCCACCGGCATCGGCTTCTTGCCTTCGGCCTGAATTTCAATCACTTCAAGCACGCCTTCGCCCGTGCCCACGTAGAATCGGTTATCCTTGAATTCCACCGCGCCCGGGGCCAGTTTCGGACCGTTCTCCGGCGTGTCCGTCTTGCGCAAGTAAACCATACGGCCACCCAGCTTTCCATAGCCACCCGGCCACGGATTGAAGGCGCGAATCCTATTGTGGATTACCGCAGCAGGCAAGTTGAAATCGATCAAGCCTTCTTCTTTTTTGAGCTTCGGGGCGCCGCTGGCCTGCGCATGGTCCTGCGTCAAGTCCTTTTCGCGACCTTCCAGCAACTGGTGAATCGCATCGTCCAGCGCTTCGCAGCCAGGTGCCACCATCTTTTCCAAGAGGCTAGCGGTCGTATCCTGATGGTCAATCACCACCGTCTTCTGCGCAAGAATCGGACCATGGTCCATCTTTTCATCTAGGCGGAACACGGTCACGCCGGTTTCCTTAAGGCCGTCGGCAATCGCACGCTGCACAGGAGCAGCCCCGCGGTACTTGGGCAACAAGCTGCCGTGTACATTCACCGCGCCATGCTTTGCAACCGCCAAAATATTCTTCGGCAAAATCGAATAGGCAACGACCACGAACAAGTCCGCATCGAAGGCGCGCAGGGCGTCCTCGAATTCGGGGGCTTTCAAGTCGATCGGCTGGAGTACGGGCAGCCCGTATTCGAGCGCCAGTTGTTTCACTGGCGGCGGCGTTAACACGCGCCCACGCCCTGCCGGCCTGTCAGGTTGCGTCACCACAGCCACCACGTCAGCAAATTCCGATTCCTTGAGATGCTTCAAAAAACAAGCCGCGAATTCCGGCGTTCCCATAAATACGATTTTCATAACATGAAATATAGAATATACTTTTCTACATTTGCACCCGTCATGAGAATACCGCTCCAACTTGCCGTGATTTTCGCCATTTGCGTCGCCGGGGAATTTCTCCACCGCATCGTAGGCGTGCCCCTCCCGGGGAACATTATCGGCATGGTCCTGCTCCTAATTTTACTTTGTTCAAAAATAATCAAGCCGGAGCAGATTTCGGGAGTATCGAGTTTTTTCCTGAACCACTTGGCCCTTTTCTTTTTACCACCGAGCATTGCCATCATGGCCGTCGGCGACGAAGTCCTTTCCAAGTGGCCGCTTTTGCTGTTCCTCTGCATCGCCTTCACGCTCGTCACCATCGCCGTTGGCGGCCGCGTTACGCAATTGTTCATCCGTAAACAGGAATACCGCGAAAATTTGGCCCTGCGCGCAGAACGCCTCGCCGACCGAGCATCCCATAACAAGGCAAACGGGGGGCAAAAATGAACGCCATCATCAATTCTCCCCTGTTCGGAATCTTGCTCACGCTAGTCACCTTCGAAATCGGTGTCACCATTAGCAAAAAATTCAAGTATTCCTTCCTGAATCCGCTCCTAATCGCAAACATCCTGATTGTAGGATTCCTGCTCATTACAGGAATCAGCCTCGAAAGTTACAATGTGGGCGGCGACTACATTTCCGTCATGCTCTCCCCCGCCACCGTAGTGCTTGCAGTCCCCCTCTACAGGCAAATTTCCAAGCTCAAGCAGTTCTGGAAACCGATCCTCGCCGGTATTTTTGCGGGCAGCCTCACCTCGCTTGCCTGCGTCATTGTCGTAAGCAAGCTCGTCGGCCTCAGCAACACGCTCATGCTTTCGCTCTTGCCCAAGTCCATCACGATTCCCATGGGCTCCGTCGTGTCAGCACAAATTGGCGGCATCCCGCCTGTTACCATTATCGCCATCACCATTACGGGAATCACAGGCGCCGTGGCCGCTCCTGCCGTCTGCAGGTTCTGTCGCATCAAGCACAAGGTGGCCCAGGGTATTGCCATCGGTACCGCAAGCCATGCGCTCGGCACCACCAAGGCTATGGAAATGGGCGAAGTCCAAGGCGCCATGAGTAGCCTTTCCATCGGAGTTGCGGGCCTATTTACCGCGATTGTCACCCCGATTATTTTAAGCTTGATTGCTTAGGCTGTTACGCCTTTCCCACCAGAATTTCGGCGACAATACTTTCGCCTTCAGGAATTTCGCACAGCTTTTTCAACTCATCGTGATAGAAAAACCGCTCACAGCGAGTCGCCTTGCGAAGCATTTGCCCTGACAAGTTCATCGATTGCGCAATATAGCCCGCATTCAAATTCATGTAACGGTACGCGCGTTCACCAAGCAAGTTGCAAGATTCGTTCAAATCCGCCGTAAGCAAGAGCGCAAATGCAGTATTCTCGGCCACTTCGGGCACCGCATGACACTTGGCAAATTTCTTGATGTTCAATATCGCCGACTGCATAAACACCGACTTGCGAACAGGCACATAGCGATAAACACCCGGGTACACAAACATCACGTCAAAGGAAATCACCCAGATTTTTAGAAGCCCTGCACCGAACAAATTGATTTGCCCGACTTCAAGCCAGCGGAGCATACTCGAAAAATCATCCAGGTCAAAGCCCACTTTTCTAAACGGGTGCTGATTCCTCGAAGACATTTCAACATCTTCAAGCTTACCCAAGTAGCTAGCCGCATCGTACTTGGCAGGCGTCAGCGGGAATTCTTCGCCCGGATACGCCTGGGCAGAAAGTCTACGAATACGAATACATTTCGTAAGATCGGTAATGTTTTCGGCGCGGTTCTGGCGCATGAACAAAGCCGGGTATCGGGCCGGATCGTAGCCTACATCCGGTTCCATCTCGCTACGGTTCGAGTAGGCCGTTTCGCCAACGCCTCCGTCCACCGATTCAAACGCAAGTTCGCTATATTCCGGGAACACCGCCAAGGCGGCCAGCGGAATTTCTGTCGCAGGCAAGTTGAGCGTCACCGCAATTTCGTCATCGACAAAACCGCCCAAAGCAAAGACCTTTGCACCCTTCGATTTTGAATGGAGCATGACACTTGCGGCACAGGCACCCACGTCTTGCATCACCTGCGCATAAGCCGCTTCTCTATAATGCCAGACAGAGCGTTCCAAAAGGCCCGTAAAAATATAAATCAGCGGAGCTTCTTCTGCAAAATCCTTGTCCGGGAAGGCGGCCACAATCTTTTTCATTTCTTCGCGGCCACCCACGCGAACCAATTGCCCCACCACATCGGGAACCTTGCTTTTGCCTACAGCATCATAAGCATAAACGCCATCGGGCACCTTTCGGCCTCGCACGACAACGTACACGCCCACCGGTTTTAAATTATCGCCAGACACGTAACCGAATGCAGGAATTTCACCTTGATGTAAGTCGATTCGGTTGCAACCTTTATAACGGCGATCCGGATTTTTCTGTGATTCCCAACACACATCCACAGGCTTTTCCTTACGGACAAGGCAAATGGATTCGTGGTATTTCTCGGAAAAAAAGCGCATTTAAACAGAATAATAGCAAAAAAAAAGCCCCAAAAGGTGCAACACACCCGATACACCTACGCAAAAACAAGCCAATTTACTAAGTTCATTTTGTCTATTTAATAATAGATTTAAGGCAAAAAGGGAATTGGGACAACCCAAGGTTTCAAACACAATGAGGTTCACATGAATTTCAAAACTAAATCCAGTTTAGCACTCTCTGCAGCAGCGCTTCTTTTCTTGAGTGCCTGCGGCGACGATTCCAGCAAGTCGGCTGCCCCCGACGAACCGGCAGTAAATCCGACTGATTCGACGACTATACCCACCCCGCTTCCGACGGATTCCACCACGATTCCGGCAGATTCTACCACTAATCCAACCGATTCATCTGCAGCGACAAATCCGACTGTGGATCCGTCTACTCTTCCGCCTGAAGGCCCCATCACGCTTCCCGAAGGCAAGGGCCTCCTGGTGGACGACTTCGAAGATGGCGACAACCATTCTGCAGCCATCGACAACTATTGGTACACTTATAACGATAACGACAACGACGGAGCCTCTGTCATCACGACCCCTGTAAACGAAGACGGTGACATTATCGCCGGCGCCGTTAACAATGGTTCCAAATACGCCCTGCAAGTCAACTACACGCTCGACAAGGGCGAATACGCATACGACCCGTATGTGGGTTGGGGCATTCAGGTTGCCGAAGACGATGCCAACGGTCGTTTCGGTGGCATTACCTACTGGTACAAGGGTGGCGCACACGAAGTCCATATCGAAATTTCCGATGTCACGGACTACGACGTTCACCTGGCAAAGGTCAAGGCCTCTCGCACCTGGACCCAGGCTGTTATCCGCTTCAAGGACTTGGTCCAAGGCGGCTGGGGCGTAGAAGTTCCATTCGATGCCAAGCACATCAAGGCAATCAGCTTCCAGGCCAAGGGTAACGCCAAGGTCACTAGCGATTCGCTCTTTATTGACAACATTTACCTGCAAGACACTTCTGAAGTCGAAGCGGACAAGCCCGACATGACCATCAACGACCCGGTCATTCCGAAGATCGAATTCACCGAAGCCGAAATCACGGTCACGAACCCGCTGCAGGCAAAGGCCATGAAGTACCTGAACAAGGGTATCAACTTCACGAACTGGCTCGAAAATGCCGACGGCAAATTCAAGGAATTCGTCTTCGACGCAACCGACATCAAGCTTTTGGCCGACAACGGAATCAAGAGCCTGAGACTCCCCATTGACCTTGACCTGTACGCCACCAACCGCGACGCATTCGTCAAGGACACCACGGGAACCGTCGCACTCGCCTTTGACGACAGCACGCTCTTTACCGTTCTCGATTCCTTCGTGGAATGGACCGCTGCAAACAACATGTCGTTCGTGATTGACTACCACGAATATGACAATAGCTACAACGCTACCAGCGCCAAGGATAACAAGTATATCCAAATGATGGCTGAAACTTGGAAGCATGTGGCCGCCCACTATGCCGAAAACACTCGCGAAGACATTTTCTTCGAACTGCTGAACGAACCTGACATGAGCGCAGGTAAGGTAACCGCCGCCCAGTGGACCGTTGCCGCACAGGCCATGATCGATTCCATCCGCAGCGTCGACAAGAAGCACACGATTCTCTTCGGTGATGCCCAGTGGTATTCGATCAGCTTGCTCGCCAAGCGAACCCCGTTCACCGACGACAACATCGTCTATGTGATTCACACCTACGAACCGTTCGCCTTCACCCACCAGGGTGGTTCCTGGACCGACTACGCCACCATCAAGGGAATCCCGTTCCCCTACGATCCGGCCAAGTGGTCTACGGTTTCTGGCGACTTCGGTGTCACCAAGAGCACTCAGAGTTACGTGAAATCAAATATCAAGAACTACTACAAGACCGGCAGTAAGGAAGCCATCATGGAACAGATTCTCAAGGCCAAGAAGTGGGCTGCAACCAACAATGTTCCGGTCATCATCAACGAATTCGGCGCATTGAACCTCCGCTCCACCGCACAGGACCGTTTGAACTACCTGACCGCCATGCGCGAAATCTGCGACACGCTCCAGATTCCTTGGACCCACTGGGGCTACACCGGCAACTTCTCGCTGTTCGAAGGTGATCTCAAGGGAACCAAGCTCATCGACGGTATCGACAAGGCCCTTGGCCTCGGTGCCGCTGAATAATAAACTTCAACATCATTAGCTCCTTGGGCCGCGCAACCATTACAGGTTGCGCGGCTTTTTTACCCCCCCCCTTTTTTGTATATTTTAAACACTATGCGTGCGTCTATTTCGAGCCTTTTATTTTTATGTGTTGGAGCAGCCTTTGCCAATGGTTTTTATGGCAACAATAGCGACATTCGCTGGAAGGCGGCAAGCACAGACCACTTCAACTTTATTTACCCGGCCGAATACAGTTCGCATGCTGCAAAAGTTTCCGCCTACGCCGAGGCTGTCTACGATTCTGTCGTCACCCGTTATCATCGCGACTTGCCTGGCCGCGTGAGTGCGACTCTCAACAATGCCCTTTACAGTAACGGTAACGCCATCCCAAGCGAAAACTCCATCAACCTTTGGCTAACCAACTGGGACTTCAAAATCCGCAGCAGCCACGGTTGGCTTTCGGACGTAGTCACGCACGAATTCAGCCACTTGGTCAGTATCGAAAACGCGAGCAAGTTCAAACCGAGTATTTACGGTTTGCAAATCAGCTATACCGACTACTACAACGAACGCACCACGCAAGATTTTGCGAGCATGATTCCCTTTACGCTGCAGCCGCTTTGGTTTGCCGAGGGTACGGCCCAGTACGAATCGAGCCGCATGGGTTTTGACGCCTGGGATACCCACCGCGACATGTTACTCCGCGTGGCAGCCCTGAACGATAGTCTGCTCACGCTCCCCTACATGCACGAATTTTCGGAAAATTCGCTGTTTGCGGAACTCGGCCCTTACACGCAAGGCTTTTCGCTGGTGCGTTACATCAGCCAGAAATACGGCGAAGACGCCATGCCGAAAATTTGGCACGAAATGTCCAAGTACAACCGCATGACTCTCGATGGCGCAATCAAGAAAGTGCTCGGCATAAGCGAACAGGAGCTTTACGACCAATGGAAACAGGAAATCACTGAAGCCTATAAGGCGCAGCGTGACAGTCTCGGCACTCTCGTCGAAGGCACCAAGATGACCGAAGGCTCCTTCTGGCAAGACTTCCCGATTGTCGCAGGCAAGAACCTGTACGGCGTTTCGAATTTTGGCGGCCCCTGGTTTGACGGCGGACTGTTCAAGATGCCGCTCAGCCCTAAAGACACGAGCAAAAAGGACGAAGTCATCGATGGCGTCAAAATCGGCGAAATCACCGTTGAAAACGAAACCGCAGACTCCACGATTGAAATCGGCGACTACGCCAAGCACGCATTCAAGCTCAAGAAGCCCTGGCTCGACAAGGGTATCGATGTCCACGAAGACAGCGTGCAAGGCCCGACGCTTGCTTATGTAAGCTACCAGAACCGCGACAAGGATGGCCATGCCCACTTTGATATCGCCATAAGCGACACCAACAAGAATTCTGTTTCTGTCACCTACCTCGCCGACGCCGTGTATCCCGCCATCGATGCTCAAGGCACCACAGTCATCTTCGCTATGCGCGAACCTTACAGCACGCGATTCAAGCTCGCCAAAGTTCCGTACCCGAAAAATATCAAGGATTACACCTCCGAAGATCCGGTTGACCTCTTTGTTCCCGATTCCAAATTCAACTACTACAACATTTATAGCCCGAAGTTCAGCCCTGACGGAAGTCACATCGCCTTCAGCTTTTTCGATGACAAGACCCGCGGCATTGCCGTCATCGATAGCGATGGCAAGAATTTCAAGATTGTCAGCACCGAAGGTTATGACGAACGCGACGTGAACTGGATTGACGACGACAAGATCGTCTTTGCCAGTAACAGGAACGGCATTTTCAACCTGATCGAAAAGTCACTCTCCACCGGAAGCGAACGCCCGCTCACCAACGTAGTCGGCGGCGCTTTCACTCCAGCACTTGCAGGCGACACGCTCTACTTTACCGAATACGACAAAGACGGTTTCTCGCTCTATAAGATGCCCTACGGTGCCACCCCGATGGTAAACGACACCGCCGTCACCGTGACCGAGCGCGACAGCGTCATTCAGATTGCCGACACAAGCTGCGCAGAAACGGCAAAAGATACAAGCGTCATTGCGAGCGCCGAAGAAGCGAAGCAATCCACAGACTCTGTGCCTTGCGTTCCACAAATCACCCTCCGCGATTCCGTCTTCAAAATCACAGACACCACGCGCACCGTCTCGCAAAAGCCCGCCGATGCACAAATCACACTCCACGGTACACTCACGCCCCGTATCGAAAAGCCGCTTGAAATTGCAGACATCGAATTCGCCGGCATCGAGCGCGACTACAAGCCCATCCCCTATATTCCGCTGTTCGTTCCGATGATAGTCTTTAGCGAAAACGCTCCCGACCTGACCGTATTCGGCGAAGGTCAGCTCAAGGCCAAGGCAGGTCTTGCCGCTATCCTTTCGGACCCGCTCAAAAAGAACACTGTCCAAATCGGATTCTTGCTCGAAATCGGCAACGGCATTGACTACATCAACGGAGACGGACTCAACCCCAGGCAAGAAAAAGAATTCTTCGTGTCTTGGGAAAACCACAGCACTCCGCTCGACCTCGGACTTTCGTACACTTACGCAAACTATACCAGCAAAGACACCATACGCTACGAAGACGTTCGCGCCAACAACGGAGACAGCCTCGGCGTCAGCCATTATGCTATTTCGATGCAGTCTATCGTCGCAGGCGCCGGTTACAGTATTTTCAAGAGCATCGACACCTTGCAGGTGGCCGCCGGTTACGACTGGGCAAACTTCAACCTGTACGAAGACAATTTCGATTGGACCTACCAGAACCGCTTTACGACTCTCGTCGCACTCGGTCTCTACGGCGACCACGCCGAAGACACCGAGATCAACGGCCAGGGCAACGGCCTCAGGCTCTTCTACCAGTACAGCAATTCCGACTTGTTCCGCCCGGGTACCTTCGCCGAAAGCTTTACCGTTAACGCAAGCGGCAAGATTACGCCCAAGTACCGCAACTTCAACATCCACGAAGTCGGCATCAATCTTTACGGCAGCCTCCAGAGTCCGCTTACGGGCGCCCGCCTTGCGGCCGGCGGCAAGCTTAGCGGCGTGTACAAGTGGAGCACCGACGCCAAGCAGGACACGCTCGATTCGTACTACTACAACCCTGTATTCCTCGAAGGTTACCCCTACCTGCGCAATTCCGAAAACTACACGCTCGCCGGCATGCGCACCGCCATTGCCGAGCTCCACTACCTCTACCCCGTTTATGACGACTGGCGCAAGAGCGCATGGATTTTCGAAACCCGCAGCTTCTACATCGACTTGTTCTCGCAAATGGGCGCCGTCTGGAACGGCAAGTGGTTCGACACCGACAAGCTCACCGACCACCGTTTCTGGGACCGCTCCGTGGGCTTAACCTTCCGCATGAGCAACCGAATCTTCTACAGCGTACCGTTCGACATTTCGCTCACGCTTGCCCGCGGCCTGAACCGCATCGACGAAGACGAGAATTTGCATGGGGGTAAAAAGCTTACGCCCATCGACCTTCCGGCAATACCCGAAAGCATAGCCCCCACGCGAATCAAATTCGCCATTGGAATGGGGTTTGTTAATAGTTGGCAATAGCCAACTATTAACCGCCTCGCTTACGGCTCAGATATGCCCACACAAGTGTGGTCGCATCATTCGCCTTAGAGCGAGGTCATAAATTCATGGCAGTAAGCCATGTATTTGTAGCTACATCTGAGGCTCGGTCATGTACAAACCTTCGGTTTGTCCGCGACTCTCGCCTTGCGATGTAGTTGTCAACAGTTGGCAATAGCCAACGGGCGGACTAGAGTTCGCCGTATTTTTGTTTGGGCTTGACTTCGCCGGGGAGCAACTGTCCCGGACTTGTGCGCTGGCCATCCTTACCCGTAAAGTTCGGATTGTAGGGTTTGACCTGCGCCTTTTTCTGTTCGGCCTGCAAGTCCAGCATATGCCGTTCCCATTCCTGCATGGCCTGGTCCAATTCCGCGCGCGCATTGAGCATCAGTTCCTTCAACTGCATCAGCTCCAGCATCTTGTCGCGCTTCATGATCCACAGCTCTTCTTCTTCGGGCATGCGCTCAATGTTAAAGAGCAGGTTAAGGTATTCTTCTTCGGCAGCGCGGTAAGCCTTCTCCATTTCCTTGTAGACCATATAACGGTCATCCACCATCGTCTGTTGCGGCGACGGGTGCGTGGCACAGCCAACCATGACAAGTGCCGCTAAGAGAAACAATTGTACACTAAAGAACTTATGCATAGGCCATTAAAATGTGCTATGTGAAATGTGATATGAACAATTAATAATTATACATCACACATTTCTCATCTCACATCACTAATTATTCATTCTCTTCCGCTTTCTTGATCGTATACAGTCTTTCAAGAGTAATCTGGCTCTTGAAGGTCGTCGTGTCCTTCGTGTCGGGGTTCACCATGGTATGCGTTCCGACCTTGACTTCACGTTCCTGGCAAGGCACGCCCGTCGTCGGGTCAATCATGACCTCGAACTGGGTCTGGTATTCCGCCTTGAGTCCCTTATTGTACTTCTTGAACTGTTCGGGGACAATGCCGCTATTCACGTGCTGTTCCCAAATGTAATACGGGAAGTTTTCCTTTTCCTGCAGGTACACCACATAGTCCAGGCAGCGGCGATGGTCACGGTTTTCAAAACCCTTCACCACCACGGAATCCACCTGGATCAAGGCAAAGTTCAAGCGGCCCTGGTCCTTGAGCATCTGCGTAATGTTCCCTTTAGTCGGCACTTCGCCCAAAAGCATGTGGTCCATTTCCCAACGGTGCTTTTCAAGGCGTCTCAGGTGCGGCTTGTAATCCGGATTCAAGAGCTGCTTGCGCCAGACTTCAGGCATCGGAATGCGGGCCAGCAGGGAATCGTAGCCGTCTTCAAGGCCTTCAATCGTCTTCACTTCGCGATCAACGGCAGCCATATCCACAGACTTGACGCGCCAAGCCAGTTCCGAAGGCATATAGTTCTTCAAGTATCCGCGAGACTTGTCCATCACGTAATCGCGGTGCACCTTCAAGGTATCGCCAGCATTGGAATACGTCAGGTTCGCATAGGCAGCCGTCACCGTACCCATCTGTTCGGTACCATTCAAGTCAATTGTCGAAAAATATCCTTCGGCATAAAGTTCCACCGTAACAGGGGCGTCCACCTTATAGCTCACGTTCACTTTGGATTCACCGCAACCGCCGAGTACAAGGGCAGCTGTGACTGCACATAAAATTTTCTTCATGAATTACCGATTTTTAGTAAGTAGAATCTGTTTGGACAAAAGCACCTTGCCGTCGCCACTGACTTCAATGACAACAGGGCCCGGTTCCTTTTTGCGACATAGTTCTCGGGCGGTCATCACTCCCATATGATGGCGAGACTTGCCCTGCAGCGTATAGACCCACTGCTTGTCACTAACGGCCACTTCGTGGTCCCAAATCTTTTCGCCCTTGTGGGCAATCGTGCCTTCGTAGAAGGTTGTCTTGAGCATCGAAAAGTCAAAACTCTTTCCATAACGGAACTGCACAATCAGCGGGTCCCTCAATTCGAACTCGCTCATGGTATCGGCCACGACATCGAGAGCCGGGTTCCATTCTCTTCCGCATACGATAGCGGTTTCCTCAACCGAACATCCTGCAAACAGGCTAGCCATCGCCGCCATGAATGCAACGAACCATTTTTTCATACGTGCCTCCTTGTATGCACTTTTAAACTAGTAAAATACTAGTTTGTCGGCTATCTCGAAAGCACAAACAACATTTCTAAATGGGGTGTCTGCGGGTAAAAGGCGAACCCTTCGGCCTTTTTCAGGGCAAAACCGGCTTCCCGGAACTTCGCAAAGTCCCTCGCAAGTGTCACCGGGTCGCAAGAAACGTAAATCAGGCGGTTCACGGAACTTTTTGCAATGGCCTCTAGCGCCGTCGGCGGAAGCCCCGTCCGCGGAGGGTCTACAATCAAGGTTGCCGGCACGTCCACCACGTTCTCGGCAAGCCAATCTTCTGCGGGGGCAGACACATTCTCTATGTTGATGGGGACGGGGGTTCCCCCCGTAACGCCCCCGTTCAAATTCACGCGGGCATGCGTCAAACAGCCATCGTCACGTTCTACGGTCGTCACCTTTTTAAACTTGTCCTTCAGAATCGCCGCAAAGAATCCGACTCCGCTGAACAAGTCGATTAGCCATGCATCACTCGCCTCACCGCTCGCAATGCCTTCGTCAACCGCATTTTGCACGGCAATCACAAGTTCCGGCAAGAGCGACAAATTGCTCTGGAAAAACACCGAGGCGTCCGAGCGGATTTTCTTGCCCGCAATTTCGACGACACTCACGGCATTCTTTTCGAAATCGGCGGCAGGCATTCCCTTGTAATAATAGCTGACCTTGCCTGCCCCGTTATCGAACACATTCACGTCCAGTTCAAAATTCTTGGGCGGACGCTTGGAATTACGAACAAATTCTTCATAGATTCGCGAAGCGTTTTGTTTCAAGAAATCATTGAGTGCAGGAGTCAGCACCGGGCAGTTTGCAAACGGGATGATTCCGTTGCTTTTCTGCATGCGGAATCCGTAGCTGACCTTGCCATTTTTAGCGCGGGCAATCACCACACGGGCGCGGTTTCTATAACCCCACGCAGGCCCCGTATGAATCTTGAAATCTTCCGGCAATTCAATGCGGGCAATTCGCCTGAAGTTTTCGCGTTCCACAAGCGCCGAGCAAGCGGCCTGTGCAGAACTTTCCAGATGTTGCAGGCTGCACCCGCCGCACTTGCCATAAAGCGGGCATCTCGGCTCCGCGCGGTCTACACTCTTTTCCGTGATTTTAATCACCCGACCCCGCGTAAAATCCTTCTTATTCTGCAAGATTTCCACTTGACAAAGTTCGCCCGCAAGCGCACCTTGCACAAAACACACGCGTCCATCAGGCAGGCGGGCCATTCCTTCGCCGCCCTGCACCATCTTTTCTATACGGAGCTCATAAATCACGTCGCAAATATAACATTTCGCGCCTTTCATTAGTTTTCAGCCGTAACCACTTTCTACCCTCCGCCCCCTACCTACCATTCTTCAAATGGTCTAGATTTATAGAAAACAAACAAGGATGTATTATGGAGTTCAGAAAAATTCTTTCCCCCATGCTTGCGATTACGGCACTGAGCGCAAGCAGCCTGTTCGCTGCAACGGCCTACCACAACCAGGTCGGTTTCTTGACCAAAGCTCAAAAGCAAATGGCCGTCGTTGGCGCCGAAGGCAAAGAAATCGTTTTCAAGACCTCTAGCGGCACCGAAGTCTTAAAAGTGACGGCCCCCGAGGCCCAAGTCTGGATTCCTGCAGGCGATACCGCCGCCTCCCTGGTCGATTTCTCTGAAATCCAGACCGAAGGCAAGTACCAAGCCTATATCGATGACGAACCAATCGGCCACCCCATTACCATTGGCGACAAGGCCCTCGAAGAAGCCGCCAAGGCATCTATCAAGTTCTTCTATTTCCAGCGCGCCTCTACCGCTCTTGAAGAAGAATACGCCGGCATTTACGCCCGCGCCGCAGGCCACCTCGATACCGCCGTCAAGTACCACCCCTCTACCGGCAAGACCGACACCGAAGCAACCTTTAACGGTTCCAAGGGCTGGTACGATGCTGGCGACTACGGCAAGTACATCGTGAACTCCGGCATTTCTACCTACACGCTCCTTCAGCTTTACCAGCAGAACAAGGAATACTACGACACCCTCAAACTGAACATTCCCGAAAGCAGCAACGAAGTCCCCGACCTTCTGGACGAAATCCGTTGGAATTTGGACTGGATGCTCACCATGCAGGACGATGACGGTGGCGTATTCCACAAGCTCACCACCAAGCAGTTCGCCGGAACCATCATGCCCGAAAAGGGAACCGCCCAGCGTTTTGCAATCGGCAAGGGAATCGAAGCTTCTTGGGATTTCGCAGCCGTAGTCGCACTCGCTTCCGAAATCTACAAGCCGTACGATCCCGAATTCGCCCAGAAGTGCATTGACGCCGCCCAGAAGGCTCGCCTTTGGGCTTTGACTCACCCCTACGAAATTTTCGAACAGCCGAGCGACGTGAGTACGGGTAGCTACACCGGCTCTGTCGAATGGGCATCCAAGCTTTGGACCAACATCGAAATGTACCGCGTCAGTGGCGACACCTCTGTAGTGAGCATTATCAAGTCCCTTCCGATCAACAACAAGAAGGCCGTTCTCCAAAGCTGGCAGAACAACTACATGCTAGGCATTTTCACCATCGCTACCAATCCCGATGCCTTTGAAGCCGAAATGGTCGACTCCGCCACCTCCATCATCACCACGATGGCCGATAGCTATATCAAGTCCCTCGATAACAACGGCTACGGCGTAGCCCTTGCCAAGGGAGACTTCTACTGGGGTTCCAACGGTGTCGCCGCCAACAAGGGTATGATTCTCATTCACGCCTACATCTTGACGAAGGAAGAAAAGTACCTGAATGCAGCACAGAGCATTGTGGACTACATTTTGGGCCGCAACCCGCTTGACAAGTCTTACCTTACCGGCTACGGCGTCAACCCGACCATGAATCCTCACCACCGCCCGAGCCAGGCCGACGGTATCGACGCCCCCGTTCCGGGTATGATTGCCGGTGGCCCGAACGCCTCTGCTACGGACTGCGCCAAAAAATACAACGACGCCAACGCCGTCGCAAGATCCTATTACGACAACTCTTGTAGCTACGCCACCAACGAAGTCGCCATCAACTGGAACGCACCCTTCGCCTACGTGATCGGCAGCCTCCAGGCAATCGCAGCCACCGGAAAGTCCTACGACATCAAGACTCCGGTTTCGGCCAAGTACGAACTTACCTCTATTCCGGCAGCCCGCAACCGAATCAAGGCCGCTCCGCAGGCAAGCAGCAAGCGCCTCGTTCTCCGCGGCAAGAAGGTTCAGGTGGAATACACCGACAGAAACGGAATCAAGAGCTACTTCAGCATCGGCGGCAAAAAGGTCCGCTAAAAGAAACCTCCCAATCCCACCCAATACAAAACGAATGCAGCATCATTTGATGCTGCATTTGTTTCATACTCAAGAATCTTTTTTGTCACACTGATTCGAATTTGCTAACGCAAATTCATTTTTTTACAATATATTTTTAATTGCATTCTGCAATTGCGCTTCGTCGCCGGAATTGTCTATAAAGCGGATTTTCTTGCCCGGGAAAAGGCGAATCCATTCGTCTTCCCTTTCTTTGGCGGCTTGCAATTCAATACGGCGTTCCGCATCGTCTTCGCTAAAGCCGCGATTTTCAATCAGGCGGTTCTTGCGGACATCCCGGGCAGCACTCACCACCCAAATTTCATCGAGTTCGGCCACCAATTCGGGAACATTCTCGAACAAGGCCGCCTCGACAAAAGCCGGATTCGCACGGAGCAGGTACTGAGTCAGCGCCGGGTACACTAACGATTCCAAGCGCTTTCTTGCCGTCGAATCGCTAAAGACCAAATTCGCCATGCGCGTGCGGCTCACGCCCTTTTCGGTCAGCATGTCCTCGCCGAATTCCTTGGCAATCGCCGCTCGAAGATTCTTGTCGTCACGGTACAAGTGATGCACCGCCACATCCGCGTCAATCACACGGATTTTACGGTCGCGCAAAATGCGACCGACCAGCGACTTTCCTGCACCAATTGTACCTGTAATACCAATCATTACTTACCGAGAGCGATTAGACAAATACCCAAAATCACGCCGAGCAGGGCGACAAACTTCATCTTGCTCTTGCGTTCCTTGAAAAGTAGTAAACCAGCAAAGAACGAAATCAGCACGCTAGAGCGGCGGAACACCGTAATAATCGAAATCAAGGCGTCAGGGTCACTCACTGCCACAAAATAGCAGCGGTCCGCCACAATCAGGAGTACCGCCACCAAGACCATGGACCAGCGGAATTTAAAGGGAGTCGTTTTGTGCCGCGTCGGAAACCAGGTGACCGCGCAAATGGCAAACTGCCAGAGAGCCATGTAAATGCTGAACCACACCTGAACCGTAAGCGGGTCAAAGTTCATGCGCTGCAGAATGAACTTGTCGTACACGCCGCTACAAGCCGCCAAGAGCGTACCCAGCACCATGCAGATTACCCAGCCGTTGCTGAAGAAACGCCCCATTTCTTTACGACCCGCAAGGCTTAAGCCCACATAAGAGCAGATACAAATGGCAACACCTATCCACTGGAGCGCAAAGGGGCGTTCGCCCATAAAAGTCACGGCAATAAAAATCGTAAATACGGGCGCAAGCGCGCGAATCGTTGTCGCGATACTCAAGGGCAAATGGGCCAGCGCGTTATAAGTCAAAATCCAGCTGCCGCCCACAATGGCCGCCTTCCCGAACAAGTAAACATGACTTTGCAAAGGCAAGGATTCGCAATGCCCTGTCAAAAGGAGCGGACTCATAAAGAGGGCGTAAAAAGCACTGCAAAAGAACAGCGTCACACGGACGGCATTGTCCTGAACCGACTTTTTCTTGGCGAGGTCATAACACCCCAAAAAGAACGCCGAAAGTAAAGCTAAAACGAACCACGACATAGCGTGCAAAATTTAGAAAACCCTCTTGCCAAAGCGATATTTTAAACATATTTTTATCTTAACTTTAACAAAAGGATCCAATATGGGAATCAAAGGTAAAGCATCGTCCCTGCTCGAAGAATTCAAAGCCTTCGCGTTCAAGGGTAACATCGTCGATATGGCTATCGGTGTGATCATCGGTGGTGCATTCGGCAAAATCGTCACTTCCTTCGTTAACGACATCGTTATGCCGTGCGTTACCGCCATTATCGCCATGGGCGGCGGCAAGGATGCTGGCGAAGGCCTCAAGGCTCTCGCATTCACGACGGCCGAAGGCGTGACCATTCCTTACGGAAGCTTCATTGGCGGCATCATCGACTTCCTCATTGTCGCCATCGTGGTGTTCATCGTCATGAAGAAGTTCCTCGGCTTCATGCAGAACATGCGTAAGCAGGAAGCAGAAGCCCCGGCCGCTCCTCCGGCACCTCCTGAACCGTCTGCCGAAGAAAAGCTCCTCACCGAAATCCGTGACTTGCTGAAGAAGTAATTTATACGGCAAAGCCGCTTTTACCAGAACTTAGTTGGTAGAGCTTAGAGAGTCGCCTTTGGCGACTCTTTATTTATTCCATTACCAAGTCTAAGCTCCCGCCTAAAGGTAGCTAACGGTAAATTCTAAGTTCTAAACTCTAAGCTCTAAGTTCTAAGCTCTATACTAGCTTCTGCAGTAAACGGCAATTCCTCTAGCTGCGGAGTCGCGATAATCACCTGGCAGGCTTTTTCACGGATGAGAGTCGCCACCGCATCGCGGCGGTTCACGTCGAGTTCTGCAAAAATGTCGTCCAGCAAAAGAATCGGTTTACTCAGGTAACGGGTCGCCACATCGACCGCGGCGAAACGCATGGCGACCGCGGCACAGCGGCACTGGCCTTGCGATCCGCAAGTGCGCATTTCGGAATCGCCAATGCATACGCCCAAGTCATCTTTATGCGGGCCCGAGAGCGTAATTCCCTGAATTTTCTCGGCAAATTCCAGGCCGGCAAGCTTACGGCGGTAAGCCTCGCGCAAGGCGTTTTCGTCAACCGAGCCGTCTTCGGCGGCACCCGATTCCGACGCGATATAGAGCGAGCCTTTATCGGCAGCCATCGCGGCCTTGTCCAGTTCGGAATCGTCCAGGAATTCCGCGCCATCGAGGGCGTCCAATTCCTTGAGAATCGAACTTTTGTAGGCGCAGGTGATTTCGTCTACCCCGCCCGAAAGCTTGCGGTAATAGCCGGTAATAATCGGCGAGATCTCTTTAGAAAGTTCAATGCGTGCGGCCCAGAGTTTGGCGCCCAAGTCTACCAGCTGTTCCGTAAGCACCGCCAACAGCTCATCGCCACCGGTGGCAAAGCCTTCGCGCTTGTACTGGCGCAGCCATTGGTTACGCTGTTGCAATATGCGGCGGTATCGCTTGAGTACCGAGGCATTTGCCTGCGAGCGGTAACAGAGAATTTCATCGAGCCAGTGCCTGCGTACTTCGGGCGCCCCGCGCAAAAGTTCAATATCCGAAGGCTGCATCACCACAGCCGGAATATTTCCAAAAAACGCCGTCGGAGACTTAAGGCTTTCCCCGTTTTCGCGCACGTCCGTGCTACGGCGGCCTACGCGAATGGCGCGCTTCGTTTCACGGTCTGCATCATTGAAAACGGCGCGCAGAATCAATTCATCGCCGTTCCAGGCAATCATTTCCTTTAAATCGCGCGCCCTAAACGAAAAACCTTGCGCAAGCAGATGCACCGATTCCAATATAGACGTCTTGCCACAACCGTTTGGCCCATGGACCACAGTGATTCCCGGCCCAAACTCTTGTTCAAAGCCAGACAAGCTGCGTACGCCGTCTATATAGATCCTTGAAATCACGGAATATAGCCCCGCAGGCCAAAGCTAAGCGGAGTCCAGATTCCCGCTTCGGTTTCGTAAATCAGGGCGTAGTTCACGTCGAAGGGGTATTTCTTCTTGCCGATTCGAATCATGAACTTGTAGCCGGCACCCACCGTCCAGTCCAGGTCATCCATACCCACACGGAGCGTGCCGTCCGGAATCACTTCGCATTCAAAGCCCACACGCCCCGTCCATACGTGCAAATCGGGGTCAAAGGCCAGGAGCGTGTCGGCCACCTGGTAATCCAGCGCTTCCATCCAAGCATGCACGGGCAAGCCCGCAATCTTGGAACGGTAACCCACACCAATCTGCAGCACCTTCGGGCGTACGCCCTCGGTACTTTCTACAGAGTTGTCGGTACTGGTATTCTTACTCCACCTGGCAGACAGGTTCTTGCTAAAGCTCAAGTTGCGAATCACCACGGACGTCGACCACTTTTCGTTCCACTGCCTGATCCAGCTCAAGTTGATCGTCACCGGACTGCGGTAATCATCGACTACTTCAGCGACGCCTTCGTAGTATTCCGAAATGTCCATGTTGTCGTAGCTCATCGAGAACGACAAGCCGAAAGCATCGCGACGCGTGGCACGGTAAGCAAGGCCCAAATACATCATGGTAAAGTAAGGCGTTGCCGTCCCCATGGTTTCATCGTCTTCGTTAATCACGTCGAAGTTCAAGTCACCACGGTAAAGCATCGCAAAGCCAATACCCATGCGCCTACCCACCGGGCCTTCCAGGCCAAGCGAGCCACCCATACGGTCCAGGTCGCGCTTTTCGGCGTTCAAGTTATAGCTCAAGTGTTCCCTAAAGCCAAGAATAGCCGGGTTCCAGTAAGCCGCAGGCATCGACGCCGTATCTGCAGAACCCGTGTTACCACGGCCCAGTTCGCGCGTGCCCGCGCCCATACGTTCTACAAAGCCGTCAAAGCTACCCAGCGTCGCCTTCTTGCCAGCAAACGCAGAAGACGCAAGCAAAGTGATCACGAGAATGGACAGGATCTTCTTCATTACTTGTGCCCTCCCAAGGTCATCACCTTGCCCCAGCCAATATGGCCGTGGTTATCCTTGACGCGCACATAGTACACGCCCATGGTGCAGGGCCTGCCCGCCTTGTCCTTGCCATCCCAGAAGTCTTCCTTCGGGTTCGTACTGCGCGAAGCGTCCGCTCCACGCGGGACACTCTTTACAATCGTGCGGATCTTGCGCATGTCGTAACTGAACACATCAATCGTAATCTTGGAATCCTTGCCCACCTTGTAAGAGACAAGCGACTGGTCACCCGCCGTAATCACCGACGGCACCATGCGCACGGAACCCAAATCGTTTCCGAGTTTGGCGCGGTTCAAAATCGGGGTCCAAGTCTTGCCTGAATCCGCCGAAACAGAAATACCGTTGCCGTAGGTAGCAAGCGCAAGGCCAGTCACATTCTTGGCAAGCGGGAACGAGCAAATCGAAGTAATGCGGAAATCGCGGTCAATGGCACCGGTCGCATAGCCATAAAGCCATTCGCTCTTTCCGTCGTCATCCACGTCCCAAGCGCGAATCCCGGCAGAATCCAGTTTGAAGTATCCACTCACGTCACCGCCCGAAACGGCAACCGCCACAAAGGCCGTATTGCCGATAAAGGCTACGTCGCTCACGGTATAGTCGCCTTCGTCGTAAATATCCTTCTTCTGTTTCTTGCCAGCCGTATCCAAGAAATTCACCTTCGCAAAATCCTTGTCCCCTTCGCGGAGCACCCACAAGGCGCCCTTCATCGATTCCTTTTCCATGCGCGAGGTTTCGGCAATAATCGTCAGCGGGTCACCACCCATCCAAAGTCCCGTAACGCGGGCACTCGTATCAAGCGCCGTAGACGCCTTGGCCACCTTGCCGTCAGCGCTACGCTTCCAAAGTCCCTTGGAAGTCGCCATCCAGATGTCACCCGTTTCCGGATGCAGCTTGACATCGAAAATGCGCGGGTTCTTCTTGTCTTCCCACTTGTAATTCGACTTTGCCGAATCAAGCACACCCGTTTTCAGGTTCAACTGATACAAGCCATGCTTTGCTTTATTGCTAGACGCATCGTACAGGCCGAGGCCTGCTGCACCGCGGGCCATCCAAAGCTGTTTCTTGGAAGAATCATACGCAAAGCCGCTCACGGCATAGTACATGGCCGTATCCAAATCCGACAGCGCTTCGGGCACCTCCAGCGGAGTTTCATAAATATTGTCAATTCCGCCCACCCTGAAAATTCCCGTCGGCTGCAAATACTCGCCGTCATCGTCCAGGCCAAACATCGGCAGCACATAGCCAATCTTGCCGGCATAAACCGAGGGCGTCCTGCGGTGCTCCGCAAGCACGTCTCTAAAAATGCCATTCTGTGTCGCGGTTACCGAATCCGTCATCTGGTCCTGACGCGATTCCACAACCTGCACGCCGTTCGAACCTACCTTAAGTTCCAACAGCGTCACGCCACTATAAATATCGCCACGGGAGAACACCCACAATGTTCCCGTTTTTCCCGTTTCGCTCACATTCAGCGCACCGTTGCTGAACAAGGTCTCTGCCGCAAGCGCTCCCCCCACAAAGGTAAAGACAAGCGCCAAGGCATTCACGTATTTTCCGAACAGTCTATTCATAAATTACCGCATGTCGATTTCGTCTACGCCTTTCACCGGCTTGTACTTGAAGTCTTCGGGCTTCCAGGACTTGACCACCGAAAGGTTTATAATATTGTACCACGAGCCGTTACCGGAAGGGTCCACCGTATAAAGGCGCTTGGGCGAAAAATCCTTTTTCGAAAGCCAGACTTCCATCTGCGTAAACTGGCCCTTGTACTTGGAGGGGTCCAACTTCAGCACCCACAATTTTTGATTGTTGAATTCGCCTTCCGAGATTTCTTTCGCCTTGCAATTCAGGTACTTGAACAAAAGTTCAGAAGGGTGCAACGAACTTGACAAATCTTCGACCGACTTGATCAGCACCTGTTTTTGTTCCACATTGTGCTGCCACAGGCTTTCGCCGTCGCTATAGAACTTGATTCCAGCCATATCCAGCACAAAGCGGTCCCCTTCGGCCACCAAGAGTTTTCCGTTCTGCGAGGCGATATCCGGAGATTCCGCATAAAACACCTGCACTCTAAAATCAAGGTTCCACGCCTTACCCGACTTGAACCAAGCTTTGGATTTTTCCATGGCCTCGTCGGCGGATAAAGCGAAAACGCAATTCGCTGCAAGCGCCACTATAATTACAAACAGCCTAATTAGCCTAATGCGATCGAACATCTAGGAACCTCATTAACAGGAATATGGGCAAATTTACAAAAATCGCACACGCTGTATTTGGCTTTTTTGCCTAGATATTTCTATCTTTGCACAAGAAATTTCAAATCATATTGGAAACTGATATGCGCAAATTGATCATGCCACTGGTAATTTCCTCCTCCGCCACCCTGGCGCTCGCTGCAGACATCGAAGTCCACGGCGATGTGAATATGGACTATGCCAGCTACTTTGACCGCGATTTTGACCCCACGAACGCAGGAAACCAGGACATTGACCTTGCCCTGCATGCCCACCTCGACGAAAACATCTCTGTAGTCGTCATGGGAACTACGCACAGCACTTATATCGACCAGAACGGTGACCTCCAGGAATCCGAAGTCCGCCACGGTCTCGCCCGTTCCACCGCCATGGGTTCGGAAGGCCGCTACAACTCTTTCGACTTTGACGGCGTCCAGTTCCGCTGGGACGTGAGCCACGAAGTCACCCTTATTTTCGGTGACATGACTTACAGCGCAGGCGCATTCAACTACTACTTCTGGCGCGACGCTTCCCGCTACGCCGTCATTACCCGCGAAGAAAGCCTCCGCGGTTTCGGTGCCGAAGTCGGTAACGAAAAGTACGGCACGGGCGCCTTCTACTTGGGCGCTTCCGACGACACCGACCACACGCTTTCCATGTTCCTCACCTATGCGTTCCCGCTCTTGAACCATACTGACGAACACTTGATCATCAAGCCGAGCCTCGACTGGGTGTTCGGTTCTGACATCGGCCGTCCCTACACCTATGTGCTCGGTACCGAAGTCGACTACTCCAAGAGCTTCGAAAAGTTCAACTACGGCATCTACGCCGTTTGGGGCCTGCACCCCTACAAGGGCAAGGGCACACACTCCTTCTTGCTCGAACCCAGCATGAACTACGCCATCTTCAACTTGGGCGCCACGTTCTTCTACGCAATCGTCGACAAGGAATACGAAACGGCCCCGCAGCTCATGACCGAAGACCAGATGCTCTTCGCCGTCGAACCGAGCTTCAACATTCATAAGAAGTACACCCTGGGTGTTTCTTACGAATACCACGATCCGGACAAGGAAACCCACGGTGACGATTTCCAGTTCCTGGGCATGAACCACTACCTCTACCCCACCATGAACACCGAAATCGTTATCTGGTACGGTTACAACTTCACCGGCAAGCATAACAACGATACCCCGTTCGGCGAGGGCAGGTTCTCCCTCGGTTTGAGCGGCAAGGCTAGTTTTTAAGTAAATCGCACAACGATTAAAAGCCGGGCGACAAGCTCGGCTCTTTTTTTATGAAGGGGAAAGATTTCCCCTCGCTTCAGCCTCAACTCTGCCTGCTCCGCACGCTCACATGGCCTCGGCCTTCGGCCGACGAATGTTCGCTTAGCGGACAGGCATTCGTCGTGGCTTACACGACCCCTTCTAACGGGCTTCAAGCGCCAGCCCGTAACGCCTGGCTATCGCAGAGCCCTTCAAACCCACTGCAGGAACACCTGAACCAGTCCTAGACTTAATCTAGGATAACGCCCCGGTTGCTATTCTAGACTTGTACATCCAGCACAAAACTAGCCTTCATTTATTTTTCCACAAGCAAGAATCTTTAGATGCAAAAAAAAGAAAGGCGAGAGTAATCTCACCTTTCCAATTACGCTATAGAACCGAGCGGTCTATTACTGACCGAGGTACTTACGGCCGATACCGAATTCATCCTTGTATTCGATGTAGTCCGGCACGAAGGACTTCGGGAAAGAGAAGCTCACGTTCACAGAGCACTGGAATTCGTTCATCAGCTTGCCCTTGCCCTTGAAGCTCTGCTTCTTCTTTTCGATTTTTTCCTGACCCTTCTTGCCTACGAGCACTTCAGCTTCGCACCAGCCGCTGTTGCCCTTGGCAAAGACTTCTTCGCCAGAGGTAGAAACGAGCTTGATCTTGGAGGGGTCGAGTTCAGTGTTGTTACCCGTAGAAGCCCAGAACTGGAGTTCTGCAGAGAGAGAACCCGGAGCCATCTTGAGGGTAGGCATGGCCATCACGTAGCCCCACTTGTCCACGCGGCGGCTGACCGGTTCACCGATCTGTTCACCGAAGATCAAGAAGTAACCGCGAGTGCCCTTACGGCTCTTGTTCAGAGCGGCCTTCACGTCGGCATTTTCCGGAGCCATTTCGGCAATCTTCATAATCTGGTATTCGCTCACCACCGGGTCAGATTCGCCCACGGCTTCGGAGAGGTTCTTGGCAACGTAAGCGTTTTCAGCTTCGGTACGGATTGCCTTCACGGCTGCTTCGCCAGCGCCCTTGGCCTTGG
Organism: Fibrobacter sp. UWB5; assembly: GCF_002210295.1. Lineage (NCBI taxonomy): Bacteria > Pseudomonadati > Fibrobacterota > Fibrobacteria > Fibrobacterales > Fibrobacteraceae > Fibrobacter > Fibrobacter sp. UWB5. Next base: position 189,732 of record NZ_MWQH01000002.1, on the reverse strand, counting down.
CGGTCACGAGAGCGGTATCGATCTTTGCGAAAGCGTTCACGATGGTACCGTAGTCCATGCCTTCCTGAGAGGCCTGCATCTTACCGATGTTAGCAAGTGTCGTCACATATTCCTGAACAACTTCAGCGTTCTGGACTTCAGCCATGTTCACGGAAGCCTTGTCGAAGTATCCGTTGATAAGATCGCTGTTCAAGTCCTTCTTGGCTTCAGTTTCTGCAGCACGGACCAGAGCGAGCGTGAAATTATCATAGAATTCATCGGACATGCTACCCTTCTTCTTAGCCTCGAGGTAAGAATTGATAGCGTTGCGATAACGACCTTCCTTAAGGTGTTCGTCACCGCGCTTTTCGTTAGTACCCTTACAGCCGACCATCGTGAATGCGACGGCAGCAGCCAGAGAGGCGATAAAGAGTTTTTTCATTTGATTTTCCTTCAGCTGAGTGATTTTGTTTAGTAATAATACCTTTTTTCCCGAGAATTCTTTCCCCGAGATTATACTTTATAAAAATAATTAAATAAATTTATGTTAAACTTTATCTATAAGTAAAATTTTATTTGGAGTATTGAGCAGGAATGGACATCCTCGTCGTAAGCCCCGAAGCCGGAAATTGGCGCAAAACCAGCCCTCTGGCAACCGCGGTCAACCGCATGACCGACGCTTTCGCAAGCGCCGGCACCAAGGTGCTTACCTGTTCGCCGTTCTTCAAGAACCTGATGGTCGACGTGGGCAGCTACCACTGCGTATATACCGGTGTCGAAAAGCTCCAGAACAAGCCCTATGAAATCTGGGTGTCCGACAAGGACCCTTTGCACACATATATTTACAATGAGGAATATTTCGGCAGACCCTACGTCTACAGTCCGCCGCAAAGCGCCCCGTATGCCGACAACCACATCCGGTTCGCATTCCTCGCCTCGGCAGCCCTCGCCTACGCCGAAGAAACAAATTTTGAATGTGACGCCATTCTGGGTCACGAATGGGGCGGCGCCCTCGCTGGGGCTCTCGCCAAGACGACTTACAAGGAATACGCCGGCAGAATCCCGTTCTTCTTTACCGTCCACAACATCACCTACGATTTCCATATTCCCGCAAGCGAGATTGAAAAAATCGGTCTTCCGCGCAAGGACTACAATATGGACGGTTACGAATTCTGGGGCAAAGTCAGCCTTCTGAAGGTGGGTATCCTGTATGCCACCAAGGTGCTGTTCCCCTCGCCCGGCTACCGCGACGCCATGCTCAACACCAACCTCCCCGGTGGAATCAGCGGATTCCTGAACCGTAACGCCGACAAGTTAATCGGCGTGCAGTTCGGTGTGAGCTACCAGGTTTGGGACTTCAACATCCAAGAAAACCTTCCCATCAAAGAAGCCAAGGCCAAGGCCCGCGCCCGACTGCAGCAGAATCTGGGCGTAGACTTCGATGGCAAGATGGTTCTCTACGTGCACCTCGACGAAGAAGCCGGAAACACTTCCGAAACCCTCGCCACGATTCTTTCGGACATCGCGCGCCTCGACATTTTCATCATCGTGGGCATTTCGTCTTTGGACAACGAATGGAACTACTACAAGGACTTCGCACAGCAGTACCCCGACGTCATGTGCGTCCAGGACCTTGAATGCGACGACGACAACACGCAGATTCTCCGCGACACGCTGGCCGGTTCCGACGTCCTGTTCGCCGCAAACCTCCGCGAACCATCGTCATCCATCATCTTGAAAGCCATGGCCGCAGGCACACTTCCCTTGACGGGCCGCACCGTGGGCGTTTCGACAATGCTCACCAACTATTCGCTTGAAACCGCTGGCGAAGCAAACGCCTTCTTAGTCGATGACGCCAACGCGCCGCACCAGATGTTACGTTGTGCTAAAGACGCCGTAAACGTTTACAAGACCGAAGTGGCCGACTGGGACAAGTGCGTGGTAAACGCCTACAGTGGATTCCACTACGAATGGTGCAGGACCATTTCCAAATACCTGCTCATTTTCGGCGAACTCGGCCTTTAATACAACATTTTTCCCGAAAAAAGACTATATTTGGCCCATTATCGGGACTTTAGCTCAATTGGTTAGAGCAGCGGACTATCAACCCAGCCCCGAAAAATTTTCAGAAAGTACTCCATTGGAAGCCCGAAGGCAAAAGCCTCCGGGCCTTTTTCATCAGTAAAATCAAGGCTTCCGGCGCGATTTGGACTGTCTGTCGCGGTTCTCCATCGCTTGTAATGGTTTTTCCCGAAAGACGGGAGAAACCGCCAAAAATCGGGTATGATGTGAGACATTTGTGAGCTTTTTGTGAGCCGACTTTTAGGCAAATTTTAGTAGATTTGTTTGTATGAAAAGCTACAGCATATCGCAGCGGTACAAGTATCGCGGCAACCTTACATGGTACGGGAGAATCGCGGAGGATGGCGAGTTCTCCTACATAAGCCTTAAAACCAAGCGCAAGAGCGACGCACAGGAATGGCTGAACATGATGAACGCGGCCAGGTTCATGCCCGAGGAAATCCGCCGCAAGCTCATGCCGAAGGACAGGGGCTTCGACGAGGCGCTCCCGAAGTTCCTGGATTCCGTCGCGGCGTCCAAGGGCGACGACTCCAAGACTCACCTCGCTTACAAGTACCGACTCAAGACATTCAGGGAATGGCTTGACGCAAACGGCATCAAGACGCTCATGCGCTTCGATGCCGAACAGGCGACGAACTGGGCGGTGTGGCTGTCCGAAAGGTACGCGCCCAAGTCCCAGCACGAAATGGTGCGCTGCACAAGCCAGTTCTGCCAGTGGGCGGCTAAGATTTACGACCTGGGCGACTACAACCCGTTCCGCGACGTGGCGTTCCCCAAGGTTCCGAAACGCGCCAAGGCGTTCTGGACTCCCGACCAGATTGAAAAAATTCTCGACAACGCGCCCGACCCGGAATTTAGACTGTTCTGGTCGGTCATGGCTTTCGCTGGTTTGCGTCATGCGGAGGCTTGCCGATTTGGACCGTCGTGCATCCAGGAGGACGGAAAGATGCGCGTCGTCGGCAAAGGCGACAAGGAAGCGTTCCTCCCGATTAGCGACCGCCTCAAGGCGGAAATCAAGCGCTACGGCAAGCTGAAAGACGGCATGTTCGCGACAGCCCGTTTCGACCATGCGGACAGGTGCAACGAAACGCTGCGAATTGCAGTGGAAGCTGCGGGATATAAGAGCGACGATGCGACAAATCACAAGTGGAGACACTCTTTCGCCTCCAACCTTATCCGTTCCGGCGTTGGCCCGAAAATCGTCCAGCAGTTGATGCGCCATGAAGACGTGCGCCAGACTTTGGACACCTACAGTCACCTGCTGCAAGACGACCTGGAAAAGGCTCTCAACAAGAAATAAAAAAGGCTCGCGAAAGCGAGCTTATTTTGCTATAAATGCGTCGGTCCGTTCTCGACGCAATAACCTTTTTTATATTCCCCTGTATTTGAGCAGACACCCCTTATGTTCGATGCAACAACATAAAAAACTTGTTCATTAAATTTGACATACCTATAATTCACTGATGGAACCTTGAAATCATGGGAGGAATAACAGGTGCACTTGGAAGCCTCTTGCACATTTACATAAGAAATAAACAGAGTATCATCTACAAAATCTAAAGCTACATCAGCGGAAACGTCACAATAATCTAAAGCGTAAAGAGTCAAGTCAAAGCAACCTCTGCAATCGCCTAAATAAACAGCTGAATGTTCACCATAACCAACAATTAGCGACGAAATCTTCTTCTCAATATCCGACGAACTGGATGAGGAAGCGTCCGCACACTTTCCACGAACCACCGAAGTATATAGCGTAGGATTCTTTTCTTCCGACGAACTGGATGCGGAATCACTGCATCCGACAAGAAGTTCTAAAGATATTGCAAAGAGGATGGGAAAAAGAATGTTTGTTTTCATTTCTTTATAAATTACAAAAAATCACCGTTTGACATTCTTTTCAACGGTGTCGAAGCACTGTTTCAGCATCAGCTCCGCAGCCTTATGCACATCGCCGTTTATCTTTTTCAAGAAGGAAACGGTTTTTGTTTTAAAGTTGTCTTCAAACTTTCCGTCAAGAACATCGGGCCATTTGCCGATTTTCAAATCAACTGCGAAGGTCTTGCCGAGCGTGACAGCTTCCTTCTTTAGGTTGCCTCCCAGTTCGCGATAATGCGCTTTTGTCTTTCGAGCCAAAGCAGCCATCGCGAAACCCAAATCCAAGTCGTTCGGATTCACCAAGTAGTTTCTCAATGCGTGTTCAATCTCGACCATGACCCAAAAATAGAAAAGGCCCCGGCATGAGCCAGGGCCTTCGTGCGTCAAGGAGGTATCTTCCTAAAATTCGTCCATCGTGAAGTGCGTCTTTCTCGCACAAACGGCGATGCCGCCGCTGGAAATGACATTGTTGAGCCATTCCTTCAACCTGGACTTGCTAAACCACATCGGAGTGCCGCGTCCGCCCGGCTGGTAAACTTCCAGCGGATAGACCAATTTGCCGTGGCGGCTTTTTGCCAACAGCTTGTCGAAAGTGGATGTCGCCATCCCGATAAAATTCCCAGCCTCGGTTCGGTCGAGAAATTCTTCATCAGCGATTATCTTCATCGGTACTCCTTTCACCATTCCTGGTGACGATATAATGCAGCGCGGCCACAAGTGGCAGCATAAAGTTTGACATGAGTCCAGACATGAACTTTTCATCATTAAACCCGAACTTTCGTGCTATCCCGCAGTAGCCCTTGGTAAGGCTCTCCGCAACGGCGAACTGCTTCGCCTCAAGCGGAAAGTCCTTCATGGACTCGTCGTCCAGCACGGTTTCCTTATAAATGCGACAGAGCGAGCGTAGGCTAAGCCCTGCATCTTCCATCACGATTATCTGTTCAAGTTCCTTTTCCAGTCTGTCCATCTTCGATTCAATCCATCTAGGCCACCGCCTGCACCATGCAGCGGTCGGCTAAATCTTCACCTTGTTCCAGGAGACGTTCTCGCCTCCCTCGTAAACGAAATACTCCTTCGAGTTCACGCGTTCGTCGTCAATCTTTTCATAGACGCTGAACTTTATCCGTTCCTCAAGTGCGACGCCCGTACATTCCTTTACGACAGCTGCCATCCAGCGCAGAACGTGCGCATGGTCGTCGCAGGTAATCTTGAGTTCCGAAACGGTCACGCCCGGTACATTTGCGAAGGTTTCTTCGAACCTTCCTCTTGCTTCGTATGTCATTTGTTTTTTCCTTTATGTTTATTGGTTGTTGGATTTCTTAACTGTTGTTAGTCAAAGAAAGAACGCTGGCGATTCGCGCACCAGCAGCGCCGCAGCTTGGGTTAGAAAAAGCTGCGAGTTTTCTTAGTAAACAAACCGCACATGGCGCACTTTCCCGTGCACTATGTCCGTAACGAGCTGCTTCGCGGCGGCTTCGTCAAGTCCGTAGTTCATCAGGTCTTCGAGTGCTTCCCGATTCGCCATGCGTCGGTATTGGCGTTCGTCGTCCGGGAAAAGCATCGCCTCGCGTGTCGCCTTGGCATCAGCCTCCCCGAAATCGACATTGGTCAATTTCTGTGCTTCCGCAGCTTCGCGCTTGGCCGCTTCCGCCTCGCGTTTTGCCGTTTCCGCTTCTTCTTGCGCCTTGCGCAGTTTTTCTTCCGTTTCGCGTTTCTCGGCTTCCGCCTTTTCACGCGCCGCCTTTTCAAAGTCCGCCTGACTCGCCCTCAAGCGTTCCAGTTCAGCTTTCTCCGCCTCCTGTTTCTCTGCGCTGGCGAGGATGCCGTTGACCTGGCGCCTCGCGTCGTTGATGGCGTCCATCGCTTCCTGGTAGCTTTCGTCCCAGTACTTGGCGTCGTGAACATGAGCTTCGATGGCCTCAAGCACCTGCCTGCACCCTTCGGAATTGCAGCCGATGGCCGTCGCGGGAATGTTGGAAATCTCCACGATTTCCTGCTGTCTAGCCTCGATTTCCCTGATGGGCGCCATGACCTCCTTCTGGAGCATTTCGAGCGTTTCCTTCACAAGCCGCCGCGTTTCATCGACGCGCTTGGGCTTCGCCTTGAGTTCCTTGGCGACCTGTGCGCCCCTGTCCTCGATGGCGGTCTTGAGCTTCGCGAGCTTGGCGTTCATCGCCTTGCGGGCCTTGAACCCTTCCTCGGTGTGAACGTCGGCAATCAGCCCACGCGCAATCTTCTTGACCTGGTTGAGCATCGGGACAAAGTTCTTCTTGTCCAGGAAAAGCGCCTCCGGGTCCATGCAGTCCGTCTTGACCGCGAACTGTTTTCCCTCGTCGATAAGGACGAGCGCGTTGGGATTCTTTTCTTCCATCACTTCTTCGGTTTCCATCGTCGCCTCCATTAGAACTCCACCTCCTGCATCATTCCGGCCTCCACGCGCTTCGCCTCGCGGTAGAATCCGTCAATCTGGTCAAGGCCCAGTTCTTCCAGGCTGCGGCAGTTGTACGCCTTGAGCGTGTCCTTAATCGCGGCGGGAATCATCTTGTTGCACACCTCGATGAATTTCGCCTTGCGGTCGCCCGTGTGTTCCTGCGGCTGCTGTTCCGGCTTCGGGGCTTCCGCCCTTTCCACCGCTTCCTCAATCTTGATTTCCTTTTCAGGGTCAAGTCCCTGTTCCGGCGAAAGCTCCGCGCTCTCATAGGGCATCCCGCCGAACTCTACGGGGAAAGCGAGGCGGAACGCACGCGCAATCGCGACCTTCTCAAGCATGACCCTGGGCTTGCTCTGCCACATGGAATTGCCCTGGTCGTACTCGCTGAAAAACACCTCGCACTTGACGGGAACCTTCCTGTCCTTGCGGAAAACGCGGCAGATGCAGCTCACGTCCCCGTCCTTGGGAACCAGCGCATCCACGCTGTAGTTGCCGTTCTTGCCACTCTTGGTGGACTTGCCCCTGACGAACTCGCCGCGCCATTCCGTCTCGTAGCCGTCGTAGTTGGGGTTCATTTCGGCACGCTTGAGGTACACTTCGTACCCCGTGACGATGCTCATCGTCTTTCCGCCGTCGCGATTGTTGTACGTGACGGCATAAACTTCTTTCTTCCACGGGTTCAGCCCGAACGCCATGGAAACCGCGAGGAACTGCTTGACCTGGTGGTCGTTGAGACCCGGCGTCGTCGCGGTGAGGTAGTCAAGCAGCAGGGCGTCGTTGACCTGCTGCGGATTGGATTGTGTAGCTATTGCATTATTCATAGTTGTTGGTTTCCCTTTGTTGTTAGTAGTTGTTCATTTGTTGTCCCTTCGACAGGGTTTTTAGCCTTGCCGCCACGTAGTTCGTGACCGCCCCTTTCCAGTTCATAATCGTCATGCCCTCACGCGTTTTCCCTCCCCTAGAAAGCGTAATCTCCAGCCACTCGCGTCCCAGCGCGTCGTCGAGGTGCTTTTCCGCGCAGAAGTCGTAAAGTTCCTCGGTCGTCGGCAATCGCGGCGGCTGTACTTTCCTAATCTCATGTCCGTGTTTTTCGTGTCCAGCCAGGGCGTTCGCCCTGTTGACCTCGCTGCGCTGCTGGATTCTCTCGCTGGAACATTTCACCATGAACGCCCCGAAACTGTCGCCAGTCCCGTCAACATCCTCAAGTGCATCCATCGAATCCCTCACGTCGGCGATAATCTGTTCATCCGTCATTTTTCGGAAGTGCTTGATAAAGTCACTGAACGAAACCTTAGCCCAATATGGATTCGCCATGTTCAAAAGCCCTAAGTATCAAGGTTGAGGCAATGAGTCCCTGGCTCGCCGGGAAACCCTTTCGCTTGTTCTCGCTGGCCAGCTGCTCCAGGGCCTGCTTCGCCCGTGCCGTTATGCCGACCTGCCAAATTTTTTGCGTACCGTTTATTTTCTTTTGCATACTTTTCAATTTCTTTTGCCTTACATTCAAAATCTATTCAATTCTAAGCAAAAAATCAAGGGATTTTTTAAAAATTTTTTAAAAATTATTGAATACTGTGCAATTTTTGATTAAATTTATGGCATGAACGTTGAAAAATACCTTGACAGAACAAACAAGACGGCCAGCACCCTGGCCGACGAACTGGGACTCAACGCCTCAAGCGTCACCGCTTGGAAGAAAGGCAAGGCGACTCCCAGCTACGACATTTGCCAGAAACTACTGGAAATCGGCATGGGAATCGACGAGCTTTTCACTCCTGAACTTTGGGAGGCGATAAAGACTCGTCACGCTGCGGAGTTTCGGGGCGAGGTTGTGCTGACTCCGGAGGAATGCGCTCTAATCGTACGCAACGGGCTTCGCAGTCTGCGTCTAAAAGATGAAAGTTCTGAAGACCAACAAGGGTAATTTCCCCGTGTTCCTTTAGCTTAGGCATAAGCAGTCCTTTGGCCCTGTTCGGGGCCTTTTTTTGTGGGAACTTTTGCAAGTCGCAACGATTTGCAAACGCTTGAACCCAGGCATAACAAACGGGTTCAAGTCGCGACAAAAACTTGCAACCCTATTATATCAGTAGTAGTAATAGGAGAATGATTAACAGTAGGAGTATGAGTAGGACTCACTCCGTAATTGTGGAGATATTGATATATAAAAACCTCATACTCAACTCACGCAACAGCGCGGTAAAAAAGGAAAATGAGCTTGAGGGCGATATAGATATCGAAGGGGATTTTTTCCGTCCCGACTTGAGCAGCGGAAAAAATAAAAAATTATTCTGTCAATTCGTGACACTTTCGAAAAATGCGAAATTTCGCAACTTTAGCCCCCCCCCCTGCAAGGTCGTGCAGCGTCTTGCACGCTATCCGGCGCCATCGGGTGAACATTTTAACGGCCCGGAGCAAAGAGGCGCTTGCAGCGTTTTGCACAGCGAACAAAAGCGAAACGGCGGGAACGGCTGCGATTGCTTGCGAATTGCAGAAGCTGTCAAGTGAGGCGCCTCCTTTTTTTTCACAAAATGCCAACTTTTGTTTGCACGGCAAAATGAAATCATAAGTTATCATTCCCTAACCAATCAACATATAGGGAGCTATTATGTTCTACAAAATGACAAATCTTAAATCAGCCATCGCTAGTATGCCTCGCGCGATAGCACGAAACGACCAGCCTACGCTCACCCACATTCATAGACTGGTCGTCGAACTCTTAATGCATCTTGACGAAGAAAAAAAAGAAAAAAACAAGGCCAAGCGTGAGAACGCCCAGCCCATTGTAGAGGAAATAGATAAAGTTCTAAGTAAATACAGAATTAAGACTTGAACTCGGTGCATCAATCGACTTCATTCCAAAATTTTCTGCACTTTGTTCAATAAATTCTTGCAGAATCATATTTGCATATTTACTTGGAATAAATACATAGTGCATCTTATGCGATTTGAACATCTGCTGCGCATAATCCACCTTCGCCTGAGTCGTTGGTGTATCAACTAGGTGTTCGCCCTTGATTTCAACAATGTAGAACTCTCCTGTATTCATTTCCACAAGAAAATCTGGATAATAGGAACGCAACGAATGTGTTTCCGGGTCTATGTAGCGAACATAAAAATCCGACTGTCCATTTGTCAGCATACCAGTAAACCAAATATGTTTTATCTTCTCGTTATTGAAAAGATTTCTGTCAAAGAAAGCCCTCTCGGAAGTCGAATCAAATCCATAGCCGGAAAGGTCGAAACTTTTCTTATTGCCACTAATTTGATTGTACTTCGAGTAAAGCGTGGATTCATCGCTTACGAAATCATCATCATCAAAGCGCATCCTGTAGAATCTTTGACCAGATTCATCTACATTCTCAAACGGGGGTTCTTTAACGATATATCTTGTGACTGGACGCGGTTCGCTTTCCTCGTACTTAACCTCATACAGCTTTGAGAATAGCTTCGGAATCACATAATCGTAAAGAATGTCATTGGAGTAATTTACCTTTTCCAGGATGACAGATATTCCTTCTTCAACCTTATCGAGAAGGTCACGGATTTCTACAGGAGAATGACGGGCTACATTTTTGGAGGAATCATCGCGGTCTTTTTCGTGTTGAGTCAAGAAGATGGATAACTCTGCGACAAGGCTTAATTCGGTAAAGTGGCGTTCGCCTTCAGATTGAACATCTTGACGAATTGTAGCACTGTCTATATTCGTAAGAGAGTGTTTTCCCACTGTTTTGTGATACTTCGATTCTTCGAAGTCTTCATCAAAAAGACGGAAATGACCTGGTTTTAATTCTGTGATAACAAATTCTGGCACCCGTTCATAAACCGTCACAGGGACTTTTTCGCGAATATAAATGCGGCGTTCGGGTTTTGACTGGGAGGGTTTTGAAGTCAAGTCTTCCACAGACATTCTGAAATTATCTCGCAACTCGTTTGCGAGAATTTCTTTGTTCTCGGAAGAAAGGAACACGTTTCCACGCAGTTGTTCTTGCGTTATGGAACGCAAACAGCGCATTGTCGCTTGTAGGACAAAAATCGTGCTTTTGGGCTTGCGGAATAGGGCCACCGCAAAAAGGCTGCGGCAGTTCCAACCTTCCTTACCCTTACCTACCAGAAGAATGAACTGTTTCTCCGACGATGATGAGTCAAGAAGCTGGAACTCACGAATATCGTCGTTCTTGGTATATTTGTCATCGCCAACATTTACCAAAATAGAATCAATGGATAGTCCATTGCTGGTGACGGCATTTTCAACAGCAGGTTTCAGTTCCTTTTCAAGTTCTTCAATGCTTGCTGCATAAAACGCTATTTTGGGAAGCATTCCCTCATAGCGTTTAAATTCACCATCCTTATTTCGATGCGTCGAAACGAAACGCCTTATTGTTTCGCTTACAAATTCCGCAGACTTGACATTATCGTAATCGAAAATGTCAACTTCCTTTAGATAGCCGTTGTGGATTGCACTTTTCAATCCGTATTCGTAAACAACTTCTGGCATCAAATGGTTGTCTACATAGGGGGTTCCTGTAAAGTTATAACAGGCTACAACACTCGAACCCGAAATCTTCAATTCTTCTGCAAGATTGTCGATTGTCAATCGCAAGCTCTTTTTGCTCGTTCGGTCAACGGCGCCTTTTAAGGATTCATCACCAATATGGTGAGCTTCATCCACATAGATGCCTAATTGGGGCAAACGTGTGAGCTTTGTATAACGCTGATTTGCCATAAGCTCACTTTCGTCGTCCAACTGGTATAAATCAGCGTTCACGCTATTTTGAGTATTTGCTTCCCAGGAATCCTTGAACAGAGATTCAGCGGCAGAATCGGGCGTATGTTTCTTTTTGAGAATGATTTTCTGGCTGGTAGAAATAATCAAATTATGGGTGGAATTGTCCGCTGTACTAAGCGATATTCCGTCACTATCAAGGAAATGGAACTTTATGAAAGAATCCAGAAGATTTGCATACTGGTCTCCCAAAATTTTTGACTTGTCAAATGTTTGAATTTCCTTGAGTGAATGCAAAACAGTTGTGTCAGGTGCTAGCACTAATGCGTTTTTGCAAAAGCGATTGTCCTTGGGAAATTTATTCGACAGAAGAAATTCGTAAAAGATGCAAAGCGCCATGAGAATGGTCTTACCAGTTCCCATAGTGAGCGAGAAAATATAGTTGGAATAATCCTGCTGAATGTTTCTTAACTGCTTAATAGCTCCATCAAATGATGCTGCATCCCTTGATGCAAAGAGGTCTCCTTCAATATCATGCAAATCGGTTGCATTGAGGCAGAAATCACCCCGATTATAACGCCAATCATCGAAAATATCCGCAAGAGAGCGATTATCAAGATATTCTTTAAGGAACACATACATTTCAAAAGCCTCATATTGAGGTCTTCTGAGGAAGGCGCCTGCATTATCGGGATTTGCATTTTCAAGAATTTTCTTAGTCAAATCCTTATAGTGCCTTCGAATCGCCCCTTTATTCTTTGAATAGAAATTCCAAAGATAACGGTAAAACGGCGTTTCAATTACAGACTCTTTTTTCTTAGCCATTAGAGCTTACTCCCTTCTACGCTAAAGGAGCCTTCCCAGCTTTCGCTAATGAGGTCCGTAATTTTCACATGGATTGTGCCTGCATCTTCGGGAACGTTATAAATTCCCTTTACAAGAGCATTCTTCGCTGGAATATCAGTAAGTGCAGGAGCGAACGCAACACCATCATAATTCCAGTCAATCATGACACTATCTACAAGTTCCTTCCAATCTTCAACATCCTGCTTTTCGAAGCTCAATTTCTGAAGCAAGTTCATCGGATAGAATTGCTCAATAGAGAGTTTTCCATTAGCAATAGATATTTTGGCGTCAGCATCGCGTTTAAATGTCAACTCCTTTTTGTCACGAAGGATGTCGATTATTTCCAAATCAACAACAAAACCCAAACTGGCCATTTTTTCATGGAACATCGCCTCCAAATTCGGGTCGTGGCCCATGCAAACAAATGTAATCTTTTCAACTGGTTTGCCTGGATTTTCATTTTGTTTCTTTTGCCAACTGGAAATATCAATGTTGGCAACAATCTTTTCAAACTCGCTAGCTGTAGCAATTCTGTTTATGCCAAGAATGGCAACCATTCGACCATCAAACTCCGCATCCCAGAGACTATTTTCTGGGAGGGCTTGCATTCCTAGCGCCTCGATTATCAACTTTTTCGCTTCAAGTTCATTACGGAAGAAATCATAATCGTTTACATTGTAGACTTCAAAACCTGTATATGTCTGAATGGATAGTAAATTTTTGTCTGCCATGCATTTAGACGCTGTGCTTATTAGTCTTTTTGTTGTTGTTTGAATAGCACCCAAATTTATATCTGCACCTATAAATTTTCGGCCAAGTTTCATTGCTACAGTTTGGGTTGTTCCACTGCCCATAAAACAGTCAAACACAACATCACCAGGATTAGACGACGCCTTTATAATTCGTTCAAGAAGAACTTCTGGTTTTTGTGTCGGATAGTCTACTCGTTCGTCTGTTGCAGAACCAACAGAAGGCATTTCCCATACATCACGGCAATATACCATTGAATACTGCAATCCATTTTCAGGGTCAATTTTAAAGTCACTTTTTTTAAAGCCATACTTATGCATCATATATGACCGTTCTTGCAATGGGTTGAACGTAAACCCACTATTCTTTTTTGAGTAAAAAAGCAGTGTGTCATGTTTCCTTGCCCAGCAAGTTTTGGATGCTCCACCTGTTTTATACAACCATGAAATTTCGTTCTGGAAACACTCAATTCCAAAGATTTCATCCATTATGTTGCGTAAATAATGGCTTTTATGCCAATCACAATGCAAATAAATGCTTCCCTTATCACTCAACAATTCTCTACAGAGAATTAGACGCTCGTACATAAATTGGAGATATTCATCATTTGTCCAAATATCGCCATATTGTTTTTCTTCAAAATTGGAAGAATCACTTTCTGCACTTTGATTTCTCAAAGAAATGGTTTTCTTATAATCAGCCTTCGAATCAAAGGGAGGGTCTATATAAATCAAATCGACCTGACCTCTACATTCCTTTAACAAATGGCTCATGACCTGTAAATTATCACCCCAGTATAACTTATTCATCCAGCCATCATCAGAAGGATGTCCATGAGTTTCTTTTAGTTGAGCAGGATAATAAGATGTTCCTGTAAAAGGGCGTTTACCGGCCCACCGCAGCTCAGGAAACCCTTTTATTGGTTCCCGATTAAACTCAAACATTTCAGTCTGTGATTTTGCCATGGTTTGATTCCTTATAAGCTGTTGCAGAAATTCTTGAGGTCGCATCCACCGCATAGCTTTTCACAACGCTTGCGAGCGTCCATCTTAAATTCCTTGTTTTCAATCTTGTTTACAACTCCATCTACCTCTTCAATGGTTCGTACAATGGAGGTTCTATTAAAGTCATAGGTGATAAACGGGCTTTCATCTTCCGCCCCAGTATAGTAAAGGTGCATCTTACTAACCTTCTTTCCATACCGTTGCTCGATTATATGGGCGTAAATTTCCAGCTGGCGCCTATATCGGCGTAACTTTTCTCGGCCATCTTCGCTATTCATGTTCGGCTTCTTTTCTGTTTTAAAGTCCAGAATCTCGACCGAATCTTTCTCACCACGAATAAGGTCTATTTTTCCTTCAAGGATATAATCGTCCTTTTGAAGCGTTACGGGAACTTCCGCGTCCTTAACTTTACTCCAGTCCCTTTGGGCAAATTCCACATAGTTTTTTACGTGCTTCTTAATCACCCTCAAAGCAGACTCACGCAGATACAAGCCGTTCATTTTTGCAAGCTGCTTATAGTTTTCCTGCATCCAGAAAGAAATGTTGTCGTCCGTGACCCTTTCTGGGTGGCCTTCCAAAACAGCCTTATGCACATCTTCAATCGTCTGATGAACAAGCGTACCGAACATGACGGCAGTCGTTCTTACGGGCGTAAATTCCAGCTCACGGAAAAACTTATACTGAACAGGGCAGTTTTCATAAAGCAAAATATGACTGGTGAAAGAATACTCATGCTTCACATTGGCTGCTTTCACCGTATCAAAGTCGGCAAGGCAGTTATCACCATCAAAAATTTCTGCCCAATTTTTCGCACGATGATAGACATTCGCGAAATATCTTGATGGGCTTGAATGTTCTGACCTTCCTCTTGTTTCCGTATTGTCCACACCAGTCAGCACCAGCAAATTCTGTGCTCGGCTAAAAGCCGTGTAGAAGAGGCGCCAAAAATCAAAGTATTTCATTCTTTCCAACGGCTCATAACTTTGTTCACCGTAATAGAAATTCTGAATATCTTCATCAATCTGCGTAAAATTCCTAGTCGGATGCGACTCCAACGATGCAACACAGGTAATCGGGAACTCCAATCCCTTACTCTGGTGAATTGTCATGAAACTCACGCATCCACTCGGAGTTATCATGTCGAAATCTTCATATTCCCCGATGCCGCCGTCATAAAGGAAATTCAGGTAGTAATTGAACAGGGCCTTTACATCTTTCTTCAAGGATTCTGGCTTGAACACGATGATATTGTTCAAATACTCAAACTTGGTAATAAGGCGACTGAACAGGGCAAGATTGTAAATGGGCCGTAAATCCTGCATTCCGCTATTGAGGTCAACATTCACCATCTTGCTAAACAAAGGGAATTGCAGCATTTCATAGAAAAGGTCTGCGAAGGTATAATTCGTATTCTCCTTTAAAAAAGCCAGCTCCCTGGACTTAGAAACAGCCCAGACTTGAAGCCGCTTATTCTCCTTATTGCTTCGCAGTTCATTGCCGAAATACACGGCACACTCATCGTAGTATCGCCAAACAGCTCTTTCTGAAGAGTTGTTCGTTCTAAGATATGCATTGACCAGGTCTGGGAACAGGAACGCATAGGCGCCTATGACAAGGCGGATTTCGCGACGTTCAAAGAACATATCCGAACGGGGCGAAAAAATTGGCACGCCCTTGGACTCGAGGAACCTTGCAAGCCCTGCAATACGCTCGTTCTTGACAGAACGGCAGAGCAGCGCAAGTTGATTGTAGTCCTTCAATTTCCCAGATTCTTTCAACCTGCAAATGAACTCGTAGAACCTTTCATACCAGGCTTCAATGCCATCACCCATTACCTTGATTACGCCTGGATATGACGTATTTTCGCGGTTTTGTTTTCCCGCATTTTCAATAACTTTTTCGTGACGGTAACGTTCTGTCCCGTTTCTGCCCTGCCATGACCCCGTTTCATTTCTATCCTCATAGGTATTCTGCATCCAGTGGTTATAGAAATCAATTACATCGGGGTGCGAGCGATAGTTCTTTGTTAGCTCAATTTTCTTACATACACCAGCAGGGAATTTATCTTGAAAACGAAGGATGTTTTCTACCGTAGCACCACGGAAACGGTAAAGAGCCTGGTCATCGTCACCCACAACGCAGATGCGATTCGCTGGCGCGGCAATCTTTAGAAGGATGTTTTCCTGGATTCGATTGGTATCTTGATATTCATCAATCATCATGTACTGGATGCGCTTGCGAATATCTTCAAGGACATACTCATCATCCAGCATTTTCCACATGTGCGTCTGAATGAGAGAAAAATCCAGGCAATTATCGGCATTCAACATTGCACGATAAACCTTAGTCACTTCGGCAAGGATAGGCAAAAGGGCGCTTTCCTTGCATTGGGACATTTTATCCAAGTCAAGATTTTCTTCTGCGACCTTGTTTACTAGCCCTGCAATTCTATCCGCTAAATTCCAGCCAAAGGAATCGTTGGTGAGTAAACCAATATTCGGAATTTTGTCAAACAGCTTGTGATTTTGATAAATCGTGTATTTCTGTTCAAAATCGTCCAGAACCCTGTAGTTCCGCTTTAAGCCTGTATGCTGTCTGTATTCTTCAAGGAAACGCAAGAAAATCGAATGGAGCGTTCCCACATACATATCGGAAATATTCACTGTTTTCCCAAGTTTCAATGCCTGATTTGAAATACGGGTAACGAGTTCCTTGGCTGCTTTTTCGGTAAATGTAGCCACAAGGATGTTTTCAGCGGGAACATTCTTGTCTATAATCAAATGGAGAACCCTATCAACAAGAGTCTTAGTTTTTCCCGCACCTGGGCCAGCAATCACCAAAAGAGGCGATTCAGTTGACTCAATGACGAGACGCTGTTGTTCGTTGGCTTCCATTTAAAAACACCTTACAGGGACAAAAGGGGCACGAATTGACCGGAACCCAAGCAGCACTTGGGGTTCGCCGTTATAGATAGAATTTTTCTGTTTAACACATTCATGATTTTTTTGAATTTTCTTTGATTTTTTTCAATTTATATTCAATTTCAAGTCACAAAATGTCAAAGAGAGCTTTTTTTGTAAAAAAACACTTATTAAACCTAACCAAATTAGGTTTTATTCATTCATTAAGCAACAACTGTTTGCACGCTAGGAGCCAACTTTTTACTAGCTTACGTCCCATTATGAACGAATACAAAATTTGGCTTATGGTCTGGATGCTCCGCATCCTTCTTTTCATAAAGCTCTGCATCGTGTTTGCAGCGTTCTTTTTCGTAAGGAACTACAAGCACATAAAGGAAAATGGCTTCAACGACATTTTCGTCTGTTGGCAGACCTGGTGGAGGGCCAGCGTGACCCTGTATAGGGAGCTAATGCGCTAAATCTCATAGCGGATAAACCCGCAAAATGACCTTGCCTTTATTTGGCATAATAGAGAACCGGTTCTTTGAGGTTATATTTAGGATATGGAACCAAACACAAAACTTACGCCGACAAAGCTCTGGATTCTCACACTCGTTACGATAACAGTAATTACACTTCTCGTTTTTACGGGAATCAAGTTGTTTGGCAAAAGCAGCGCGTCAATAAATAAAAACTCATCAACTTACACATTCGAGAGTGATGTTTGTTCCGTTTCTTTCAACCCGAAATCGGAACAGTTCACGACGAGTGATAAATGCTGGGAACCTGCAAGAAACAAGGCTGCATGGTTCATGATATGCAATTCTCCGAAAGTTGGAGACCTTGGGAGAGCCGTTGAGGTAAGAGTATTCTTCTTCCAAGGAAAATATGCTTACACCTACGCCTTTGATTTATGGCACAAGAAAATGGATTATAAATTAAAGGACTTTACAAAAGATATTGAGGATGGTCGCATAAAGGAATGTATGTACCAATACCCGATGAACTTGCCAAGCAAATAATTTTCCCCAATCATCGCCCGGTCATTTCGACTGGGCTTTTTTGTTTTCTTCCCACTTCTTCAAATGAGCCTCGATTTCCTCTGCCGTGAACAGGGGTTCTTCCCAGGCACCGTGGAATAGCACTTCCTCAAGCCATGTTTGACCTAAGCCGGACTCTTTCGAGTCTTTGACGTAGTGTTCCGTTATATGGTACATTCCGTCCTTCTGTTTGACATAGCGGATTTTTTCAAGCCAAAAGCCCGAACGATAAACGTAATGCCAACCGTCCACGGAAATGGATTCGTAGCGATGGTCCCAGTCAGCATTAAAGCCGTGACAGAATATCCGATACTGCTTTTCCGTCAATGGAAAATCGTAGTCGATGAACTTTGCGACCCAGTGGTCCTTATAGTTTTCCGTCAGCATGGCTTACCTCGTTCAAAAACAATATAAGACTTTTCCAATCTATCCGATTTCTTCCATACCGCGCTTGTAGCGCGTTTTTTGGTGTTTTTGGGGCTGTTTATAAGCCTTTAGGCGAAAACGCCTTGTAGAGCGTTCCTGCCGCTAGTTTTGGCGACATGAACGAATCGTTCCGCGACTATAAGGACTTCGACCAGACGGTTTTCACCCGTACCCCCGAAGGGTATCTCACGGGCAAAATCCGCGTCACTGGTGCTGGCGTGTTCAGCTACAGAACAGCCGAAGGTTTGAAGCGCAGGCTGCGCCCGGTCACGGAAGTTTCTGCTCAAGACAGCATTTCAACACTCAACTGCAAGCCCGTCACCCTGCTCCACCCGATGGAGGACGTTTCCCCGGAGAACGCGAAGAAGCTCCAGGTCGGATTCACCGCCAACGACGCAAGCTGGGACGGGCTGAACGCCTATGTCACAATGACAATCACGGATGCCGACGCCATCAGGGAAATGCTTGATGGCCATGTCCGCGCCGTTTCATGCGGCTACGATGCCGAACTCTACAAGGACAGCGGCAACTGGCAGGGCGTCGATTACGACGAGGTGATGAAGAATATCCGCTGCAACCATATCGCGCTTGTACGCGAGGGACGCGCTGGGGACGGTGTGCGTTTCAGAATCGGCGACAGCTCCGACTTCGACCGAATCTTTTGCGACAACGAAAACGCCCGCCAACGGGCAGGAGAAAACACCATGGGTAGAAAATTCATTATCGACGGTGCGGAATACGAGGCCGATGAAAAGGTCATCTACACGCTCCACGAGACTGAAAAGGCGCGTGACAGCGCAATCGAATCCAACAAGGCCCTCAAATCCCAGCTTGACGCCATGACCGCAGCCAGGGATGCAGCCATCACCGAACGCGACCAGCTCAAGGCATCGCTCAAGGACGAAAAGGAAATCGCCCGTCTCGTTGACGAGAAGGTCGCCTTTATCGCCAAGGCGCAGAAGCTCGGCATCGACATTAAGGCCCAGGATTCCGTGGAAGCCATCAAGGGAGCCTTCATCAAGAAAGCCTACCCCGAAATGGTGCTTGACGGAAAGAGCGCCGACTACCTCCAGGGCGCCTACGAAGCCGCCATGCAGAAGCTCGGCGACTCCGCACAGAAAAGTTCCCCGTTCGCTCCCAGCATGGAAAAGCTCAACGACGCTCTCGACACCGACGCGGCTTTCAATGCCATGAACGAGAAAATCAACTCCGCATCCATCAAGAAGGAGGGCTAGACCATGGCATTTGAAACTACCCCGTTCGGGGCTATTGCTGCCCCCGGTCTTGCGTTCCCGTTCGTAACGCACTCCATCGAGACTGGCATCCTCCAAGAAGATAAGGACAGCGAGGGCGGATTTGCGCTCTGGGCAAAGAAAGGTGTCGCTGGCGAAGCTGGAAAGGTCTATGTCAACCAGCCAGCAGGCAGCGAGGCCGTAGCCCGTGTTCTCGAACTCGAACCCGTAATGACCACGGCAAGCACCGGCACCGTCTCGGTCAAGGTTGATGGCGAAACCGTAGCCACGGCGAACGTCACCAGCGAATCCACCGTTGCATCCCTTCTCACGGCCCTTGCAAGCGCCTGGGACAGCGAAAGCGACTACAGCGCCGAGGCGAGCGAAACCAAGCTCACGATAACGGCAAAGACTGCTGGCGCGGAAGCCAACGCCGACGTGTTCAGCGCCGAATATAGCGAGGACTGCGGCTTTGGCGGCGACGTAAACCAGGTCACTGCTGGCGCCTCCGCAGAGTCCGCTGGCGTGTTCATCGGCATCGCCCAAAGAACGATGTTCAACGACTCCTACAAGGCGGGAATGACAGTCAATGTGCTCAAGAAGGGGCGCATCTGGGTTCGCGTTCTCGGCGAGGTCGTTTCCGGGGATGCCGCCTACGTCAACAACACAAACAACGCTTTCACGGCCACTTCGACCGACGGCACGGCAATCGTCGGCGGAACCTTCAAGAGCGACGCTGCCGACGGCGGACTCGCTGAACTGGAAATCGCATAAAGGAGAACAGGCATGATTTTTCAAGATAGCGAACTGAACAAACTCTCCCGTCTGTTCAACCAGATTATCAACGAGACCTACGGACTGGAACGCGAGTCCCTTGACGCGCTCTCGTTCATTCCTCCCCAGGCTGGAATAGGACAGTGGCTCCGCACCTGGACCTACAAGGTTCTTTCCGAAATGGGCGTCGCCAAGCTCATTTCGGACTATGCGGAAGACTTGCCGCCCGTTTCCCGTGCGCTGGAACTCAAGACCAATGACATTCGCGAATACGGCGTGTCCTACGGCTACAGCGAATTTGAACTCATGCAGTGGCTCACCGCCGGAATCGACCTTTCCCGTGACGAGGCTGAAACGGCCCGTCGCAAGATTGACGAAAAGGTGGACGAGGTGCTGTTTGTCGGCGACAAGGACGCGAACACCACGGGCTTCCTCAACAACGCCAACGTGCCGATGGTAATCGTGCCTACTGGCGCAAGCGGCGGCACTTCCATCAAGGGTAAGACGCTGCTCGAAATCATCGCCACATTCCAGGCCATGATTGACACCGTTCGCAACAACACCAGACGCACCATCAAGGCCGACACGGTTCTGTTGCCCCACGACGCTTTCGTCTATCTGTCCACTACCCCGAAGGACGAGAAGGGCGGCGACTTGACCGTCCTCGAATACCTCAAGAAGGTTTTCGCGAGCCAGGGACTTGTCAACTGGAAAGAATGTGCCAAGCTGGACGAAGCTGGCGAAGGCGGCACCACGCGAGCCGTTATCTACAAGTACAGTCCCAGTGTCCTTACGCGCTGCATCCCCATCCCGTTCAAGCAGGATGAACCGCAGAAGAAATCGCTGCACTACATGGTTCCCTGCTACGCGAGAATCGGCGGTGTTGCGTTCAAGAACATCAACGCCGTCGCATACGCCGACGGCCTGTAAGAATCCATCCGTCCCCAAACGGCTCCATCACCCCGCAACGCCCGTAGCTTTGCTGCGCGGGGCGGTGGAGCTTCCTTTTTCCGCACTTTCGAGGCTCTCACTATGCTCGTAATGAACAACCAGAAACGAACAGTCCACATCGGCTCTATCCTGCTTCTTCCCGGCTCCAACATAGTCGCGGACGGCAGCATCGACGAGACCCACCCTGTCATTAGGGCGCTGCGCGATTCCGGCAAACTCGTTTTCGAGCATAAAGTCACGGCCAACGTCGCGGCGAGCGCCATTTCCAGGGCAAGCACGCGACAGGTCGTTGACGACATTGAAAGGACGCAGAAGAAGCCCAACAGCTCCGTAAAGAAGGCTGCTGCCGCGAGACGGACTGAACTGGACGAGTTCGACGCCGAATGGGAAGAAGCGAAGAAGAAACAGCAGGAACAGCAAAAGGGAGCAACGGCCCTATGATTCCGCTTCCCATAGACGACAAGCAGAAGGCTGAACTGGTGGCCTACCTGCCCCAGGAATACGCACAGAGTCCGAGACTCGACGCATGGATTCTTGGCGCGTCGCATCACGTAGGCGCCTGCTACTTCAAGAAAGCCTACGTCTATGCGCTTTCGCTCATGGTGGCGCACATCGCGGCACTGGAAGCGCGTGGAAGCGACGGCGAGGCTGGGGCCATAGCGAGCAAGCGCGAGGGCGACATTGCCGTTTCCTTCGGCTCGACGAAATCGGAGGGCGACGACGGCTGGCTTTCCTCTACCAGCTTCGGGCAACAGTTCCTCCTTCTCAAGAAACAGTATTCGCCGCGTCCGCAAGTCACGGGCGGCATTCCTCTACGAGGGTTCTGCGGTGGCCACCCTATTCGCTAGGACATTCACCTATCACGAAATGTCCAAGCCAACGCTGGACAGCTTCGGGAACATGGTCGAAGGGACATTCACGACGCGCACGGTGCGCGGCACGATACAGCCCGTCACGGGCGAAGAAGCGATTGCCTACCAGGAGGGCGGAAGGAATACGGGCATCGTCAAAATCTACTCCAGCGAAAGGCTCGCGGCAAGAACACAGGAAGGGACGGAAGCAATCGGCTACGTGAAACAGGGAGGCTTTTGGTATGAAATTACGGATGAACTTGTCTTTGGAAACCTTCCTAAGATTACTCATTGGAAGTATATCGCTTGCAAGGTTCCTGCGGCACAAGTCCCGAAAGGACTGCAATGACCGTTGACGAACTCAAGGGCGCAATCTGCAAGTACTTCAACGACAGCGCGGATTTTTCCGCGCCGTTTGTCAAGAGTCCGACGAACAGCGCCGCGCCAGTCGGCACATACGTTTCCGTCGGCATTGACGGCGTCCGCCAATATGGCGAGAAGTTCACGCCCCCGCCCGGAAACCACCACTACCGTTTTTCGCAGGTCGCGACAGTCCATTTCGTCGAGGTTGAAGGCGACGGGGACACGCTCAGGGCAATTCGCAACGAATTGCAGCTCCCCGCATTTATCGAATACGCCCGGAACAACGGCTTCACGGTCTGGGACTTCACCAATATCGAGAAAATCGACACCTACGACGGCGACTTCTACGTGCGCCAATGGCGCTTCACGGCAACGCTCAACTTCATCGACAAGACACCCTCCGGCATTGAACGGATTGAGACCGTCCACCCGCTGGAACTGCAACCCATCTAGGAGGCAAAATGGCCCAGATAATCGACTCAATCGTCAAGATAAGCATAAACGAGGCGATTTCAACCGTCTCGACGACAAGCGTGAACACGCTTGCGCTGGTAGGCCCCGCCTCCAGCGAGGCGGAAAACCCGCCCGACTTCCTCGAATGTTCATCCGCCGAGGATGCGGAAGTTTTCGGCACGGACTCCCTGCTCTACGGCATGGTCGAGAGCGCGTTCGCACAGGACGCCTGCCCCGCGAAAATCGTCGCCATCAACGCGGACTCCTTCTCCGACGCCCTTGACGCGGTAAAGGCTGCGGAAGCCGCCAAACTCAACTTCTACCACATCGTCGCCAAGTTCGGTGACAGCTCAATCCCCTCCGCGTCCGCTTTCACGGGAAACGGCGGCTGGAACGGCTATCTCGGCGCGAACTTCAAGATTGTCCACCTGGAACTCAACGACACCTCCACGGACTTCGCCTCCATCAGGGCGCTCGCCCAGGCGCTTGTCGCGAGCACCAGCGACCGCGTGGCACTCTACCAGCACGCGGGAGCAGGGAACCTCGCTGCGGCACTCGTCTCGAACCGCTGCGCACTGGACTCGGCGCGTGGCAGCTTCGCCCACAAGAAGGTCAAGGGCGTGGAATACGATTCCTATACCAAGTCCCAGTACGACGCGCTCGTTTCGGACTGCATCAACGTCTATACGGTCGCCGCTGGCGAGGCGCGTCTTTTCATGGGCGCGACTGCGGGAAAGACTGTCCTTCTCGACAGCACGGGCGAACAGTCCCCCGCGAGCTTCATCGACAACATCGCCAAGGACGACTGGATTCGCTTCAATGTCCAGACGAAAATCTACTCGCTGCTCGGCGAGGCGAACGACGGCTTCGGCGTCAACTATGACGACAGCGGCATCAACTCGGTCGCCGCCTCAATCCTCCAGGTATTCTCCAAGGCCGCAGATACCGACCACCAGTACATCATGGACGGCTACACGGTCAAGGTGCAGACCTACGACTACCTCAAGACAAACTACAGCGCGGACGTGCAGGCCCGAAACCTGCCGCTTGTCAAGGGACGCTACTCGCGCATGAACTCCATCAACACCGTAAAGAACGTCGAACTGACGGTCACTCTCTAGGAGGCTAGAAAATGCTTGGAACATACGACCACACCATGGTCAACATTTCCGTCCAGGGCATCGCGCTCACGCACTTCAACGGCGATGTCGTCATTTCCAAGGAAGGCGACGACTGGGACGTTACCGAGGGCAGCAACGGCTGCGTTCAACGTTCCAAGATGGTGCGCAAGCTCTACACCGTCACCCTTCCCTTCATGCAGACCAGCCCCCAGCTCTCCAAGCTGGAAGCGCTGCGCGTCGCCGACGAGACGACGAAAGTCGGGCCCTATCCCTTCGCCTGTACCGACCTCAACGGCGCATACGTACTTCTCGGCCAGTGCTGGATTCAGTCCATGGGCGACGCCACCAAGGGACGCTCCGGCGGAACGCGAACCGTCACGCTGCGCGTCAAGGCGGAAGCCGCTTTTGAAGGAGCCTAAACGATGGAAGCGATAAACTTCAAGGTTGCATCCGACGAATACCAGCTTCTTCCCCATACGGGCTTCGACGCCATAGACCTCGACCGAAAGGTTCTCGGGCTTATCGGCAAGATGGCTCGCCAGGGTCTCGACATAAACGACGACGTGGAGGCTTTCGCGCTTCTCGCCAATACGCTCTCCGAGCTTTCCACGCCCGATTTCAAGTGGCTACTGGAAACGACGCTTTCCGCAGTCACCGTCGTCACCAAGGGGCAGAAGTTCGTCACGCTCGACAGCTTCGACGCCATCGCCGCGCATTTCGAGCAGAAGCGTTCGCAAATGTACGCGGTCATGCTCCAGGTGTGGAAACTGGAAAAGCTAAGCCCTTTCGTGACGGCTCCGGCGACGGAGCAGAATGGAGCCTGAACAGCTCCAACCCAATCGTCAATGCGTTCAGCGACGCGGACGCGAAGGACATTAAGGCCCTCGGAAAGATAGGCACGCTCAAGGGAGGCGCCGCCGACTACGCGCTTGTCTGGCGAATCGTCAAGACGGCGCGTGTCCCGCTTTCCGACATAGAGAAGAACTGGACTTTCGAGCGCATGATGAGCTTCGCCGCCTACATCGACATGGAGAACGACTACAGGAGCGCATGGGGCCAGTACTACAAGCAGAAGGAAAAGAACAAGAATGAATGACGAGAACGAGTTCGTACAGAAAGTTCGGTTCGAGGTCGAGGACACGGAACTATCCGCGTCCCTTGACCGTTTCCAGGCTGCTCTCGGCAGGGCTGGCGAAACGGCGAACAGGGAAATAGACGAAAGCCTCACCAAAGCCGCATCCAGCGCCAACGAGGTCGCGAAAGAGACCGCCAACATCGGCAAGGAAGCCTCCAGCGCCGCCAAGGAAACGCAGAAGATTTCAAGCGCATCCAGGGAGGCCAAGAAGCAGACGGACGCGCTCGACGGCGCCTTCTCCAAGCTCAAGGGCACAATCTCGGCAGCGGTCGCCGCCTACGCCGGGTTCCAGGGCCTTTCCAAGCTGGTCGGGTTCGGCAAGCAGACAGTCGAGCTTTTCAAGGTGCAGGACAGGGCCGAGCGTGCGCTCAAGTTCCAGATGCAGCGCAACGGCACGGATGCGAGATTTGGCGAATTGCAGCGATTCGCTGCGAACCTGCAAAAGAACTCCATGTACGGCGACGAGGCGCTTCTCAATGCCGCTTCCGTATGGTCGAACAAGATTAAGGACGTGGACAATAACAAGCGCATGATGCAGCTTGTCGCGGACTACACGGCCAGAACGACCAACGGCGCGGAAGTGGGTGCAGACCAGCTCAAGAGCTACACAATGACGCTCATGTCCGCATTGAGTGGGCGCGGCACCATGACGCTCGAACAGCAGGGCTTCGACACTACCGCCATCAAGGAATTGCAGAAGTTTAAGCAGAAGGGCGGAACCGTCACCGAGACGATGCAGGTGGAGGCGCTGGAAAAGACACTCGCGAGCGTCAAGGGCTTCGCCAAGGAAATGGCGAACACCGACGCGGGAAAGATTGCACAGCTACAGAACGAAATCGGCGACGTGAAGGAGGAAATCGGGCGCGAGCTTCTGCCCGTGTTCGCGGAACTCGCCCGTGAGGTAAAGGCGAACATCCCCTCCATCAGGAAACTGTTCGAGGGCTTCGCGTCCGTACTCAAGTCGCTTGTCAAGACCCTATCGGAGAACATAGGCACGATTTCGGCCTTTGCAGACGGGCTTGCGTCGCTTCTACAGCTGTTTTCCGTCGCGCCCATAAAGACTATGGCCTTTGCCGGTGCGCTAAAGTACGCCGTCCCGATGCTCGACGCAGCGACGAAAGGCTCGATGGCCTTCGGGGGCGCCCTTGGTGGTCTCGGAAAGAACTGGCAGAACCTTCTCAAGGCGGGACTGTTTACCGCCACCATCTGGGGACTGCAACAGATTTTCAAGCTGGGAAACGCCATAAAACAGGCGTGGAAGGAACATGAACGGCAGAACGCCATCGAGGGGGCCTCCGAGGTAAAGAAGCAGGTGGAAAGCGGCACCTACTTCGCCGACCTTCTGCGCACATACCGCCGCGACTTCCAGGCTCTCGGAACGCAGCCCGTCGAGATGGACGGATTGCAGAGAATGGCCGTCAACGAGAAGGGCGACTTCATCGACAGCGAGGGAAAGCCCATCGACTTCGCGACGCTCGGAATACCGCTTGCCGCACGCGAGCTGCAACGCAAGTACAATGTCGCCCGGTATTACGACGAGAACAAGGATGCCGCGAAGAAGTACGCGCAGAAGCAGCTCAACGACGCCTACATGATGAAGGGCGCAGACCTGGGCGCCGACGGCTACGGAAACGGCACGGCTCCCGAAGTGAACTTCACTCCCGTCGATATGGAAGCGGAAATACAGAAGGCGATGCAGGCCGCTGCAAAGAGCGCCAAGGGCGACACCAACATCACCAACATCGACTACACGAACAACATCACCACGGATTCCGACATGATGGCCAAGCTCATAAAGGAGAACCTGAGAACGCTTCTCCAGTCCCAGCTGACCTTCAAGACACGCGCCGAGGGCGTAAAGGCCCTTGCGCTATGATTGGAATACTCAACATCGCCCAACAGGCGTATTCACGCTACAGCCACCCGCCCCGAGCCATTCCCGCCTCGCTGTTCATGCGCAACGAGGAATTTGGCCTTGCCACGAAGGACGGGGACAGCAACTACATCTATACGAACATTCCCTTCGACCTGCTCATTGACGAAAGCCACGAACTGGATTTCGACATTACAGACCATGCCGTGGAAAACGGGTCCACCATCAGCGACCATGTGCAGCAGCGGCTCCGCACGGTCAAGATTACGGGAATGTTCACGAACCACCCGCTAAATGCATCCGC
This sequence comes from Fibrobacter sp. UWB5, assembly GCF_002210295.1. Lineage (NCBI taxonomy): Bacteria > Pseudomonadati > Fibrobacterota > Fibrobacteria > Fibrobacterales > Fibrobacteraceae > Fibrobacter > Fibrobacter sp. UWB5. The sequence goes on along the minus strand of NZ_MWQH01000002.1, from coordinate 162,622 downwards.
CGGATTCGTTGACGACAACGGAGAACTTACGGGCAAGTCGTGGCGAGAAAACCGCGTTGAAATCGACAACGCCCCCGCCATCACGAACACTGCTCTTTCCAGGTGGGAGGTGCTGACGAAATGCGCAAAGAGCCGCAAGAAGGTGCGCGTCATTACCAGCCTGGAAGTCTATGAGGAAATGGTCATTGAGAACCTAAAGGCGGACAGGGGCGCGGAGGACGGCGAGGCAATCAAGTTCTCCATGACCTTGCGCGAGATACGCACAGCCACCTTCGCGAGCGACAACATCACGGGCGAATGGGACGCGCCGCAGCCGCCACAACAGAATACAGCCGCAGAGCAGGCCATGTCAAGGAAGGCGAACGCTGGCAACGTATCGGGCGACGCGAGCGAGACAGCACAGGAAGCGGCGGCGAAGATGGACGAATCGCTCGGGAGGGACTACCAGTGATTAAGATTCCCGTGAATACGAACAACGGTTCATATCTTGTTGAAAAAGTGAATATCGAAGGGACGATGCTCAACATCCGTCTCTTGTGGAACTGGCGCGACGGCTTCTGGTATGGCGACTTCGAGACAGTCAACGGCAAGCGATGCGGCATCAGGCTCGTTCCAAATTCGCGGCTTCTGCGTTCCCACAACAACGTCCTCGAAAACGGCGAGCTTGCAATCTTCAAGCGCGAAAAGACCTGCGCGGAGCCGCTGAACCACGACAACCTGGGGAAAGCGTATATACTCCATTACCTGACGAAGGACGACGTAAACGTATTCATAGAGGCGGGGATGCTCTGATGGCTTTCGGACGCATTATCCACCTGTATGTCGGCAAGTTCGCCGTCGGAAACCTGACCTCGCAAAACTCGAAGGACTTTTCCCAGTTCGACATAGAGTTCGAGGTGACGCGCTCAATCGAGTGGTACGACAACGAGGCGACCATCACCATCTACAACCCCTCCCCGGAAGCGATAAACTTCATCATGAGCGAGGGAAACAGCGTACTGCTCCAGGCTGGCTACGAGGATGAAACCGTCGGCAACATATTCGTCGGGCAAATCGGCATGGCCGTACCCAGGCGCGTCGGCAGCGACGTGGAACTTGTCATTACCTGCGTCTCGGCGCGCGGGACATTCTACCAGCTTGCAAGGCTGAATTGTGCAATCCAGTTCGACAGCTCCGCCACCGTCAAGAAATGCTTGCAGGAGCTTTGCGACTATGCGGGAACGGCATTACGCGCCGGAAGCCAGAAGGAGCTTTCCCAGCCCATCGGGACGGAGTTCTGCATTTCCGGCACCTTCAAGCAGGCGGTCTGTTCTTTCCGCGACAACATACTTATTCCCAAGTTCGGGCTGCACCTCTATTTCGACAATAACGAAATGATTGTGGTGAACAGCGACGAAAAAAGCATCGAGGTGGAGGAAATCACGCTGGACTTCAAAAGCGGATTGCTCCAGGCAGAAGAAATTCGCGACGAGAGCCTGAACAAGGTCAACTTCGCGGACGACCCGTCCTATTATCTTTTCTCGCAGAGCGAGGCGGACGAACCCAACCAACAGAAGAAGCCCAGCAAGGAAATAGACCGCACGCGCAAAATCCACTTTACAGCGCTTATCTCGCCCAAGTACGCGCCGAACGTATTCGTTCGCATGGACTCAAGCAAGGGCGACTCCTACGACAGCGTAGGTTCAATGGCGATAAAGGGCGACTTCATCATTACGGAATGTACTTTCAGAGGTTCCAACATGGGCAGCGACTTCACCGTCGAATGTGACGCGAGGGAGGTGAACTGGTAATGGCCAACAGCATCGCGAAACTGCTAGACAGCTTCTTCGATAACAAGATGGAAGATTTCGAGACGGCTTTTCCCGCCGCCATCGAGAGCGTCAACGACGACGGGACAGTCAATGTACGCCCCAGCGTGAGGAACTGTCTGCGCAATATGCAGATGGAGCCGAACATGAAGGACGGCAAGCTCATGGTGATAAAGAATGTTCCCGTGCTATGGGCAGGGACAAAGACCGTCCACATTGAATATGAACTTGACAAAGGCGATACCGTTCTCTGCATCAGCTCCAGCAGGGACATTCGCAACTGGAAAAAAGAGAAATGGAACGAAGCCGCCTACGACCCCGTGAGCTTTTCAGGAAACGACCTGCTCAACCTTTTGGCAATCCCTTTCAGACGCATCCAGGAAAGCGCGACTACGGTCATAAACATCGACCGCGAAGGAAACGTGACCATCAAGGCGAGCGAGGTGAAGCTGGATGCCGAGAATGTCCTGATTACGGGCAAGCTGGATGTGGACGGGGATATTTCAAGCGGCGGGAACATCGCGAGCGATGGAGAAATTGAGGCAAGCGGCAAGGTCAAAGGCTCGGATTTTGCCACGCCGACGCTCACTTTCAGCAAACATATGCACCCGACAGCGGCCCAGGGCGCTCCTTCCGGGCCTCAACCGCTTGCACCATAAGGAACTAAGGGCGCATATATTTTCTTATTTGGATGTTCTTTTAATAATTTCAGAACCAACATCACATCTATTTTTTGTCATTCTTTGAATAGACTGGTGATGTTGAATTTGTTCTATCATTTTTTTTCTATCCATCGGAACCTTACGATTCTTTTCTGCATCTACATGATGTTGCTTTAAATACCTTCCAATGGTTTCAAATTCCTTTTGCAATTCTTCATCACTCATTGCATTTAATTCTTCTTCAGTAAACGCCATATCAAGCTCCTTCGAAAATGTAAGTAAAAAAACAAACAGATTGATAATTTTTTTTCTATTTCCCGTTAAATACTTTTTGGAATTGCTCCGTACAATAATTTGGGTTATTCGTAATTTTAATTTCCTTGCTCTTTTCTATTCCCAATTCATCGTATTTCACAATATAAGCGCGTCTTCCATCGGGTTGGCAAAAAACCTCTAATTTTTTTGTACTTGTTTGATTGCACATTAAAGTGTAATCACCATTTATCATGGCTTGTTCTGCTAAAACACTATTCTTTATTGCAGTTAGAGTATCTCCCGAAGCAACAGCAACCAAAGCTTGCGCAGCAAGTTCTATATCAACCATGACGACAATAGAATCACATTGATTTATCGCGAACATCTCTGTTTGACCTTCGGCTTTCGGATAATACCAATAAACACGATGCGTTTTGGCACTATAAATTTTTCCAGCACCTCTAGTTTCTTTTACCGCACACTTAACCAAATTTCCTCTTTTTATACAACCTTTGGGAGCCTTTGTTGCAGAAGTAAAAACCTCCGCAAATTGAGCAAAGGAAAACATCGCAAGAAATAAAATGGCAACTAATGTTTTTGACATATTAAAGAATATAGCAAAATTATTTCACCCCAAAATTCATAATGTTTTTTCTGCTGATACACCTATTTAGGTGTTTTTTACGATAATTAGGCGTTGCAAGCAGCAATGCCTTTTTCTTTCATTCTCTAAATTCCACTAAACGAAGCCTTCCGCTTCGGCTATCTTCGCGATGTGAAGCAGTAGTTCACGCATCGTCGTGAACTTGGCTATTGTTTCCGCTTCATCGACTAGGTGCTTGTCAAACACGGCGCGAGGCACACCGTCAGAATAGCTTTCGATGGCATCATCCAAAAGGCCAACCTTACTCCTATGCCATGCGGAGAAATAATCTTTAGCCCAGCTGTACGTTCCTTTTTCCAGCTTGAGCTTCTTGGTGATATTCTCGTAAAGCGTGGTCGTCATTTGTTCAGAGCCTTTTTTCTTTCTTCAAAATATACTCAATTCGCACAGGTTCGCAAGGCGTAAATCAGAATAATTCAGCCCTTCTTTTGGTGTCTTTTGGGTTGATTTGGCATAATTCACGCCCCACGCCAAAGCGTATCTAGTTTACGGGCTGATGAATGAAATGGCCCTTGACAATTCCCACGACATTTTCCTTGATGGCGACCACATCTGCCGTATCGGCAACATCGCCAAAAAGGTGCGGCAGGCTGTTCTCTGCCTGTTAAAGACGGAAGAAGGGGAAGCGTTCACCAACATCGAACACGGCGTTCCCTGGCTTGAAAAGATAGCCGGTTTACCCGTTTCACACCTCGACGTAGCCCAGCGCATCATTCGCGAAAAAATCGAGGCGGTCAAGGGCGTAAAATCCGTAATCGCGATAGACCTCGCAACAGACGGAAGAAACCTTACTGGAAAATTCAGCGTCCAGAGCATCGACGGCAGAACCATCAACGGGGATTTCTAGCGATGGCGATAAACGCAGTCATTGTGGACTCTATATCGGGAATCTCCATCAAGAGCTACCGCGAAATCCGTCAAGCCATCGCCACCAGCTTTACGGAGGTGTTTGGCGCCTCTATCAACCTGGAGCCGTCCTCTCCCGACGGCATGTTCGTTGACCTGCTTGCATACATGTACACGGAGCTTGCACAGGTGATACAGACCGTCGGCGCGAACATCGACGTTTCGACGGCGACGGGAACATTCCTGGATATGCTCGCATCTATCGCGGGACTTGCACGAAACGAGGGCGAAACGGACGAATCCCTAAGACAGCGCATAGAGACTGCGACTTTCGACGGTTTGGCGACTCCCGACGGAATGACGACCTACCTGAAAGAGAACATCACGGACGGCATCACCTTCAAGGAAAACACGAAGAACGAGACCGTCGGCGGAATCCCCGCCCATTCTTTCGTGATATTCGTCCCAGCCACTTTCAGCACAGAGGATATTGACCCGTCCGATAAGGACTGGCAGGCCATTCTCGACGACAGCACGCGCGCCCATACCGTCCAGAACTTCATCGCACAAAAGATTTGGAACTGCAAGCCCGCAGGCATACAGAGCTACGGCAACAACAGCGGCGAAGCTCGCGACGTAAGCGGCTTCCTTCAAGAGGTCCAGTTCAGCTTCATCCAGGGCGTTTCCTACCTGGTTCGCATCGACTTTACAGTTTATGACGAAGAAACCTTGCCGTCCGACTACGAACAGGTCATAAAGAATGTCGTCTGCGAATGGGCCAAGATGGAATACACTTCGGGAAAGGACCTGATACCGCAAAGAATCAGCGCCCCCATCTACAGCAATGTTCCGGGCATCGAATCCATCACGGTCACGGTCGCAAGCGTGGACAATCCGCGCCACTGGACAGACGAGCGTGTCCCAATAGACGAAGACAAGATTGTTTCCATCACGGCAGAAAACATCACGGTCACGCTCGTAAGCTAGGAAACCGCCATGCAGCACATCACGGACTTATGGCAACATATCCAGCACCTTGTAATCACGCAGTACAGGGACTCCACAAACCTTCTCTCGCTCTTGAGGAAGGTCTTTTCCAGCTTTCAGGATTTGGAGGATAGCGCGTTCAGGCTTTCCAACTTCGCGAACATCGACGAGGCGGAAGGTGAATGGCTCGACCTTATCGGAAAGTTCCGCAACATCCCGCGACAACCCGGCGAGACGGACGAAATGTACAAGGCGCGTCTCAAGATTTCCTTCAAGAAAAACTCCGCAGGAACGCCGAACAATATCATTGAAAACGCCCGTGACCTTTCGGGCGACGCGAACCCGCATTTCCTTGACGAATGTCCCGCCATCTTTTTCGTCTATACTCCGCGAGGCAGGCAGCTACGACGCCGTGTGCTTCAAATGCTGGCGCCTGCTGGCGTTCTTGCGTTCCCCGCTGCTGGATTGAAGCTGGCTGGTTCAAACAGGTTCCTCGCGACAGTACAGCATCCGCAAAAGAAGATAGTGACCGTCGCACTTGAGGAAAGCGTAATCGAGAACAACTATCTCACGACAGAAACAGGGCAACGGATAATGACCGAAGACGGCAAGTGCATCGTCTTATAGGAGAATCCATGGCAGAAGAAAATACCACCATCCTAGAGCTAGACACAAATACGTTCGAAGCCCTCAAACAGGGCGGGTACTTTGCCGTAAGCATCCTTGGCCATACCTACAAGGTTGCCTTGAGTGAACTGGAAGGAGTCGGAGCAAGCGACCACAAGGTCTGCGTCCAGCAGGGCGACGAGGCGGGTTTTCTCGCCAATGTTCTCGTTCCCGATGGTGACGCAATCACGCTCACGCCCCTAAACGGCACTCTACGAATAGGCGTGAACCTGACGGGAGAAAGCGACCCGAAACTTGCGACGCTGCCGGAATCGGACATAGACAGCGAAACGAGCAACTACGGTTCATACCAGCTCAAGCAGGGCGCAGAAGAACTTGTCTGGGGCGACGTTGAGGGCGAAACTTTCGACTACTGCAACGCCAAGATATACCAGAGCATGAGAATATCGGACGCCCAGGGTTCCATTTCAAAATGCACCATCGCGCTTGCAGGAACGCTTGCTTCGAATAACGCCTGCCTCTGCATCGGCGTTTTCGACACGGAAGGAAACCTGCTCGGACACACGGGGCTGCGTCACTACGGCGTCGATTTCGACAGCTCGACGGAGCTCTGCACTTTCGACATGATTGAAATGAGGCAGGGCGCCTTGACGATAAAGCGGAACACGCGCTACATCGTTCAAGTTTGGTCTGTAGGAGTCCAGCTTGCCGCCAAGGACAGAACCAATTACAACTACCAGTATGACTACACGCTGCGTCAGAACCTGGAAACGACAGTCGGCAACAAGATTTATTTCGTTGACCCGCTGAACGGCATTTTCAACACAGCGAGCAAGATTCCTTTCGTCTCGTTCGGCGCAAGCACTGTCTAATTCAAGGAGCGTTTCATGGAACTGGAAGAAAACATAACCACGGTACCGCTGCTTGAAGAAGCGGACAATCTTACCCTCAACGACCTTCTCTACATCGTGCAGGGCCTGAACTCCGACAGGGACAGGAAACTATCGCTTGAAAAACTGCGCGACTTTCTGCAAAGCGTTTTCAAGAACATCACCGTCGTCGGCATAGGAAACCATCCCGACACTACAACCATTACTCCCTCCGGCGTGACTGTTTCCGGCATGGGTGGCACTACAGAAATAGGGAAACAGGCGGTGACAACGACCTTTCTTTCCGCCTATTCGCTCACGCTTAGGAACTCCAATCATACTGTCACACTTTCCGTCAATGCTTCCACGAACGAGCTTGTGATAGACCATTCCATCAATCTCGATGGAGATATTACCTCTAGCGGAAAATTTATCGCCAAAAGTGGAAGCACTGCAACACACAATCTCTATACATCAGAGCTTGGGCCAAGCGGCCTCGAAATCAAGGGACCGGGCGGAACGACGAAGATTACGATGATAGCGCTTACGACGCAGTATATCTCCGCCCAGGTCTTGTCCATAAGCGGACTGGCAACTATAAAGAAGCTCTCCACAGACCAGCTTATTCTCAATTTCACGCCGCTGGAACAGTCCGACGGAGACGCAAGCCAGGGACAGTATCGTTCCATGACAAACTGCGAAAGCCACTGCACATCCGGCATACCGTCTGAATACTATACTGCCGTTTGCCCTGGAACATACGGCTACGAAGGAAACGATGATTTCACGCTAAACTCAACCAGCCATGAAGTCGGCGAAGTCGTACTTGTCACCAATACAGGCAAGTACGGAGGCGGAACACCCGTAAACCACCCTATCATCGTCTATCAGGCAAGCGATACAACGCGGTCGCATCATATCGCATCGATTGAGCCCGGAAACAGCAAACAATTTATCTACAGGGGTAAGGACTCGAACAATTATCCCGTGTGGACTTCCTTGAATTAGGCAGAACGGCATGACAACTAGAAAGGACAGCGCCAAATGGCGCGAAATGTTGAAGCCCCTCATCCTTGCGCTCATCGCACTTGCTTCGGCGACTACAGCCTATGTCAAGAGCCACAGCGAAGTAAACGAGGGTTCGGAAAGGAACGCCGTTTCCATGGCCAAGATGGAAACACGCATCGAACTTATCGAGCAGCGAACATCAAAAGTGGAACGGGAATCGGAAATCCTCAAGGGGACTCTTTCCGACATAAAGAGCGATGTTTCGTTTATCAGGGGAAAGATGGAAGCGCAGAAATAGCTTCTTATTCTTTTTCCTTGGGTTTGTTTTTTGCGCCCTTGGGCCTTCCGCCCTTCTTGCCGTTCTCGGCGCTGGTGGGCTTGGGACGGCTCCCAATCATCTGCGAATGGATTGAACGCACTTCCGCGTCCGTAAGAATTTTTCCGCAATGCGGACACCTTGCTGGCATAGGATTCTCCCATTTTACCTAATCAAGATAGGTTTATTTGCCGATTTTGTAAAGGTATAATCAAAGAAAAATTGAATTGTATGCAAAATTTATTGCATTTTATTCAAAAAAGTATTAAATTCTATTCAATTCTTTTGCATAGGATTCAATTTTATGGAAATTCGGGAAGTCGAAATCGGGCTTTTGAAGCCATACGAGAATAACCCGCGCAACAACGAGGCGGCAGTTGACAAGGTGGCCGCGAGCATTTCCGAGTTCGGTTTCAAGGTTCCCATCATCATCGACAGGGAAAACGTAATCGTCGCGGGACACACACGCTATCTCGCCGCGCAGAAGCTGGAACTGCAAAAAGTCCCCTGCATCGTCGCTGACGACCTGACCCCGAATCAAATTAAGGCATTCCGCCTCGCTGACAACAAAGTCTCGGAATTTAGCGGCTGGGATTTCCAGAAGCTCAACGAGGAACTTTCGTTCCTCGGAGAAGCGGCCTTTGACCTGGAACAGTTCGGATTCCTGCCGAACGAGAACGTGGATTTCGACAGTTTCCTGACGGATGAAGAAAATCCACAGAAGAAACCCAAGACCATCACCTGCCCCCACTGCGGAAAAACCTTCGAGAAATAATGCTTCTACACATGGCGACAGATGGACTCGTAGGAGATTTCTACACAAAGTTCCCGAAGAAGGAACTCAATATCCTTACGTCCTTTGAATATAAAAGCTCGTTGATGGGAAACGATGTTCGCGAGTTCAACCACTTCATCGCGGACAGCGGCGCCTTCACGGCGATGGCAAGCGGCAAGAAAATTGACGACAGCTATATCGACAGCTACATCGAATGGATAAAGGGCGCACACATCGACCATTTCATCGAAATGGACATTGACGAAATCGTCGGCATAGACAAGGTCAAGCAAATCCGAAACCGCATAGAACGCGCAACGGGAAAGCAAAGCATCCCCGTTTGGCATCTAGGCCGCAAGAAGGAAGGATGGCTTGACATGGTGAAGAACTACCCCTATGTCGCGCTCTCGCTTAGCGGATTTACAGCATCGAGCAAATGGCTCAAGGCGAACGACTGGAAACCACTTCACTACTTCCTCGACACGGCAGCAGAAAACGGCTCCAAGGTTCACGCACTCGGATGCACGAACTGGGGGCTTCTGCGCAAGTTCCATTTCTACAGCAGCGACTCAAGCACATGGAGCCTCGGCGAAAGATACGGGACGTGTTTCGTGTTCCAGGATGGTGTAATGAAGGTCGTCTCGCTCCCCAAGAAATTCAAGAAGAACAAGAAAACTCTTGGCTTCCACAACAAACAACAATGGTTCAAGGCAATGCAATATGCAAAAATCAAGATGTGACGCAATCTTGCTGCTTTCGGGCGGCATCGACAGCACGACAGTTCTGGAACAGCTGACGAAGCAGGGCAAGAAGGTTTTCTGCCTTATCTTCGACTACAAGCAGAGTCTGCGCAAGGAAATCGCGGTTGCGGCATCCAACGCGAAGCGGCTGAAACAGCCCTACAAAATCGTTTCCATCGACCTCGGATTTGCGGGAAGCAGGTGTTCCCTCATTTCCCGTTCCAAGATAAGCGAGAACCGCAGTTTCGAGCAGATTGATTCAGCGACTCCCACAAGCTATGTGGAGTTCAGAAACGGCATCCTGCTTTCCTACGCGGTCATGTTCGCGGAGGTCAACTGCATAAACGACATTTACGGTGGCTTCAACGGGCTTGCAAGCGGCCAGTATTACGACGACACACTCGCATTCATCAAGTCGTTCGAAAAGGCTGCAAACGTCGGTACGTCCCCGAATTTCAAGGTAAGGATTCACGCCCCGTTCTCGACAGTAAGCAAAGCAGAAATCGTCAAGATTGGCCGCAAGCTGGGAATAGACTACGAACGGAACACATGGAGCTGCTACAAGAACGGCTCGACACATTGTGGCAAGTGCGACAGCTGCAAGCAGCGTGAACGCGCCTTGGCACAGGGAGGCAAATAGCCATGCAGAAAATCTACAGAATAAACAAGATATTCTTTAGCATCCAGGGCGAAGGAAAGCGCGTAGGAACGCCGCAGGTATTCGTGCGTTTCAGCGGATGCAATATGAAGTGTCCCTTCTGCGACACAAACCATGAACCCTTCGACGAAATGACCGCCGAACAGATTATTCAGACCTGTCTTTCCATCGCGGGAAATTGCAGGAGCGTTTCCTTCTGCGGAGGTGAACCCACCTTGCAGCTGGACGACGAACTCATAAAGGCTTTTGATGGCTGGTACAAGTCCATCGAGACAAACGGAACGCACAAGGTTCCGCAGGGCATCGACTACATCGTCTGTAGTCCCAAGACTTCGCGCATCGAGCCGGACAATATCGACGAACTGCGTTTCGTCATAAAGGCTGGCGACCCGCTGCCTACTCCGTGTAAGACAGCGAAACGCATGTGCCTTAGCCCATGCTTCGACGGGGACAACCTCGTCAAGGAAAACCTCTATCACTGCATAAAGCTGGTGCAAGAAAATCCCAGCTGGCTTCTCTCGCTTCAATGGCACAAGTTCATCGGTATCGAGTAGCCTGTTTCGTTTCAAGGGCGGGTTTCTTCCTGCCCATTCCCATAGGAGAAAGCAATGTATCGAGTATGCAAGAGACTGGAAATTTCGGGAGCGCACCGTCTGGAACTCCCTTATCCGAGCAAGTGCAGCAACCTTCACGGCCATAACTGGCTTGTGACCATTTTCTGCAAGAGCAAAACACTCGACAAGGACGGAATGGTTATCGACTTCACGCACATCAAGAAGATAATCATGGAAAAGCTCGACCACGCCTATATCAACGACGTGGTGGATTTTAACCCGACAGCCGAGAATATGGCGAAATGGATTTGCGACCAGGTGCCGTTCTGCCACAAGGTCGTTATTCAGGAAAGCGAGGGGAACCTGGCGCAATATGATAAAGACGAAGAAGATTGAACAGCTTGTACGGCAGCTTCTTGAGGCGCTGAATGACAATCCCGACCGAGAAGGTTTAAGGGACACGCCGCGCCGTGTCGCGAAATACTACGCTGAAATGTTCGAAGGTCAAAACTACACGAACGCACAGCTTGCAAAAAAGTTCGGCAAGTGCTTCAAGCAGGATGCGGACGGCCAAATCGTTTCCGTTGACGACATAACGATTTTTAGCCACTGCGAACACCATCTTGCCCTCATGTACGACATGAAGGTTTCAATCCGCTATATCCCGCACGGGAAAGTTCTCGGGCTTTCCAAGTTTGCAAGGATTTCCGAAATGGTTGGAAAGCGTTTGCAGCTTCAGGAGAAAATCGGCAGCGACATTGCCGAGGTAATCATGCTTGCGACTGGAAGCAAGGACGTAGAAGTTCGTATCGAGGCGAAACACGCCTGCGTGACGGCAAGGGGTGCGAAGAACTGCAACATGGTCACGCGTACGCTTTTCTCAAGCGGCGCCTTCAAAACTCACTTGACCTCGAATGTCACGGAGTCTATAAGCTGATGCGTGTCGATAAGCGGAGTAGCACTGGGCCGTCCCTGCCTGATTCTCGCCTGCACGGTAGCATCGCGCAGCGGCTCGTACTTTTCGCTGTCGCGCATCGCGAGCGTGATGCAGTCCTTCAAGCGCATCCCCAGTTCCTCGCACATCGTCTGGACGGTCATTTCGCCGTTGATTATCTGCGGGAGATACTTGCGTTCAAGTTTCGGCATGATGGCGCGAAACCGTTCCATGGCAAAACGCAGGAAGGGCCTTGCCGGAATTTCCGGGTAGTGGACGCCCTCAAGCGTCGTCCCTTCCTTACGGCCGTAATTCAGCGTTCTCGCTATCAACGAATTGGAAGCGGGTTCCCTCAATGCGGGAGTCAGCTTTCCCGTCTTTTTTCTGTAATCGAGATTTTCCTTCGCTTTCCGTGCAGTCCCGTTTCCATCTATCCAGCCCGATAGAATGGTCTTTTCGTTCAGCTTCTTTAGAGCGTCAAACCTTTTTCTCAATCCCTCGAAATCCGTGATAGCCATATCCACAACATAGGAAAAACTTTGTATGGGGAACAAAATCTTAAACAAAGACCTAATCACGCCTAAACCGGGCTACTTCACGATAAAGGAGGTGGCCGACAAAATCGGCTTCAACCACTTCACGGTCTATGACTGGGTGCATACCCGCGGTATGCCCGTGAGAAGAAGCTGCAAGCGCGGACGCATGACCGTTTACTGGCCCGATTTTCTGCGCTGGTGGAAGGAGTTGAGGAACGACTGATGTATGGCAGATTCCCAGGACATGAGGGCCATCGGCAAGCTCGGAGGCTTGGCGTCTTCAAGGAGCAAGCTGAAAGCGAAGGAGGCGCGGGAGGTCGCGAGAAACGTTCTCGGGACAAAGTTTCGCCTGTCCGAAGGACGCTTGAAGGAATCGCTCCGAAGCATCGGAATCCAGGTGGAGAAACCCATCGAGCTTCGCGCCGCAATCATTTCGGTCATGAGTGGCATGGCTCTTTCCGGCAACATCAAGGCGGCGCGTTTCGTGTTCGACATAGCGGAGGAAACGGAAGATTCCAAGCTGACACGCGCAAAGCGCAAGATGCTCGACAGGATGGTTGACAACCCCGACGCGGTAAACATCGACACAAACGGAGAAATCCCCACGCCCGACGAATTGAGCGAGATAAAGAGGCAGGCGCGGGAACTTGGCATTTACGAGAATGACACCACAGATTGAACAGCTCGCAAGGACAAACCTTCTTGCCTTTGTAAAGGCGACGATGCCGAATTACAGCATCGGGTGGGTCCACCGTGAAATCTGCGCTCGCCTCATGCGTTTCTACACCGACGTAATGGAACGCAAGAGTCCCCGTCTCATTCTCACCATGCCGCCGCGACATGGCAAGAGCCAACTTGTAAGCAAGCATTTTCCGGCGTGGTGCTTCGGTGTAAATCCCGACATTTCCTTCATGGCGTGCAGCTATAGCGACGGGCTTTCCAGACGCGTAAACAAGGACGTGCAGCGCATCATGGAAAGCAACGAATACCACCGCATATTTCCGCGAACGACCTTGCCGCCGCGAGGAAGCAAGTACACGCGCTCGACAAACCTAATCGAAATCCCCAACAGGAAAGGCAGTTTCAGAAGCACGGGTATCGGCGGAAGTATCACGGGTATGGGCTGCGAAATCCTCGGCATCGACGACCCGCTGAAAGACAGGCAGGAAGCGAACAGCATCACCATACGAGACAGGATTTGGGACTGGTACACATCTACCGCATATACTCGACTTTCTCCGGGCGGGGGAGTCCTCGTCACGCTTACGCGTTGGCATGAAGACGACCTGGCGGGGCGCCTGCTCAACGCCATGAAACAGGGCGATGGCGACCAGTGGACGGTCATAAACTATCCCGCGATAGCCGAGAAGGACGAACCACACCGCAAAATCGGCGAGGCGCTGCACCCGGAAAGATACCCGCTTGAAATGCTCGAAAAAATCCGCATCAACGTGGGAAGCTATGACTGGAACGCACTCTACCAGCAGCACCCCGCACCAGTCGGCGGAAGCATCATCAAGCGCGAATGGCTACAACAGTACGAAATCTTGCCCAAGGTTTTCGACAAGATTATACAAAGCTGGGACTTCACCTTCACGGACAGCGCATCAAGTGATAACGTAGCGGGAACCGTTTGGGGAAAGGTCGGGGCGCGTTTCTACCTCATTGACTGCGTATGCGCCAAGATGGACTTTGTTTCGAGCATCCGTGCTTTCCAGCGTATGAGCGAGAAGCACCCCAAGGCAATCCGTAAAATCATTGAAGACAAGGCGAACGGCCCCGCAATTATAAGTGCGTTACGCAACAAGATTAGCGGCATCGTTCCCTTCACACCGCAAGGTTCAAAGGAAGCGCGAGCCTTTGCGGTAAGCCCGCTGTTCGAGGCGGGAAACGTCTATATACCCAAGCAGGATGCAGAACATCCCTGGGTTCGCGACTACATCGACGAACTGGTTTCTTTTCCAAGCGCTCCGCACGATGACCGCGTGGATTCCACCACGCAGGCTCTCAACTACTTGGCAACTGGTATGGGGACGGGCCTTATCAGCTTCATCTAAAAGGAGAATAAATCATGGAAACTGCAAAGATAAGGGACGGCGCCTACGGCAATTTCGTAACGGGAATGGGCCGCAGGGACACCGACAAGACGGAAAGCACTTTCGTCAATCCCTATGCGGGAACGGATATTGTCGAACTTGCACGAATAAAGGTGCAGGACGGCATCGCCGCACGAATTGTCGAGTGCGTCCCCGAAACGGCTTTCAAGGAACCCGTCACCATCACTGGCGACAGTTCGGGCAAGGTATTCAAGGAGGCTTCCGCCGTAGGGCTTTTCGAGGCGCTACAGCTCGCTGGCGAATACCAGCGTCTCACGGGAGGCGCCCTGATTGTCTCGGAATACGAAAACGAGTACGACATCGAACAACTCAAGCGCCCGGCACCTTCAAATCGCAAGATTTCGCAATACCGGGTTTACAGCGCTGGCAAGGTGGAGTTCCAGCCGACAGATTTCCAGGGCGACACGCCCAAGGTTTACCGAGTCGTCCTTCTTGATAACAAGCGCATCGAAATACACCCGTCGCGCTGCACGGTCATTCACGGAAAAATTGTCCCCGACATTCTCCAGGGAATACCCATAAGGGAAAGGTTCTTCGGTATGCCTGCGCTGAAAGCGTGCGAACAGAGCTTGAAGAACCTTGCGAACGTCGTCGCGTCCATCGTCAACATGGCGACGGAAACGGGAGTGATGCTTTTCTCGCTTGAGGGCTTCAACGAAATGCTTTCAAAGCCCGACTGCGGAATACAAGACGCACAGCAGCTCATAAGCCTCGTAAAGGTTTCCATGAGTTCATTCCGTGGTGTATTCTCCGGCGCGAACGACAAGTTTCAAATCCTAAGCCACAACTTTTCGGGACTGCCCGAAGTTCTTCAAAAGGCGATGAACCTCGTCTGCGCGGATTCGAGAATCCCCGTGAGCATCCTTTTCGGCCAAAGCGCGACTGGACTCGCCCAGACGAACGAGGGCGACTCCAAGGCATACGCGGAACTTGTGGAAAGCTGGCGTTCCCGCTACATCTACCGCCCCGCCTGTTCGCTCATCGCCGACCTTTCGGAAAGGAACTGCGGCATCGTCTGTTCGGAATTTGAATGGGGCGCCGTCACTACAATGTCCGTAAAGGAAAAGCTCGAAGCGATGAAGATGCAGGCGGAAATGCTCAACATCTACTATCAGATGGGCGCGATAGACGAGCAGAGCATCCGCGAGGGAATCTTCAAGAACGGACATTCCTGGGACATTTCCGTAAAGGACTAGAACATGGCTGGCAGCTTCGTAAATTTCGTCAAGAACGTGGAACGACTCGGACAGAAGAAACGCGGACGCAGGCCCGTGTTCAACGCTCACCAGTTCTATCCCAGCGCCATCGAGGCAGACCTTGAACGCGCGACGCGGGAAGAATTTCTCCGTGCCCTGGAAGAAAACATCCAGCTTGCGCTCCGTGGCTTCACGGACGACATTGACGACCTGACGAAAGCCGCTGCGGAGCTGCCCCCCGAATTTGTCAAGAAGGTTTCCTCGCTTGCCGATGCGGTCGGCGTCAAGAACGGCTGGAATTTCAGCGAGTACGCCAAAATGACCGTCGGACAGCCCTATTTTCCACCCCCGGCTAAAGACGAGATTTTCGAGGCGTGGAAGAAGAACTTCCTGCAGCTCTGCATCAGTGCGGAAAGCGACGCCAAGGCGGACATTTCCCGTATCGCCACCGAGGCGAAGATGAAGGGCTGGAACAAGAGGGAACTTGAAGCGGCCATCCGCGCCAAGCTCCCCGCCGAAACGAAACACCGTGCAGAACTCATCGCGAGAACAGAGACCGCCAAACTCAATTCCGCAGCGAGCATTTCGACGTACAAGCAGCTGGGCATCCGCTACTATGTATGGCTCACGACCTTGGACGGTCGCGACAGGGAAACGCACACGCACCTGAACGGCCTCATCTGTAGCCTGGACAACCCGGACGTCTATTACGAGGAAACGCCCGACGGCCTGGTCGAAAAAGAAAGAACCCTCTCGATGTTCCACGGAAATCCGGGCGAAGATTTTCAGTGCCGCTGCTCCATGGTCGCGTGGGACCCCGAAATCGATGGAAAATACGAGGTCAAGGAACGTCCCGAACAGGAAAAGGGCGCAGAACAGCGTACAGAGGCTTCTACGGGCGAAAACCTTCACAAGGTGGAACAATCTATCGCCGAGCAGGAAAAACAGCTGCAACAGCTCAAAAACGAGCAAATGCAGCTTTTGAGCCGTCAAAGGCTGGAACAGGCGGCAGAAAAGCGCCATGTCCGAAGCGCCGAGGAAATCGCGGACATTCAGAAACGCTGGGACGAACGCAAGTCAAGGCGCAGGCTCAAGGAAGCCGCCGAACAGCGACATTCCCGCAGGACTTCGCAGGAAATCGCAGCAATTCGCAAGGAATTGCAGGAAAGGCTCGATACGCGACAGACAGCGCACAGGCTTTTGCAGGACGCGAACGGCATCAAGGGCCTACCCGAAATGGGCGAACTGGAAAAAGCCTTGCAGAAGGGCGGCAAACAGGCGTACAGCGACATGAAAAAGCTCTCCCGAAAGCTCGAAACGAGTCTGGACACATTGAAGGGCTGCACGTACCTTGCAGACCCGTTCCAGGCGGCAAGGGACTTCGACTATTCAACCGCCATCACCGTCAACGAATCCGTAAGAAAGAAGCTCGACGGCATGGGCAGCTCGCTCGCTGGCAAAAAGCACGACCTGGAATTTGAAATCGACTGGGTTGAAAAACACAAGAAGTATGCAAGCTGGAAGGTGGCACAGGATGCTTACAAGAAAGCTCTCGCCGAAGTGGAACGCCTCATCGACTGGGAAACGGAACTTGGCCGCGTGGACTCCATCAAGATATTCCTCAAGAATCACCCCAAGTCCGCAGTTCTGAAAAAACTCACCAGCGACATGGACGCGCTTATCGCCAGGGGCGACAACGCCGCGAAAACGGAAATCAAGGAACTGCTCAAGAAAGCGGAAACGAGAAGGAAGGAAATCGAGTACAAGGAAGGACTCGAACGCCTCAAGAAAATCAAGGCTGGCATCAAGTCCGGCTCAAGCGTCCCGTTCTCGACAAACATCAGCATCGACGACCTTCGCGCCCTCAAGGGCGACAAGTTGCCTCCCACGCTCGGACACCTTGATACAGCCATCGAGAAATATAAGAAGGGACATTACTACGGCTCGGCGACAAAGAAACACGCCGCAGAAATCGAGGCGACGATGCGCGAGCTGTTCCAGAAGCACGACTTGGGGATGCACATAGAAGACGACCTGCTTGAAAAGGTTTTCAACAGCCATTTCAAAAACACCTTCGAGACAGGAAGCTCCGGCGGGTATAGCGGCCCGTCGCTAAACGCGGACGGTTCAATCAAGCAGAGCCATTTGAGACTATCCGCAGCACACAAGCTCTTTGACCTGGGTTCAACGGAAAAGGCGAACCAGCTCAATATCTCGCAGTACGAAAAGTACGGCAACCTTCTCGACCATGACAAGCTACGTGAGGCGACGACGCACAACCGCGCCACCCAATACGGAAATGTCGCGGTACGTTTCAAGAAGGACAAAGTGACCTGCACATGGACGGCTGGCGACAGCCTAAGCGAAAGATACCAGCCCAGTCTCGTCACCGACCCGAAAGCGGTTTCCTACGACGACATGTATGAAAGCAAGCTGCCAGTGAAGGGAACGCAGACGAACGACATGACGAAATTCCGCAGCGACAACATCAGCAGCTATCTTGAACTGCAATTTCACGGCGATGTGACGGTCGATTGCGTGGAGTCGCTGACGTTCCCTTACGACCTAACAGAAAAGGCGAAGTCCAAGTATCTAGGCTTCGCCCAAAAGTGGAAATCCATCGGAACAGAGGTTTTTTACATAAAAAACGGCAAGCTGGAGAAGCTCTAGTTGCAGATTATTGTCTTTGCTTAGACAAGTATTCATTCAAGGCTTTATTGCAAGACCCATAGCTGGTATAACGCAATGAGCTAACTTGATTTGCTGGATTTTTAGTTCCTTCGAGCACGACTCTGTAATCCCCATAAAGTTCTATGCACTCGTATGCAACAGGAGTCTTTTTGCCATTTAAGTAATTATCCAAATCGCGATTGCAGGATTTATAGTTTGAGTAGCGTTTCGAGCTAACTTGATTTGCCGGATTTTTAGTTCCCGCAAGCACGACTCTAAAATCTCCATAAAGTTCTATGCACTCGTATTCAACGGGAGTCTTTTTGCCATTTAAGTAATTATCCAAATCGCGATTGCAGGATTTATAGTTTGAATAACGTTTTGAACTAACTTGATTTGCCGGATTTTTAGTTCCCGCAAGCACAACTCTAAAATCCCCGTAAAGTTCTATGCACTCATATTCAACGGGAGTCTTTTTACCATTTAGGTAATTATCCAAATCGCGATTGCAGGATTTATAGCTTGAGTAGCGTTTTGAGCTAACTTGATTTGCTGGATTTTTAGTTCCTTCGAGCACGACTCTGTAATCCCCATAAAGTTCTATGCACTCGTATGCGATAGGAGTCTTTTTACCATTTAGGTAATTTTCCAAATCACGATTGCAGGATTTATAGCTTGAATAACGTTTTGTACTGACTTGATTCGCTGTATTTTTAGTCCCTTCAATTACAACTCTATAATCTCCATAAAGCTCTATGCACTCATAATCCGTTGCATAAAGACAAGCAGATAAAAGGAGATACACTGAAAGAAATTTCTTTAGCATAAAGGGCCTTTATGACATTCAAGATTTAATCTTTGTCCCAATGGGGAAAACCAGCCGGGTCAACATAATCGCAGTCAATGACTTTATCTTGAGGATTCAAGTCTAAAGTTTGCTTTTTGACTTTCTTGACTTTGCATGGAACGTTATATTTTTCCATGAGCTTTTCCAAGTCTTTATCCATATATACCTTGTATGGAACGATGATAATAAATCTGCTCTTTCGGTTGCCCTTCAATCGCTATATCATAGTAACTGTGCGGTGTCATATATTTTTCAGTCAACGTGACAAAACAAGGGTGTTGCGTTGCAAAGACAAAAATTCCGCTTTCCTGCAACAGTTCATAAACAGCCATAAGAAGTGGTTCAATATCCGTAATATCCATAATTGCCATATTAGAAACTGCTTTCGTAAAGGCTCGATTTCTTTTTAATTCTAATATACTTTTTCTATCGGTCGCATCCGCCACACAAAATTCAATTTGTTTTGCATATTGTGATTGCCGTCTTTTAGCCAATTCTATCATTTTTTTGCTGTAATCAAAAGCGACAACCGAAGGGCGTGTCCGCACAGGGACATCTTGAAATTGAAGGTACTACACCAGCCGATTGAGGGATGAAACGAAAAATCCGAGGCAGAGAGATATTCTCTTCCTCGGATTTTTTTATTTCAATAGACTCTCCGCCTCGAACTTGGTATATTGTGTTGCTGAGAAATGCGGTGCCATACACCACACATGGTTCGGAAAGTATGCTGTGAAAAAATTGCATCTTTTTTAATGCTGTCAGCGGTCTTTCCCTCTTTTCTCTTGTACGCATTGTATCGTCAGAGGCGTGGTTCAGAGCTTCCTTGTAACCCAGAGAGCAACGACCTGTATGTTTGGCTTCAGGAAGCCGCCCGCATCGACGAAGAAGAATATTCCTTCCATGGCATCCATACTGTCGATTTTCCAGTTCCCGGAGGGCCTGTAATTACAATAATTCTTCCTCGCTCCATTTTCGCCCTTCCTTCAACTTCGTGCTCTGTTCACCTTTTCACAACGATTCAATAGGCAAATTATGCTGCTTCAGAAAAGACAGCTTATCCCAATATCCTCTCTGAAACAGAATTTTACCATTCACAACATGGAAGAAGCCGCATCCCCGCAGTCCCAGAGGGTCCTTCCATTCTAAAATCGCCCACTGTCCATCTTCAAAGATATTCTCTACAATGGCAGTCATATCGGCAGTGGCAAATTCTGCTGTAAACATTTCACGGATTGCATCTATCCCAATCACGGGATCATTGGTCACCTGATGATTGGTTGCGTTATCATGGTACAAGCTCATAATTGCCTCTACATCATGGTTGTTAAAGGCATCTACCCATTTACATACTATTTCTTTTGGCCGTAACATAAATATTTCCTCCATATATCGTTAGCTGCTGTTTTCAAGATACACGATTCATGTAACATCACAATTCCCGCCGTTTCCACTGATCCAGGGCAGCTGCGACACAAATACCT
This sequence comes from Fibrobacter sp. UWB5, assembly GCF_002210295.1. NCBI lineage: Bacteria > Pseudomonadati > Fibrobacterota > Fibrobacteria > Fibrobacterales > Fibrobacteraceae > Fibrobacter > Fibrobacter sp. UWB5. Next base: position 142,069 of record NZ_MWQH01000002.1, on the reverse strand, counting down.
GCCACAACGATCGTTAAGACGAGATAGGGAAGGTGGAAACCGTGCAGTGCTACCTCGTACACATCAAAATAACGCAATGGGGTCAGGTAGTCCAGGAAATGATTTCCTGTGTACTCGGCAGTAAAGGCCAACCCATAGGCAGCCAGCATGGAAATTGTTCCTGTCCGCACCGCAGCCTTATAGGATCGAAGCACACTGGAAAACAGCAGACCCAGGGCAAAAAAGAGAGTCTGGGTAAAGAACATTCCCATCGTTGTGGAAAGCACCGCTCCCGGCTGATCCAGACCGCCCAAAGGAAGAACGATCGTGAAATAATTACACACGCCGCTGAACAGGGCGAACACCAGCAGGTTCACTGCCGAAACGATCACCTTCGCCAGAACAATGGTTTTCCGCTTCACAGGCTTTGTGAACAGGTATTCCGATGTTCCGAATTTCTTTTCCCTTGCCACACAGGACAGTCCCAAAGACATGGCATAAGGAAACGCCAGCAGTCCCTCCCAGAAATAGATGCACACATACCAGCCGGTGGATGTCGTCAAGTCGCCTTTGACTCCGAACATGATCATGATCAGTCTCGGAAATTGGCTGACCATCGCTGCCATTTCATCCAGACTGTCCCGTAGGGACAGAAGCTCAAAATAGCAGAAACCGCACAGAAGCAGCATGATTCCCAGCCAGATCAGCAAAAGTCTTCTGGTTTGGCGGAATTCATTTTTAATCAATGTTTTCATGTTCACACCTCCTTAGCTGCGGAACTGAATGTCTTTTTTCAGAAAGACACCGTAAGAAAGCACCAAAAACAAGGCAAACAGCAGCACGCACCACCCAAGATACCGGAGGTCATAGAAGCCGGCTTTGGAGATCTCGGCGGCTCCGAAGAACGAGTAGGGAGACAGAAAACTGATAGCCCGGTTACTGACGATGTTGGAGAAGCTGGTAATGCAATACTCAACGAACACAACCAAACCGGCAGTCAGCAGCGGACTGCGGTTGCGGGAAAACAAAACTCCCACCATCAGCCCCATTGCAGCGAAGAACAGCGTCACAAGGGTCAGGGACAGGGCAATCAGGAAAAACTCTCCCCAAGGAGTTCCGGAACGGAATGTTGCCATGGCGAAAAGGGAAGCCAGCAGATACGCCGCACCCACGATCGCCACGCCGACAAACACCGTCCATGCCTTTGCCCAATAAATTGCTTTCCGGGGAAAGGGCTTTGTAAACAGGTATTCCGAGGTTCCTTCCGTACATTCTCTGGTGTGAATGGAAATGCCGAAGTGCATCCCGAAAACGCCGGAGGCAATCATGAAAAAGCTGGTCAGGAACCCGTAAATACCCAGCGGAGAGGTCAGGTATTCCATCGATACGCCGACGCTCCTGTAAAAGTCCGTGGTGCCCATGGTTTCAAAGAGTTCCACGGAGGCCGCATCCAGAAAGCTGTAATAAGTCGGTGTCATGAAAAAGATGCACGCAGCCAAGGCGATGGCCCAGCCCAGGATATAGGTTCGATGCCTTCTCAGTTCATATTTCAAAATGACCATGCCTGACACCTCCTTACGCATAGTAGTGCAGGAAGATCTCCTCCAAAGAGGGTTCTTCCAAAAGCACATCGTCCAAATGCAGCAGGTGAAGCTTGTCAATGATCGCCGTGATATTGCCGTTATACACAAAGGAAACAGAGGTCTTGTCAGGACTCTCGGTGTAGTTGGCAATGCCGGGCAGGCCCCAGAACTCACGGGGGATGGCCGTTTCAGCGGTAAGGCTGACCTTTTTATAGCCGCTTTCCCGCAGCTCTCGGATGGACTGAATGCCCACGAGCTTGCCCTCTTTTAAGATCGCCACCCGGTCACACAGCTTCTGCACCTCACTGAGGACATGGGAGGAGAAGAAAATGGTGGTTCCCCGGCTGTTCTCCTCCTTCAGAATATCGTAGAAAGCCTGCTGGATCAACGGGTCTAAGCCGCTGGTGGGTTCGTCCATGATCAGCAGCTTGGGCGAGGTCATGACGGCAGACACGATCCCCACCTTCTTCTTGTTGCCCAGAGACAGGTCTGCGATTTTCCGGGTCAGATCCAGATTGAGGCGCTCGGAGAGCTCATACATTTTCGTTTCGCAATTCATGCCGTACAGGTCTGCGCTGTATTGCAGCAGTTCCCGCACCTTCATGTTTTCATAATAGCTGTTTTCGCTGGGAAGATAGCCCACATCTCTGGCAATGACACTGGCCTTGGTCTGGCAGTCCAGGCCGAAAATAGATGCGCTGCCGCCGCTGGGATGGATCAGGCCCATCAGGGTGCGGATGGTGGTGGATTTTCCCGCACCGTTTGGGCCAATGAAGCCGAAAAACTCGCCCTGGTCAACAGAGAAGCTAAGTCCGTCAATTCCCCGATGTTTCCCATAGTGCTTGGTCAGCTTTTCCAAAACAATGATTGGCTCGCTCATTTCAGATACTCCTCCTTATAAAAATTTTTCCGCAGAATTGCGATGTTCTTCTCAAAATCATCCATGACGGTCTCAAAGTCAAAAGCATTTGCCCCACGGTACCGGGCCGCATATCCCTCGCCCATCAGAAGCAGCATCTGAAATACCGGCCGGGCATCCTCCGGGTTTTTGAATTTCAAAGCGTCCTCCTCCCGAAGAACCATATCGTTTCTGAAGCTGCAGGCTTCCTCTGTCAGAATCACCAGCGCATCGGCTACTTCGGGAGAAGTTTCTTCCCAGACGCTGGTAATAAACTGCAGGGTGAAGGGCTGATTTTGGAAGCTCTCCATTTCCATGCGGCTGGATGCCAGGATCCTGTCGAACAAATCCGTTTTGGAATCCAGATGTGCTTTTTCAAATATTTCTTCAATGACCTTTTTACAGTATTCCAGCAGATAAATATAGAGCTGTTTTTTGCTTCCGAAATACTGAAACATGGATGCCTTGGAGATATGAGCAGCCACTGCAATATCATTGACGGATGCTTTTTCATAACCAAATTTTCCGAAGCACTGAAGTGCTGCGTTCAGGATCGTCATTTTCTTTTCTTCCGTCAGCGCCAAAAATTTTTCCACTTTGATCCCTGCCTTTCAACGAAATAACCGAATCGGTTATTTATAATATAACACCAATAACCGATTCGGTCAACCCTAAAGATAAACAAAAAGAGGGTGAGTTTTCCAACTCATCCTCTTTCGTGGAGCCTCCCGGACTTGAACCGGGAACCAACGGGTTTACGTTTGTGATGCTTTCGCACCTCCGTGGACTATGTCTTCGCCATGCCCTTGCGGGTTTAGACGTGGGAGGCTTGTGCGGTCATTAAGCAGGCTCTACTGCTCCGCTAGTCTCTACACCTTCCAGGAGTGTACCCCTGGCTCGGCTCGGCGTTGCCGTGCAGCGTTGCCGCTGGTTAGGTTTCACCGATTTCTTCCCATTCGCATCCAACTCTTTCAAGCTGGTGCCACAATTTTTATGAGTCCGACGCTCTAACCGATTGAGCTAAGGCTCCGAGCGCAAAGATAGTAAAAATCGGATTTTTTCAAGTGAACAAATCATATTTTGTGCAAAAAAGAGACCGAAGGCGGCTCCTACTGCCGCCTAAGACTAGAGATACATCGCTTTCACTTGAGCCTTGATTTTTTCATCGGCATCGGACTTCGACAGGTAGTCGCGTATCAGGTCGGGATAATCGTAGGGCGCCCATTTGGAAATGTAGGCTGCAACCATGCGGAAGAAATCCGTCTTGACCTGCTTCTCGACGGTCTGCGCGTATTCCTCACAGACGAACCGTTCCGCCATCCAAAATTTCCCAGCGTTTCCATTCCCAGCTTCAAAGGGACATTCCTTCTCGCCCTTGTAAAAGCTGCACAGAGTTCTGTAATTCATTGTTTGCCTCGCTTTAAAAATAGCTTTTGCACTATTGCTGCAAGCTGTTCTTGAGCATGTTCACCACGCCATCTATCCAGGAACGGTTCACCTCGTAGCCCGACGCACAGCGCGTCAGATAGCCGCGTACCTTCTTCTCCACGTCCGCGATTCCGTCGAACACGTCGAAGCAGTAATCTCCATCGGCATCTAGCGGCGAGCCGCGCCCGGAAATTCTGTCCTGGATGCTGCAAGCGTAATAGACTTTCGGATAGTCGAGGGCGCATTTCAGCTCCACATAGCGCCTGTAGCCCTCTCCCTGCCTGAATGTCTGCACATTCTCCACATAGACTCCGCAATCGTTCTTACGGGCGCAAAGCCATGATTTACACCATGGCCTTGCGTTGTTCGCTTCGCTTGCGGAATCCAGGATGGAAAAGAAATCCAGCTGTCCTTCCGCCATCGTCACCCCTCCAGCAGCCGAACTTTGTCGCGTTCAGGTTGGACGGCCAAGCCTCCCCAGCTTCCATGCACTTGACCAGCGTCGTCAATAAAATCAACGACTCCGACCTTTCCCGTGTACTGGGGTTCGCCTACCATTTCGAGAATTTCAATCTTGTCTCCGATTTTCAAATTCATGTTCAGCCCTCCTAGCAATATTCGACCTGCGTCAGCATCGGGTAGCCTTTCGGAAACAGCTTGGTACAAAGTTTTTCCACATGTTCGGAAACGTAATATACATCTTCGTCGCTCAATGTGGTAGTCTCTCCGTCCTTATTTTTTACGACCAGGAGATTGCCGACAAACATAGGCGAACCGAGATTGTCGATGGCACTGATTTTCGCTGGCTGCTTGAAAAGACCTTCGTCGTCGCAGATAATGTCGAAGACCTTCTTGCCGATTTTCCGTTCCTGAATGTCAATCACGGTACACTGCAATTCACGGTAGTAGTCCGCGAGCTTGTTTTCAATTTCAACGGCCTTGTGGGTCTCGTTGATAACGTCGATTAGGTATGCTTTTATCTTCATTGTTTTTTCCTTTAGGTTAGTGTCCACTTGTTTTGAATTGCATCGTAAACAACTGCGAAACCAAGCCTCAAGGCGACTTCCTTGAGCGCGAGCAGCTTCGCCGCTGCTGTGTCGGCTTGCGCCAGCGTGTACCTTTCCATGGTGCCGTTGACGCTTTTCTCCGCCATCTTTTGAAGTTCGTCGGATTTCAGATTGAACTCGTTCATCATCCGTTCAAGCTGTTCTTTCACATTCGCCCTTTCCATCGCTATGCCTCCGCGCTTTCATCTTCGGGTTCTTCTTCAATCGCTTTTTCGATTTCTTCTTCCAGTTCCTCCATCGCCTTTTCGATGCCCTCGTCAAGCAGGTAGCAGCGAATCGTCACATCAGCCCATTCGGCGCCTTTCTCGATGGCGTTGCACTCGCAGCAGAACTCGGTCATGGCCTCGCCAAGCAAGTCCCAGTTCCCCGCGATATTCTGCTCTGCCTCATAGCTGGAGAACGTATAGGAACCCGAAGCGTTGCCAGTGACGGAATCGTCAACCCAGAACGCATCGCGGAATTTCTCTTTCAGCGTTTCCTTGGACATTCCCTTCACGTCGTGATACCCAAGGTATTCCTTGATGGCCGTCACGCAGTCGTCCTTGATGTTTTCATGGTAGTCGTAGCTCATGGTTTTACCTCTCAAAAAAAGAGAGGCTCGCCGTTTGGCGAGCCTCGATGGATTGAATCGAAAGTCGTTTTTTCCCGTCTGGAATCATCAAATTTCTAGTCAACATTATGGTCATTTTTAAATAGTTTTAGTGCTCTTTTGTTCACTACTTAATATACCTAATTTAGTTAGGTTTGTCAATGGCCGTACAAAAAAAATTTTGACGGTCTTTACCCCCTGGTTCAACCTGTTAATTTTTTGTAAATTTTTGACGTCTGGGGATGAGCAAAAAGCTCAAAACCAGGTCACAAAAAGTGGGCTTTTTAAGGCAAAAACAGGGTTTTAAATTGTGAGCTTTTTGTGAGACGTTAATCGAAAACCCAGTATCTACGCGGGACAGGGCAGAGCAGCGGACTCATAACCCGCGGGTTCCGGGTTCAAGTCCCGGAGGTCCCACGAAAGGCGGTTTCTCATAGAAGCCGCCTTTCTTTTTTTAAGACTGCAAGTGGCCGTTCGCCATTTCATAGCGCAAGCGCTTTGCAATGACACTCGCCTTTTTCTAAATTTTAATCAGTCAACATACTCTACCGGGATCGCCATCCCGATGGATTAACTCTCAACAAATGAGGAACAAACAAAAAATGGCAAGAGCATTGATTATCGGTTGTGGCGCCGTTGCCACAGTTGCTATCAAGAAGTGCTGCACCTGCAGCGAAGTTTTTAGCGAAATCTGTATCGCAAGCCGCCATCGCGAAAACTGCGAAAAGCTGGCCCAGGAACTCCGCCCGAATACAAAGACGGTCATTACGACTGCAGCCGTCGACGCCGACAAGGCCGAGAATGTCTCTGCTCTAATCAAGGAATACAAGCCGGACCTCGTGATGAACATCGCACTCCCCTACCAGGACTTGGCCATTATGGACGCCTGCCTGGAATGCGGCGTGAACTACATGGACACGGCTAACTACGAACCCGAAAACATCGACGATCCGGAATGGCGCAAGGTCTACGACAAGCGCTGCAAGGAACAGGGTTTCAGCGCCTACTTCGACTACAGCTGGCAGTGGGCTTACAAAGAAAAGTTTGAAAAGGCCGGTCTCACGGCTCTGCTCGGTTCGGGCTTTGACCCGGGTGTTTCCCAGGCATACTGCGCCTATGCTTTAAAGCACCAATTCGACACCATCGAAGAAATCGATATTCTCGACTGCAACGGTGGCGATCACGGTTACAAGTTCGCAACCAACTTCAACCCCGAAATCAACCTCCGCGAAGTCTCTGCCCCGGGTAGCTACTGGGATACCGACGCAAACGGCAAGGGCCACTGGGTTGAAATTCCGGCCATGAGCATCAAGCGCGTGTACAACTTCGACCAGGTCGGTCAGAAGGACATGTACCTCTTGCACCACGAAGAAATCGAATCCCTCGCCCAGAACATTCCGGGCGTGAAGCGCATCCGCTTCTTCATGACGTTCGGTCAGAGCTACCTCGACCACATGCGCTGCCTCGAAGACGTGGGCATGCTCAGCACCCAGCCCATCAAGTTCCAAGGTCAGGACATCGTGCCTATCCAGTTCCTCAAGGCTCTGTTGCCGGACCCGGCAAGCCTCGGCCCCCGCACCGTCGGCAAGACCAACATCGGTTGCATTTTCAAGGGCAAGAAGGACGGCAAGGACAAGACCTACTACCTGTACAACGTCTGCGACCACCAGGAATGCTACAAGGAACTCGGCAGCCAGGCTATCGCCTACACCACTGGCGTTCCGGCCATGTGCGGCGCCATGATGGTGCTCACCGGCAAGTGGAACAAGCCGGGCGTGCATACCGTCGAAGAATTCGACCCGGATCCGTTCATGGAAGCCCTCACCAAGTACGGCCTCCCCTGGCAGGAAAACTTCAATCCCGTCCTCGTTGACTAGAGAGACCTGAAATGAAAAAATGGCGCATTGACGATTCCCGCGACCTTTACAACGTAAAAGGTTGGGGCGTAAATTACTTTGACATCAACGAGAAGGGCCACGCTACGGTGCACCCGCTCAAGGATGGCGGCCCGGACATTGACCTGTACGAACTCGTGCAGGAACTTTCGCTCCGCGACGTTTCTACTCCGATGTTGCTTCGTTTCCCGGATATCCTGGACAGCCGCATCGAAAAGATCAACGAATGCTTCAACAAGTCCCGCAAGGAATACGGTTTCAACGGAAGCTACTACAGCATCTTCCCGATCAAGGTGAACCAGCAGCGCGCGGTCTTGGAAGAAATCGTCAGTCACGGTAAAAAGTACAATATCGGTCTCGAAGCCGGTTCCAAGCCGGAACTCCATGCCGTGCTTGCGAACATGGACAACCCGGATTCGTTGATTATCTGCAACGGCTACAAGGACGAAGACTTTATCGAACTTGCGCTCCTTGCACAGAAGATGGGCAAGAAGATTTTCATCGTCGTCGAAAAGATGAACGAGCTCCACCTGGTGGTGGAACTTTCCCGTCGAATCGGCGTGCGTCCGAACATCGGTATTCGCATCAAGCTCGCCAGCTCCGGTAGCGGCAAGTGGGAAGAATCCGGTGGATACCACAGCAAGTTTGGTCTGAACAGTTCTGAATTGCTGGAAGCTCTCGACTACATCAAGCAAGAGAAGATGGAAGACTGCATGAAGCTCATCCATTTCCACTTGGGTAGCCAGATTACCAACATTCGCCACATCAAGAGCGGCCTTCGTGAAGTTTCGCAGTTCTACGTGCAAATCAAGAAGATGGGCATGGCCCTTGAATTCGTGGACGTGGGCGGCGGTCTCGGCGTGGATTACGACGGCACCCGCAGCTCTAACGCCAGCTCGGTGAACTACTCCATTCAGGAATATGCGAACGACGTGGTGTACGCCATGTTTGAAGCCTGCGAAAACGGCGGTGTCGCACACCCGAACATCATCGCAGAATCGGGCCGTGCTCTTGCAGCGCACCATTCCATTCTGGTATTCAACGTGCTTGAAACTGCGGGCCAGGCGTTCTTCGACGAGAACACTCACGAAATTAACGACGACGCTCCCGATGCACTGAAGGACCTTTACGGCATCTACAAGGGTCTCACTCCCAAGAACCTGCTCGAAAGCTGGCACGACGCCATTCAGCTGAACGACGACGTGCTCAACGGTTTCAAGGTCGGCGATTACGACTTGCCTACCCGCGCCATGTGCGAACGCTTGTTCTGGAGCATTGTGCGCAAAGTGGACTTGCTCGCCAAGGACTTGCGTCACCCGCCTTACGAACTCAGCGAACTTCCGCGCCTGTTGGCCCAAAAGTATTTCTGCAACTTCAGTTTGTTCCAGAGCCTGCCGGACAGCTGGGGCGTAGACCAAGTCTTCCCGCTCATGCCGATCCAGCGTCTGAACGAAGAACCGACTGTAGAAACAACAATCCAGGACGTCACTTGCGACTCCGACGGTAAAATCGACATGTTCGTACGCGGTGGCGACGTAAGCCGCACACTTCCGCTGCATGAACTCAAGAACGGCGAGCCGTACTACATCGCAGTCTATCTCGTGGGTGCTTACCAGGAAATTCTCGGCGACTTGCACAACCTCTTTGGCGATACCAACGCAGTCCACATCGTTTGCAACGACAAGGGCGGCTACGAAATCGACAAGGTGATTGACGGCGAATCCGTGGAAGACGTACTCGACTACGTGAACTTCAGCGACAAGGCGCTCGTACGCACCATGGAAAACTGGGTTTCCCGCTCCGTGAAGGAAGGCAAGATTACCCTGCAAGAAGGCAAGGAATTCCTGAACATCTATCGCGGCGGCCTGTACGGTTACACGTATCTGGAATAAATCGTGATTCACGAAATCGCTCCGCACAAATTCAATAACGAATTCAAAGTCGTTGACCCCAAGGTCACCGACTTTGTCATTCGCTACAATGGTTCCAAGACGCTTCTCAAAAAGAGTGGCGAAGGCTATGTTATTCCGCAAGTCGGTGAACTCCTTGCGCTCGAAGGCAAAGCACTCGCCGACTTCGAAGGCCATTACCTTTTCAGCATTGACGACACAGCCTTCTTTTTAGACGACAGCAAGGCAACAGTCGAAGCGGAAGCCCCTGCCGGTTACGAATACATGGGCAACCGCACCTTCCGCGGCATGAATCCCGTAGAACGAATGGGTGGCGCCACCGCCGCTCATATCGCTCATTGGGAATCGCTGAACAAGTTCTGCGGGCGTTGCGGAAACGTGACCATTCGCGGTGACCACGAGCGATCCATTATTTGCCCCAAATGTGGCAATGTCGTTTACCCGAGAATCTCGCCCGTCGTGATTGTGGCCGTCCGTAACGGCGACAAGCTCCTGATGGCGCACAACATCGACAATCCGAACCCGAGACTTTTCTTGATTTCTGGATTTGTCGAAGTCGGTGAAAGCCTGGAACAGGCCGTACACCGCGAAGTCATGGAAGAAGCGGGACTCCGCGTGAAAAACGTCCGCTATTTCAGTTCGCAGCCGTGGGCCTTTAGCGACTCTCTCATCGCAGGCTTTACCGCTGAACTCGATGGCGACGACACCATCCACATGCAAAAGGAAGAACTTTCCGAAGCCCTGTGGGTCAAGCGCGAAGACATTCCCGAATACGAAACCGATGTCAGCATCAGCTGTTGCCTCATCGAGAATTTCCGCCGCGGATTTACAATTAACGACTAACAGGAACTACAATTCCTGAGCTACAGGCGCATCGGCAATCAAGGTCCGAGGCGTCACTTTGCAGTCGTAGACAAACACCTTGACGCCAGCATCCCGCGCCCTGCGCAACGCTTCACCGAATTCCGGCTGAGCCACATCGTAAGGCGAAAAGCAATGGCACCCCTTCATCTGAATCAAGATCAGAATGCCGCATTCATAGGGAGTTCCATCGTCATCGCAGCGTTTTTGCCGCAGAATCTCCGTCAATTCCGTCAGGTGTTTCACCCCTCGTTCCGTAGGAGCGTCCGGGAAATAGGCATGTCCATCAAATTCCAAGGTACAGCCCTTCACCTCGATGAACATCTTGTGTTTCCCGAATTCAATATAAAAGTCAAACCGAGATTTTCCGAAGGTGTACTCCGGTTTCACAAAAGACAGCTTCGGGAACAATTCCTCATGGGCCTGAATCCATTCCCCCGCCACCTTGTTGGGAGCCTGGCTGTCCATATTGACCAGCATAGGCTTGATCCGGCCATTGCGTTTCACTTTCTTTTCTACAGTCACCAGATCGTACGGGGTCTTGCGGGCAGGATTCGTGGATTTTTCCAAATACACCGTGCACCCAGGCACCAACAATTCCTTGCAACGGCCTGTGTTCTTAACATGAACAACCGTATCGACGCCATCAATTTCAACATGGGCAATAAAGCGGTTAGGCCGAGAAATGAACCGTCCCTTGACGATATTGGCGTAACGCATGATTACTTCTTTTCTTTAGCCGCACTAGAATCCGCTTGCGGAGCAGGTTCCGGTTTCGGAGCAAGCATCACATAAAGCGTGTCATGCACCACGACCGTGTCGCGGACATACACCGTATCCGGCTTGCAGGTAGCAGCAACCGCAGCGTCTGCACTTGAAGAAGATTGTGCCGCAGAAGAAACAGCCTGCGAAGACGAACTCGCGGCCTTCACAGAAGAACTTGACTTTGCGACGGCCGAAGACTTGCCCTTATTCTTTTCTTCAGCTTCGATTTTTTTCATCAAGGCCTCACGTTCTTCACGCAACTGAACAAGTTCTTTCTTATAGCGTTCCTTCGTCATCGGACGGCGTTCACGGGCATACTTGCCTTCCACACGATTGATTTTGCGGTCCAACTCGCGAACCTGATCATACAGCGGGCCTTCGCCCTCCACCTCGGATGTCGGGCTAAAGAATTCCACAAATTTAGTCCACATGGACTTTTCTCCGGCATACCCCGCCGAGACAAGCGCAACTGCTGCACACGCAATCATCAATTTAAACTTAAGCATGCTACAATGATAGAAAAATCGAGCCTATATACACGCCCAAAGAGCCTAACCCCTTTACAAACACCGTATTTTTTCTAAATTAGCAACACTCGCGGGAGTAGCTCAGTTGGTAGAGCGCGACCTTCCCAAGGTCGATGTCGAGGGTTCGAAACCCTTTTCCCGCTCTAAAAAACAAAAGGACCAGGTCAAAGACCTGGTCTTTTGTTTTTGGCGGGAAGGGTTTCTAAGAACCCTCGAAGAGGGTTCGACTAAATTCTTTTGTGGGCGCAAGCTCGTGAAAAGAATTTAGGACTTACCGCACAAGCGGTAAGCCCGTAGGGTGAGTCGTCAGCCGCAAAGCGGAGACTGACGACGAATCAAACCCTTTTCCCGCTCATTAGCATTGAGCCCGTAGGGTTAACTCACAACCTTGCGTAAGCAAGGAATATTGTGGGTTAACAAACCCTTTTATAATTACAAGTAATAATCCGGCCTAATTCCCAAGGCCTTTTCATCCGCCTCAAGTTCATCCGCCGGCACATTGCGCCCAACAACAAGCGCCGAATCAAAGCCCGCGACTTTTGCGCCAAGCACATCCGTGCCCAAGGTATCGCCCACCATCAGCACGCGAGAGCCCTCGGGCAGACTCCGCTTGACCTTCTCCCAAATCGCCGGGAAAGGCTTGCCCAAATAAAAAGTCTCGCAGCCAGCACCACCATTCGCCTCGCACATGGAATCGCGGCGCAACCTTTCGCTAAGCGCACCCGACACCGGCTCGCGCACAGTCACACCGTCGTCCCCCGGAATCTTCGGCGCCCAAGCATCGGAATTCAGCACCAGAAGCATCGCGCTCGGGCGCTTCAAAATCTTGACCGCTTGCGCATAGCTTTCAGGAGTATCCTTCGCCGAAGAAATTGCGACAATCGGCTCGGCAGGTTCCGCATCAAGCGCCACCGCCGTAATCCCGCAGTCTTCTAGCACGTGCTTGCCCGTTTCGCGCCCGATGTAATATACTTCGCGAATCGCTTTGCCTAAAGACCTCAGCTCTTTAACGAGATCACGCAATAAACTTCCAGAGGAGACCGTTTCTTCCGTAGAAAAATCAAATCCTCTTTTATCAGCATCACGCGCCAAAACCTCATCAACGTCAGACGCAGCGTTCGTTATTAAGCGAACAGATTTACCCTCACGCCGAAGAGCTCTGAACCAATCCAGCGCCCCCTCGTAAACAAAGCTCCCGCGGTTATAAAGCGTACCGTAACCGTCAAAGCAGAAAGCATCGTAACGGTCCAGCAAATCTTCCATGCGCACGCGTTGCGGCGCAGGCGACTCGTCACCCGCGAGCGCACTCGCTCCCATACCCTGCGATTCAATGATTTGCTTATACCGCAGGTAGATTTCTGTTTCGAATTGGGTCATCGACTCAAACGTAGCCTAGCAGCGGCTATTCAAAATTCCGTAGTCGCGGCCTTCCACCGGAATCACCAACTGCAACTTCGAAAGCACATCGATATGCTTGTCGAATTCGGCCTTAAAGTCTTCGCCGAGCTCCTCTTCGTCATCGTGATTCAGGTTGTAGGCAATGTAGCTGCCGTCCGGGAAAATCGAAATGCAGCAATCCCACGTAATGTCGCCTTCCTGCTCTTCTTCGTCGTCTTCGCGGTCCTTGCTTTCAAGCATCAGCATCGGGCGCGGGGCCGGAATCGCTTCGGCGTGGCCGTTTTCGAAAATAAAGTAGTTGCGGCTCACCAGTTCATGTTCAAGCGCCATCGTCGAAGGCGTACGTTCGAACTCGTTGCGGAGTCTGCGGATATTGCCCAGGTCGTCTTCATACGGGTCCTGGAAATCCTGCGGCAACACAATCTGGTAGTAGTCAAATTCCTTACCGCTCTTGGCGTAGGTGTCCTGCCATTCCTGCGGCGGTTCCGGACGAAACGTCAAGAAATCCTCGAATGCATCCAGAATATCCGAAAGGCGGGAATCCCACGGTTCATTCTTCTGGTTCTGCACCAATTCCATGAAATTTTTCAGGCGTTCTTCACCCGAGATTTCCTTCAGTTCTTCATTTTCTTCGCTCATATTCTTTCGTCTCTCGTCTGTAGCCGCGCAGCGGCGTTCTCTCGTCTAAAACTACCATTCCTCGACGCTTTTCACCGTGAGGCTCATCGCGATATCCTTTTCGTAGTACGCAGGCTCGCTAATGAAAATCGGATACACCGGGCTTTCGCCATGGTACAAAATATCTTCGCCGTCGAACGTGCGGAACAACTTGTCGCCATCCTTGAGTTCGCGATAGTCACGACCCATCAATTCCGGATGAATCATCGCCTGAATAGGGCCACCGCCCTGCGGCTTGGGGTACCCCAAATCCTTGAACTGGGTGTACACATCCACCTTAATCGGCGGGCGTTTCTGCAATTCGCCGCGGTTCCATTCCTCGGCAAGTTCCAGGTAACGCTTCACCAGGCGTTCCGTTTCCTCGAAAATCGCGGCATCCAGCGTTCCATGCTGTTGCGGGCCAATCTCGATACACACATCCGCCTTCGCTACCGTTCCAAAATACGGCGAAGCAGAGCGTTCTTCGGGCTGGTAATAAATCCAAGCATCCTTGAATTCCTGCGTCAGCACCGCCGAGGCACGCATCGTAAACGGGTCACGCGCCGAAAGAATCAGGCAGTTGCCCATATTCGAGCCAGTGTTGTGCACATCCAGAAGCAGGTCCGTCTTGGTGGCGGCCCCCTTCGGGCCGTACAAAGCATTCAGTTCTTTTGCGCGGCGGAATTCATACAGTTTCGAATCCACCGTCGTATCCAAACACACCTGCGAAAAAGCGCGATTCAAGTCATGATCGCGATAGCGGCGGTTCAAGCGCACCGCTTCGGGGTTAGCAAGCACCAAATCCACCTTGGCGTTACAGAGCGAATTATAACACTCTGGGTGTTCCATCCATTTCTGGACAAGGCGAACCCCCGTCCGTTCGTTACCGTGGGTACCACCTGCAACGACTATGGTATTTATCAAACTCATGCCCCTAATATAGAAAATCCCCGCTTGCGCAGGGATTATTCTACGGATTTAACACCTCCATGTTTGACGATCAATTTTCACCATTATGCATTTCAGTCTGTTCGCGATCAATCGTGTAAGTCAAGTATTCTCTAAAGTCACGGTCAATCGTAACTCCTTCGAAGTCCTCGACATCATCCACGTGAACATCGAATACCGACAGATTGTCAATCCAATTCTGGATATTGTATTCGTCGATGGTAATCGTTTTGTCACCAGGGCCTTGCGCCACATATTCGATTTTTGATTTCGCGACCCACCCCTGACCGCAACTTCCCTTCACAAGAACCTCCGTGTCGGAATCCTTGAGAATCGTCAGTTCGTCTTCGAAGTGAGCGGTGCAGACAACCGCGCCACCACCTTTCTGGGCTGTGACATCGATGTCTCCCAACTTTGACTTAACCTTCCTGGCAGCGAAAGAGGTCGATACCAGAACGGCCAGCATTACAAACAACATCCACTTTACGCTTTTCATGATGGACCTCCCTTGTAATTGGGGCGAACACCCGTCCCACCTCCAAGATACAAACACGGCCTCCCGCCAGACCAGCGATTGTAAACATTTTATTATTCCAAGTTGGAATAAGGATATCGAGCCCTCAATTTTTCTTGTTTTTCAAATCAAACTTTATTAAGTTTTGCTAAAAGGGAATTCTCGGTTTCATGCATAGGGTTAGTTTAGGAATCATCTTTATTGTAGCGCTTTGCACGGCGACTTTATTGCACGCCGAGCCTGGCCACTGTTTCTTTGAACCTCGTCCATGCGAAGACTGGAATGATTCCTCCCATGCGGAAAAGCTCCCCGATTCCCTCCGAATGACCTTGCAAGAAAAGCTAGACAGCGACACCGGATTCGTTTTCTGGGGAAACGCCGAGAAAATCGAGACTTTAGCGGAGCAATCCTTCTTTAACGGGAAAATCTACTCCTGGCTCAATAAAACCATTACTACTGAGCAAGAAAGAAATTTCTATTCATGGTACAAAAAAGAATACGATTTATCGCAGAGCAAACTAGACTCCGTTCCCCCCGACCTTAAAAGAGCATTCACCAACGCCAGCAATTCCACGTGGTACGTACTCATCAAGATTGAATACCGAATCAAAAAAATTTACGACCGCCACACAAAAACCTGGAAAGATCCCGAAGCTGACGCAGACACCATCTCGCGCACCTACCTCGTCCATTCAGGCCCCGTTCTTGCAACAAACCCACCAAAGTTATTGGCGGATTTTTCCACAGAGGGCGTTCACCCCGCTCTCGAAAGAATTTTTTTTGAAGACGGACACTCGCGAGTAATCGAAAGTGACGAATTTAAAGCCATTGATTCCATTGCGAAGTTGCCAGTATCATTTTTGCCAAACCGATACACAATAGAAACCTACAAGAACATGAGCTTGGTTTACAAGGAGCGAATCAAGGAGGCCCTTGCCATGGGCGACAAGGAGGCAATCCGCCTCAATACGGCCAAGTTGGATTCATTCCTAGTTTCTGCGGAAAACCGCTTTTTTTACAGTCGCCCATCAGATTTCAATTGCAACACCAAGCGTCTATTCAGCGCCTACATGGGCACCTTCGAAGATTATACCGATTGCGGCTATTATAGCACCCCTTATGCAGATGACGAAGAGGTGGCCATTCACACAATGTTGCAAGATTCCCTTAGGGCCATGTACCATTCCGGCGAACTGGAAAAGGCGCTATCTGACCGCAGTTCCAGCGACCGCGCCTTCTGGCGAGTTTTCGCTGCATCACTTGCGTCAAACGACCAAAGCGAAATGAACGGTCTTATACAAGCGAGTGCAGACAGTATCAAGAAAATCGAACAGTGGAATTTTATCACCGACTATTTCTACGTAGATTACGGAGTCGTGTGGAACATTCAATGGGGCATTGGCGGCGGCATTTCCTGGGGTCTCGGCGATGCATACAGCTACGATTTCGCTCACAACCCAACCTTCGACCTATCCCTGGAATTTTTCTACAAGAAATTCGGCGGCGGCTACAACAGCAGAATCATTAAATCCGATTACCTCAATGACAACAAATACCAGAACTTATTCCTCATAGACATTTATGCCGGCTACCGCACCTTTTCTACCTCCTATATCGATAACAGAATCTACATAGGCCCGACAATTCTCATCAGCGACCTTCAAGAAAAAGATGTCGCCGAGCCCCTGAAAACCCATGGTGGAATCGGCCTCCATTTCGGCACTGCATTTGATTTCTATTTCAGCAAATACAAGGACGACGGACATTTCCGCGTTGGCTTAAGACTCATCGCAAGCATCAGCAATTACTACACCAATATCGTCAAGGATAGTGACGGAGGATTAGTCACCGTCACCCTCACGCCATTGTTACAATTCTACGATAGGAGTAAACTAAAGTATGGCGAACCGCGCTAGCATTTTCAAGAAAGTTTTTCTTTTACTCCTTTGTGCTTTCATTTATTCACAATCCGCCGACGCAACAAAGTTCGAAGCTGGCAACGAATGGGGCTGGGGCGTTACAACGCAAAAAGAAACTAAAGTAGTCCCCTATTTCGATCAAGCCATGGGCAACTACCTGCTCCAAAAAGATTTCAAAGCCCTCGCCAACACAGACGTCATCAGAGAAAGCTACGCCCGATCCATAAACGTGTACCGCACGGCATTCGGGCGACTCTCGGAATTCGGCTGGAGCAACCCCAACTTTTACGAAAAAATCTACGCCTACCTCGCAAGTAGCGAATGGGACAAAGACCTGAAAAAACTCTCGGCCGGGGACGCCGCGTTTGTCCGGATAATCGTCTACTACTGTTTCTTGGATCTTTCCTCCTTTAAGGACCAAAGCATACGATTTGTTCAGCTGCAGCTCGACAAGATTACCAACGAAGACCAGCGAACTTTCCTGGAAGAATTCTTCTATATAAAGCCGCAACAAGAGACCCTTCATAAAAGCCACGGAATCTTTTTCATGGGTTTCGGCGGAGAATTCTTCAGTAATGGAGCCAATGAAAAGCTGAATCCCGGTCCTATTTTCGACATCGGCTTCGGATATTGCCTGTTCGGCAGCTACTGCGCCGAGTTCCGCATCGGAGGCATCCTCTTTACCGACCCCTACAAAGAAGACGTCGTCCAGTCGGGCATTACCTATTCCAAGAACGACATCAGCTACACCGCCGTCGAAACCTTGCTCCGGGCAAAACTCTACTACTCTTATGACTACGAAATCGCCGTGTACGGCGGCTTTAAGCTGCACGCCATCGAACTTCCCGAAGATGATGACAAAAGTTACAAGGAAAAGTTCGGAAAGGGAATGGCCAACGCCTATTCCTACAGCTACACCGCCGGCATTACGGGAGCCCGGTATTTTGGCGGTGGCAGCGTTTCGCCAGGCATATTCGGAATTGAATTACGAGCCGGAATGGCCAATTTTGGCGACAATAAATTCGACATTAGCGGCCTAAACTGGTACGGCAACGTTGATTTAGTCTTCAAACTTTTCTAATTTTAGCCCCGTATTTTATTGTACAGTAAAAACAAGGGATTTATCCCACAGGAAAACACTATGAAAAAGATCAAGTTCCAGGATACCTCGTTCCGCGATGGTTTCCAGTCTATTTTCGGTGCTCGTGTCTTCGCTAAGGACTTCATGCCCGCTGTCGAAGCAGCCGTCAAGGCCGGCATCACCCACTTTGAAGCTGGTGGCGGCGCCCGTTTCCAGGCTCTGTACCAGAACTGCGGCGAAGACGCATTCGACATGATGGACGAATTCCGCCGCGTTGTAGGCCCGAACATCCGCCTGCAGACCCTCGCCCGCGGTATCAACGTGGTGGCCCTCGCTCCGCAGCCGCGCGATATGATCAAGCTCCATGCCGACATGTTCAAGAAGCACGGCATGACCCGTATTCGTAACTTCGACGCCTTGAACGACGTCAACAACCTCATTTACTCCGGTAAGTGCATCACCGACGCCGGTCTGGAACACGAAGTCGTCGTGACCATGATGGAACTTCCTCCGGGATGCGACCTCAACGCCGCCCACAACCCGGAATTCTACGAACGCATCCTCCGCAACATTTTGGACGCAGGCGTTCCGTTCGCTTCCGTTTGCTTCAAGGACGCATCCGGTACCACGAACCCGACCAAGGTTTATGAAACCTTCAAGCGCGCCCGTAAGCTCCTCGGCGACAAGGTCGAACTCCGTATCCACAGCCATGATACCTGCGGTACCGGTGTGGCCCAGTACAAGGCTGCTATCGAAGGTGGCGCTGATGGCGTTGACCTCGGCCGCAAGCCGCTTTCCGGCGGTACGGCTCAGCCCGACCTGTTCTCCATGTTCCACGCCCTCAAGGGTACGGACTACAAGCTCGCCCTCGGTGAAGACAGCATCGTCGACGATCACATTCCGGAACTCATGGAAGCCAACAACGTCGCCGTAGAATGCCTCAAGGACTACAACTTTCCGCCTGAAGCCCGTCAGATTACGACCGACGTGATCTTCAGCCCCATGCCGGGTGGCGCTCTTACCGCCAACACCCTCATGATGCGCGAAACCAAGACCTTCCACCTGTTCCCGAAGGTTATCGAGAACATGAGTGAATGCGTCCGCCGCGGTGGCTTTGCTTCTTCCGTGACGCCGGTTTCTCAGTTCTACTTCCAGCAGGCTTACATGAACACCTTGAACCAGGCTGCAGGCCGCGGTACGTGGTTCAAGATGACCGAAGGCTACGGCAAGATGCTCCTCGGTTACCAGGGTAAGACTCCTTGCGAACCGGATCCGGAACTCGTGAAGATCGCTGCCGACCAGTTCAACATGAAGCCGTTCAAGGAAGCCTATCCGGGCGTCCAGTGCGCAGAAGAAATTCTCGAACCGGGCATTCCGAAGGCCAAGGCCCTCCTCGAAGAAAATGGTCTGCCGGTTACCGACGAAACCATCTTCATCACGGGCTGCCTCCAAACGAAGGCTGGCAACAAGGGTATCGAATTCCTCAAGGGCAACCGCCACATTGGCGTGCCGAAGAAGGACCCGAACGCTGCTCCGGCAGTGGACACCAAGAACATGAAGGCCGGCGCTGCAAGCACCTACCGTATCGCTCTTGGCAACCAGAGCTGGGACGTGCAGGTTCAGACCCTCAAGTAATTTGTTCGAAACAAATTAAGAAGAGCCTCCGGCAAACCGCCGGGGCTCTTTTTTTTATTTCGTGTCAACGGACGCGGTTTATTGTCATCCCGGGCGCAGATTTCTTGTCATCCCGGGCTTGACCCGGGATCTAAAACACGAACTGTTTTCCCACAAACAGTGAGAAGTCAATCAAGTCTCCTCGCGACACCCCACCGAAAAATCCGCTCGGGTGTGTATAAGTCCACTTGATAGAGCCTACTGCATCTTCATACTCGTGTTTGAAAATCATGTCAAACTCAGCAACTAGATTTCCAAACCGACCATTTCGT
Organism: Fibrobacter sp. UWB5; assembly: GCF_002210295.1. NCBI lineage: Bacteria > Pseudomonadati > Fibrobacterota > Fibrobacteria > Fibrobacterales > Fibrobacteraceae > Fibrobacter > Fibrobacter sp. UWB5. The sequence continues at coordinate 122,104 of NZ_MWQH01000002.1, read as the reverse complement.
CCAAAATACGATCCAAACCACACAGAAGTTGTCACGTCTGCGCCGTTATCGTGCCCTCGGCTTTCCATAAGCCCTTCGTTATCCAACCTTCTACGCATGTGATCGTAGTCAGAAGAAACACCCTCATACAATTGGAAACCAATTGCACTTCCGAGAATAAAAAAGGCCGGGCTAAAATCAGCACCGATCAAGATTCGTTCTTGCATATTCCAAAAGCTATAGCTTTTACGTCCCTGTTTAGAATCCAACCAAGTGATATAATCTTTGTCATATTCATCTTCCCTAGAACAGCGATGAGAGGCATCACAACCAAAATGAAGCGAACCTCCAAATACACCCGCAGCCACATTCAAAAAGAAAGGCGATAAAGTTCCCGCCATACGATAAGTCAAACCAATGTTGCCACCAAATGCATTCAGGTTTTCCAAATTGTAGGCATCGCCCGTATGTCCGTAAACCCCCGAAGCCGCCACAGACAATTCCTGCGCAGAGCTATCCGGAGAACTACGATGCATAATCGGAGCAGGCATCAGCGCTGTTCCTATAGAATGGGTAGTCGGTTTCAAGCACCCCGTAAGCGCCACAGACAACGCGGCCAACAGTATTAATTGTTTTTTCATATCATTGCTCCTAAAAATGCGGCACGACAACCACCATGCCGCAAAGAAAAATAAGATTAACGTTTTAAAAAAAGACCTTATTTTGCCAAGATTCTGTACACAAGACAAACCTCATCCGTCTTGCCGCTCCTAAAGACCAGCCTAGACGCGATTTTTTTGTAATTATGCGTAATTTTCGTATCTATGACATCTGAAAGAGAAATTTCTTTTACAATAAAGTCCCCCTCTATTGTAGCAGAATCTCTCAAATACTGCATTCCTGATAAGTACGAATCAAAATACACGCCTGTCCCTTGGCAAGACCCCGGCCAATAATAAATCTGGAGTTTCTTATAGGATTCAAAGCTCTTTTCGCCTTTAAGATCCAAATAAGCTTCGCTACCTATTTTCTTAAAATCCAGTTCAGCCCCCATATTGGCCCCTTCAAGATAAGTCTCCACCGATGCAGACGGCGTCCATGAGGCAAATTTGTACGCTTCCGGATATAATTCAGCAATAGCACTTTCATAGTCCTTACCGGTATCTTCAACAGTCATCGTAAGTGCCGGATTCGCAACAGTCACATTCCCCCCATCGGAATTCAACACCAAACGAATCCAATGATATTTCTTAAGCGAACCCTCATTCGCAGGGAGTTTCCAGTGAACACGATGCTTTTTGCCATCTACCGGAACAGCCACCTCTTGCAACTGCAACTGGCCTATTCCCGACTTAGATTTCAGCAACAAAAGTTCCGCTTTCATCCAAGAGCCTTTCGTATTGTTAACCGTAATGTCAAAACCGACAGAAGCGCCTTCCGGAAGGTCTTCGCCATTGTCAAATACAGCAACCTTATGCCATCCAGCCGGCACATCGAAAATCACGCTCTTGTCACTTTCCGTCGCCTCCGCATTATAATCGTAGCGACCATAAGCGAAATACTTCTTCTGTACATAGCCGCCCTTCCTCAAGAATTCAGGCATTTTCGTTTGGTCCATACAATTGGTCCCCGGCTTAAAATACCAAGCCAGGTTTTCATTGCGGAATTCCTTGCTTACATAATCGTAGTCGTAATTAGCCAACTCACAAAGGACTCGCCACATATCGACCTGCAATCCGCTAATAATGGCAGAATCCGCCTTCAATTTCTTGCTTGAAGGTAATTCAATATGTCTCCCGCTAATCGGTTCCTTATAACGCGGGTGCGTCGCATCCACCGCATAAACCGCATTGGCGGAACTTTTTGCGCCAGGATTTGTAAACGGGAAATCGGAGTAATTTTGGTAAAACGCACAAGGTTCCGTAATGGAACTTATCCCACTACATTTCAAATCCATCGCACTTGTGGTCGGAATAAAGGTGCTATTCTTTTGAATCAATACGTCTTCATCCCAACCAGTTGAAAAAGGAACAACATAAAGAACTTTCATATCATCCGCCATTGCATCAAGCATGCCTTGGCGTAAGCTTTCATACATTGTTTCCGAAAACGGATAAGTACTTCCTTGAATAAAATCATAGAAAGCCTGCGCCGAACGCGTTTTTTCTTTAACCCCATCTAGATACTGATATTTTCTATTTTGGGCAATTGGGGTTTTGCCATCGAGATAAGAATAAAGCCTACTTTCAGCACGACCGAACGGAGACCCGTATTTTTTTGCATGCCTGTTCAAAACAAAGAATGTGTCAGAATGCGCCGGAATAGCCCCTTTCAGCTGGCCTTGCGCAATAAGTACAGAAGGAAAGCCCTTATATTCCGCCGCCTTACGGTACTCCCCAAAAAGGAATCGGTTAGGCGATGCATTCACCTCGTATGAATAATCGGAACAATCTTTATTCTTGCACATTCTCTCATACAGCAACAACCCGCTAGCACCAGGGCCATTAATCAAATCCCTGAAAGCCTCAGCTCCCCCGGAACCACCATCTAGAGCCCAAAAATCAATCGTATAAAAAAGCGCAAGCGGCAAAATGGCTCCTTGGTGCGGCGAATCCAAAGACGAATACAGCCGAATCGGGGCGTCCGTCATCTTATTCCGTGCGATATCGTACAAGTACGAACCATAACGGCCCAAGATACCGCCTTGACTTACCCCAAGCACAACAAAACCATCTTGCAGTTTGTTATCAAATCCAAACCAGTATTCCGAATTAATCAAATGAAGCATTTTCGCAAAACTTTGAGAATTTTCCAACAGAGACCGTCTCACAGTTTGCGGGAATTGCACAAGAACGGGCGTGTAGCCCAATTCTACAAGCGGGTCAACAATGCCAAAACGTTCAACTTCGTCCTGCATTTCGCTTAAAGTCCGCATTCCATTTGTACTGAGGTAAATGCCATCAATCATCAGGAACGGGCGAACCAGGCTAAAGTGCATTTTTTTCGAGTCGTCTTTCCGCGGATTAAGGACCCTTATTCTCACCTTATCATACATCGGAAGCGCAGAACAAGGAAGACCTGTCAACGTAAATCCGCTATTTCTTGAATTTTTAATATCATATTTTGCCACACACATTGAATCCAATCCGTAATTTCCACTAAAGACCAAATCAATATGTTCCCTTGCCGTAGAAACTGAAAAACCAAGCAACAATGCCAAAACAAATAATACGAATCTCATTATTTCACCTCCACGAATAACGTCTGGTTAATGGTTACACCGCCTTCAGAGAGCCTTACTTTTACGGACTGCTCGCCCGCCGATTCAAACTCTAGCAGCATTTCGGACTTTGGTTCTAGCGACTGCCACTTGTTTTTCGTATAAATTTCCACCTTCGGAAGCACACTTCTATTCGTGCAAACAAAATAGGGATCATAGAAAATCTTGAGTCGAGATCCCCTCACAGTTGCCGACGGGACCCCCGCCTGCAGAATTCTTGCATTTTGTAACCGCCCAGCCTTACAAACGCTATCGTTACAGGCGCGGTAAGCGTAATCCACATTGCCTATCAGCAAGGGCATTTCGAGATTATCCGTACCAGCGGCAGCCTCGTTTGCCTCGTAAAACAACCCCTTCGGATTCGCAATCACGCTATCACGCAAGCGATTCCGATCGATAAAGTACATGTTGTTGAACCAGCCATCGCGAGATTTTTGCGGAGTCAAATCGGTCCGGCCACAAAATTTTTGAATCTGATAATGTTCTAATTCACTCAAAACAAAATCAGCGCTAGTGGAATCTGCAATTTTACGACGTTTTTCTTCGGAATAGGCAGCAGACGTCATCGGCGCTGGCGTTGAGATGAATTTGCCTTCGCGGCGAGGGGTCCTCGGGTCCAAATCGCTGTATGGATAAGTCCACACTTCGGCAACCGAGCCGTTCGACACCGCGCAACTTACCGATACATCGTCAATAAACAGGGTCGTGTATTGATGCGCAGGAACATCAAAAAGCCCAACGCCTACATGCTTGACCGCCTTTGCGGAATTTCCGAGAAGTTCAGCGACAGCAATCTTCAGCGAATAAGTCTTATTGGCATCGAGATCAAAGAATTTCACGCCGCTATTGCCGAAATCGCCCGCAAGCCAGATTCCGAACTTGCTTTTCTGCGTCGCGCGCACTTTGAGCGCCACGTTCCCGGATTGGACGGCCAAGGGCAACTTGTCAAACGACAACAATCCCGTCCAATCTCCCGCCTTGTTCTTCATGCCGGACCAGCGAATATAAGGCGGGGTAAGCGCCTCCTTTTCGCCCGAGTTCATTTTACCCCAATTGGCGCTCCACTCCGGTGCTTCCGGGAACGTCATGCCAGCCATTTCCATTTTACCTGCTTCGCCATTTTTATACAGCGAAACATCATTACAAACTTGCGCAAAACTTGAAAGAGACAATACGGTCCCAATCAAGGCTGCACACCTTGACATCCTACTGATCATAGGACCTCCATTTTTAAAGATGTTTGTTAAGCTCCCTAGCACTCGCTAGGCCGCGATATAAAAAGCCATATAAAAACAAAGCATTAAACAGGATAAAAAAATACACCTGTGGCTAACAGATGTATCTAAAAAACTATTTAATTGCTCCGAACCGAATTATAGATAAACAAATTTTTATTGTAAAGACGTCATTCGGAATTTTTCAAAAAAAGTGTATACAGCGTTTACACGGAATCCTTTTTCAGTTTCACCTTCAGTTCAGTTATATACACATCACCTTCTACGCGACCTTCATAATGGTAACGCCCGCTATACATGAGTTCCAGGCGTTTCTTGAAGGTCGAAAGACCAAGGCCGCTTGCATTCGGTTTCGCCTTGCGTGGAAAGTTACTATTCTCGCCCACAAAGCTAAGTTCATCCCCTTTCTGCACAATCTTGATACGGGCAAAGCTTTTACCATCCGGATTCACGCAATGTTTCATCGCATTTTCCATCAAGGGCATCATCAGCAAGGGTTCCACTTGACAATCGGGATTTTCAAGTTCGTATTCAAATTTGAAATCAAATGAATCGTCATGTCTCAATTTCTCAAGTTCCGCATACTTTTCCAAAATGCCCACATCTTCTTTAAGCGAAATATACTTGTCGCCTGTCTGGTAAAGCATCACACGAATCAGCTGCGAAAGTTTCGTCATACTTGTTTCGGCAAGGCCAGGGTCTATACGAATCAAGCTAGTAATATTGTTCAAGGTATTGAACAAGAAATGCGGCGAGAGTTGGTTCTTCAAGAACTTGAGTTCATATTCCAGAGTCGAACGTTTCTTTTCACGCAAGATAAATGCCCTGATAATCAACCTCGAAAACATTGAAATCAAAATGCAAACAAAGCAGATGAGCGCAAGCGCAATCAGAAACACAAGTACAGTCCAGACGGAAAAATGCCCGCGCACGGTCCCCGCACTAAAACAATAGTTGCTGAAGAAATCTACAATTCCCTCGCCCGCCTTGCGCTGAATCAAGAAGTAGAACACTTCGCGGCCTAGCAACGAAAGAAAAAGAATCACGGCGTTGCCGGCAAAGAACAAAGCATAACGTTTTCTAAAGAAGCACTTTGGAACAAGGTAGCGCTGGTTTACCAAGAAGGTCAAGAACGTTGCCAGAAGCGGCAAATAGTAGCAGGAAAGATTAATAAGCGACACTTGCGTCAACGGATATGTCGGATCCAGCAACAATATTAACGGGAACAGCAAGATAAACATCCAAATCAGAATCATCAGTACAAATGTCGGAATCGGATACTGGGCATCGTTCTCATCGCCCATGATTTCAATCAGTTCACGTTCTCCTTTTTCGAATTGAGCCTCTTGAAGTTCCGCAAAACGTTCATAATTGCGGCGTAAAAAAGCCCTAAAAGCGGATTTTGCGTACTTTGTCGTCATTTTTTCCTCTTGCAGACACAAAAATAGCCCTTATTTGGGCAAAAAAAAGGGCGTTATGACAAAAACATGACAAAAGTGCCGTTTTCTTTGACGAAATTCACAAATAACTTTTGCGAACAAAGGCGTAATCTATGACACTTCAAAATGCAAATGGAGGTAGATTTACGAATGTAAACGAAACAACAAGCAACGAGGTTGATATGACAAAGAATACACACGTTCGTGACGACAGGGATGTTTATTTCCAGTACCTGAACGATATTTCTAAATATCCTCTGCTTACCAAGGAACAGGAAAAGGTTGTTCTCGCCAAAGTCCGCGAAGGCAGCCGCGAAGCCATGGACCTGCTCGTCAAAAGCAACCTCCGCTTCGTCGTGAACATCGCAAACCTTTACAAGGGTCAGGGCATCGACGTGAACGAGCTCATCAACGAAGGCAACATGGGCCTCATTGAAGCCGCCCGCCGCTTTGACCACACCCAGAAAATCAAGTTCATCAGCTATGCCGTTTGGTGGGTTCGCCAGAACATCACCCGCGCCATCGCAGAACGCGGTCGTTTGGTCCGCATCAGCGCCGAAAAGGAACTCGTGCTCCGTCGCTTCGCCAAGAAGGGTGGCGCCATGCACCAGGTCGTTGGCGGCGGTCTCATGCTCGACCCCAAGAGCCTCGAAGGCGTCAGCAAGTACAAAGCCGACGACATCGAAAAGATCTTGATGATGGGCAACAAGTCTACCTCTCTCGACGCCCCCGTTGGCGAAGATGGCGACATGACGCTCGGCGATACCATTGCGGCACAAGAATTCCGCACCGACGAACTCGCCGAAAAGAACAACCGCTCCAAGCTCTTTAACAAGGCGATGAACAACAGCCTTTCCGCCCAGGAAAAGGAAATCATCAAGCTCTATTTCGGTTTCAAGATGGATTCCGACCTGAACTTGAAAGAAATCGCCCCGATGGTCGGCCTTTCCAAGGAACGCACCCGCCAGCTCAAGGATTCCGCGCTCGAAAAGCTCAGGAACGAACAGCTTGCCCGCGTTTTGAACGACGCCGCCTAATTTTGACCTTTTTTCTCTCTCTCCTTATATTAAAAACCGGCCGAATGGCCGGTTTTTTCCGTTTTCTGTACCCCGACAAACAAATGAAATTGTATTTTTAAAGCATGAATTTCAATATGCTGAACTTTCGAACCCTTTTTGTAGCCGGTCTTTCGGCTCTGTGCCTCACCACAAGCCCGCTTGCAGCAAGCGACAAGAAAGATCCTCCTGGCGATTTCTATAACGAAGTTTCGCGCCTGAACAAGGTGCTTTCCGAAGTCAACCGCAAATATGTCGAAGACGTGAACCCGACCGAGCTCACCGACGCGGCATTGAACGGCATCCGCAACATCTTGGACCCGCATACCACGGTGTTTTCGCCCAAGGACTACGAAAGCCTCAAGGTTTCGATGGAAGGCAAGTTCGGCGGCGTGGGCATCACCATTAGCCTCCGCGACAACATTTTGACCGTCATTTCACCGCTTTCCGGCACCCCGGCATTCCGCTTGGGCATTCGTGCCGGCGACCGCATCCGTAGAATTGACGGCAAGGACACCAAAGGCTTAAGCCTCGACGAAGCCGTGAACAAGCTCCGCGGTAAAATCGGCACCGACGTGACCGTTTCCATTGAACGCGAAGGCGTGCCCGATCTAATGGACTTTACCATTACCCGAGCCGAAATCATTGTACACGCCGTGCCCTACTACGGCATGGTCACCAAGGATATCGGCTACATCAAGCTCGCCACCTTTAGCGACAAGACCACGAGCGACGTCGAAAACGCCCTCAAGATTCTGCAGAAGAGGGGCATGAAGAAGATCATTCTCGACATGCGCTACAACCCGGGTGGTCTCCTGAACCAGGCTATCGAAATCAGCGAATTGTTCTTAAAGCAGGGCAACTTGATTGTGAGCACCCGTGGCCGCACTCAGAAGACCGAAAGCCACGCCCGCAAAAACGGAATCGTGAAGCCTGAAGTGCCGATGGTCGTTCTTTTGAACCAGGGTTCTGCCAGCGCCGCCGAAATTGTTTCCGGCGCCCTTCAGGACTGGGACCGCGCCCTGATTATCGGTAAGACTTCCTTCGGTAAGGGCTCTGTGCAGACAATTTTCCCGCTGGACAACCAGGGTAACGCCCTCAAGCTTACAACCGCCTTCTACTACCTGCCCTTCGGACGCTGCATCAACAAGCCCGAAAACGGCATCAAGGGCCTGAAGCTCCTTGAAGAAGAATACGCCGACGAAGGCGACGGCAAGGCCGATTCTACCAAGAAAGACACTGCCAAGGTCGACACCTTCTACACCCATAACGGCCGTATGATGTTCGGTAGCGGCGGCATTTCTCCTGACGTAGAAGTGGAACTTTCCCCCATGCCCTGGGTCGTGCAGGTTCAAGAACGCATGGCCATGTACTTCAAGTTTGCCGTCAAGATCCGTCCGGATCTCGAAAAGAACAACGTGAAGATTGACGCCAACTGGGAAGTCCCCGACAGCCTGTTTACGCAGTTCCGCGACTTCTGCATGAAGGACACGAACTTTACCAAGATCAAGAGCAACGCACTGGTAGGCGTGGACCAGCTCGAAAAGAGCATTATCCGCGAACAGAACTACATGGGCGATAGCGCCAAGGTCGTGAGCGACACCGCTCTCGCCAAGCGCATCGCCGACATGCGCAAGGCCCTTGAAAACAACCGCAACGCCCAGTTTGACGAGAACAAGCAGTACATCAAGGACGGCATCAAGCGCGAGCTCCTGACCGCGTTCATCAACGACTCCGTCAGCACCGCCTTCTCCCTGAAACAGGACAAGCAGTTGAACGAAGCCATCAAGTATTTGAGCGACATGAACCTTTACAAGAAGGCCATCAGCGCTCCGTCCAAGAAAGCATCCAAGAAGAAGTAGGAATCCTTGATTACCGTCATGAACAGAATTGCAGAAAGTCTGGGTAAGTTTATCCGGAAGTTTCTGCATACGGTGTTAAGTTACCTGCACTTTGTCTGGCAGCTTTTCAAGAACGTCCCCGGAGCGTTTAGCAACTTCCACACAACCGTGGAACAGATGCAGCACGTGGGGCTTACCAGTATTCCCGTGGTGGTGGCCGCATCGCTTGCCACGGGCGCAATTATGGCCTGGCAGCTTGCCTACCAGTTTGCAGACATTATTCCCCTGATGTTTGTGGGAATGGCCGTGGGTAAATCGGTGATGGTGGAACTCTGCCCGATTTTGACCGCCATGGTGCTTGCTGGCCGAATTGGAGCGTCCATGTGTTCCGAGCTTGGTACCATGGCTGTGACTGAACAGCTTGACGCCTACAAGGTTCTCGGCTTAAGCCCTTATAAGTTCTTGCTTGCGCCGCGCTTGATCGCCACCATCATCATGCTTCCGACCCTTACGGTGATCAGTATCTTTATCGGTATCGTCGGCGGTTACGAAGTGGCCCACATTTACAAGGACGTGTCCTTCGCCGTATTCTTCTACGGTGTGCGCATGTTCTACCAAAACTGGGACTTGGTGGTGGGCCTTATCAAGGCAACCCTTTACGGCTATTTTATTGCAAGCTACGCATGCTTCTTCGGTTTCACTACCCATAGCGGTGCCGAAGGCGTGGGTAAGAACACCAAGGCTACCGTTGTTGCCGGCATGACAAGCATTTTGATTGGCGGCTTTGTGCTTTCCAAGTTGCTGTTGCTCTAATGGAAATTCCCTTTCGCAAAAAGCGTAAAAAACCGGTCTGCGGCAAGGACCCGGAGGACATCAGCGTCCTGTTGCAAATGCTTTTGGACAAGACTCCGTTAGGCGAAGAAATGGCCTTCGAAAAGCTTTCCGAAGGGCTTGAAACCATCGTGGGGCCACTCATAAAACCCCACGTACAAATTGCCAAAATAAACAAGAATATTTTGACGCTAAAGTGCGACAGTTCCGCGTGGAAACAGGAACTTTTCTTGCAAAAAAAAGCTATTATTGACAAGTGTAATTTATTGCTCGGGAAGCCCTCTATCAAGGACATTCTTTTCGTATAAAAGCATGTCAAATAGACTCCCCGACACAAAGATTTTAGAAGAAGAAAACAAGGTAAAAAATGGCAGAAGAATCTGAAGAAATGAAAAAGGCCGAAGAAGATTATAGCGGCTCTAGCATTACCGTTCTCGAAGGCCTCGAAGCCGTGCGCGTTCGCCCGGCTATGTACATCGGCTCGACGGACATCCGTGGTCTCCACCACCTGGTTTGGGAAGTGGTCGACAACTCCGTGGACGAAGCCCTGGCCGGATTCTGCTCTCACATTGAAATTGCCATTTTGCCGGGTAACGGCATCCGCGTAACCGACAACGGCCGCGGCATTCCGACCGACATTCACCCCAAGGAAAAGGTCGGCACCATTCAGGTCGTGATGACTAAGCTCCACGCCGGTGGCAAGTTCAACAATAGCTCTTACAAGGTCTCTGCCGGTTTGCACGGCGTGGGCGTGAGCTGCGTGAACGCCCTTTCCAACAAGCTCGTTGTTACCGTGCGCCGCAACGGCCGCGTGGTTCAGCAGGAATTTTCTAGAGGCGTTCCGTGCGGTCCGCAGGTGGACCTCGGCGAAAGCGACGGTACGACCGGTACTTCCGTTGAATTCTATCCGGACGATACGATTTTCAGCGAAACCGTTTACGTGTATGACACGCTCGCTACACGTTTCCGCGAACTCGCCTTCCTCATGAGCGGTCTTCGCCTGACGCTTACCGACGAACGCGATCCCGAAAATAAGCAGACTGATACGTTCTGCTATCCGGGTGGCGTGTCTGAATTCGTGCGTTACGTGGACGAACACCGCACCAAGTTGTTCCAGGACCCGATTCATCTGGTGCTCCCCGAAGGCCAGTATCCTTTGGAAGTGGCCATGTGGTACAACGACGGCTACCAGGAAAACTTCTTTAGTTTTGTGAACAACGTGAACACCTACGATGGCGGTACGCACGTGACGGGCTTCAAGACCGCCCTCACCCGCGTCATCAGCAAGTTCGCGCAAGAAATGCCCAAGGGCAAGAAAGACATTCAGATTACCGCAGACGACATTCGCGAAGGCTTGACTGCCGTGATCGCCATCAAGGTCTCGCAGCCGCAGTTCGAAGGCCAGACCAAGCGCAAGCTTGGCAACTCCGAAATCGCAGGCTACGTCGCCTCCGCCTTCGGTGCCAAGCTGGAAGAATACTTCCAGGAAAACCCGGCCGCGGTCAAGATTATTTTGGACAAGGTTTACAACGCCGCCGTGGCCCGCGAAGCGGCCCACAAGGCACGCACGCTCGCCCGCCGCAAGAACGTTCTCGAAAGCGGCGGCCTGCCGGGCAAGCTCGCCGACTGCTCCAGCCGCGACCCCAAGGAATGCGAACTGTTCATCGTGGAAGGTGACTCTGCAGGTGGTTCTGCAAAGATGGGCCGTAACCGCGAGTTCCAGGCCATTCTCCCACTCCGTGGTAAGATTTTGAACGTGGAAAAGGCAAGCCTCCACCGCGTGCTCGACACCGAAGAAATCCAGAACCTGGTGAACGCCATCGGTTGCGGTCTCGGTACCGAATGCAAGCTCGAAAAGCTCCGCTACAACAAGATCATCATCATGACCGATGCTGATGTGGACGGTTCTCATATTCAGACTCTGCTACTCACCTTCTTCTTCCGCTACATGCGCCCGCTCATCGACGACGGTCACGTGTTCCTCGCCATGCCGCCTCTGTTCAAGCTCAAGGTCGGCACCAAGGAAACCTACTTGTTTGACGAAAACGACAAGGACGAGGCCATGGCCAAGCTCGAAGACAAGAAGAACGTGACGGTGAGCCGATTCAAAGGTCTTGGCGAAATGTCTCCGGAACAGCTTTCCGAAACGACCATGGATCCGTCCAAGCGTTTCCTCAAGCAGTGCTATGTGGAAGACGCCGTCGCCGCCGACCAGATCTTCAGCATGCTCATGGGCGAAGACGTGGAACCGCGCCGCAAGTTCATTGAATCTAACGCCTACAAGGTCTTGAACGACCTGGATGTTTAAAGGTTCCAATGGCTCCGACTAAGGCAGATTTTCAGACCGTGCTTTCTCAGGCACGCGCACTTGTCCAAGAACAATTGCAACTTACCGAAAAGGTCATTCTCGGCGTCGCCAAGAATGCTCCCGCAGGAATTTGCGAACGACTGGAATCGCTGTTTCTGCGCAAAGGAAAACGCATCCGTTCGACGCTCCTTTGCCTAATTGCGCAAAGCGGTGCACAAAAGCCCGATCCCCTGCGCGTGGCTCACGCTTGCGCAGGCATTGAACTTTTGCACCTTGCAAGCCTCGTGCACGACGACATTATCGACGGCACCGACATTCGTCGCGGACAAAAGACCGCACACCGCGAATGGGGCACGCAAGTGGCCGTGTTGATCGGCGACTACGTTCTTTCGCAGGCCATGCAATGCGTGATTGACGAAGAATCTCACGACATTCCGACCGTCCTTTCCAAAGCTGCAGACAAATTAATCGCCGGTGAAATCCTGGAATTGGACCAGTCCGGAAACATGCGTCTCTCGTTCGAAGAATACGACCGCATCATCGACGGAAAGACAGCCTCCCTGATTGCTGCGGCCGCACGCATCGGAGCAATCCTTGCCGGATTCGACAAAGAAAACACCGACAAGTGCGCCCAAATGGGTAGCCATTTCGGAATTGCATTCCAGATTGTCGACGACCTTTTGGACTACGGTTTTGGCAGCAAGAATCTGGACAAGGCCAAGTTCACCGATTTAGGCAATGGACTGATCACGCTTCCGCTGCTGTACTATTTCGAAAGCTGCAACGCACAGGAACGCTCCGACATGGAATCGCTCATCGCAAAGGCGGACCAGCCCGACATTCCCGAAAAGATCATCGAGAAATTGAACGAAAAGGACGCATTCAAGAAGGCAAAGGCCAACGCCCAAGATCATCTTGAAAAGGCACTTGAAATAGCTCAAGGACTTCCGAACTCGCTTTTCACCGAAGAAATCATCCAGATGTTCTCTTCGATGGACAACCGCGGGAACTAGTCCAATCAAGGCGCATGACTTGCCAATGGTCTCAAAATAAGTTATATTGCGCCTACATCCTGGGGATATAGCTCAGTTGGTAGAGCGACAGGTTCGCAATCTGTAGGTCATGGGTTCGACTCCCACTATCTCCATAAAAAAGCAGGACGTCGTCCTGCTTTTTTCGTTTTTAAATTTCCCACTTGAAACCGACTTTCATTTCAGAAAGAATACTGTTTTCCGGATAGACGCCCTTATAATATCGGGGCAAGCTGTAATGCTTGTAGAATTGTTCAACGCCTAAATAGAGCGTCAATGCATTCGGTTTCCAATAAAGCATGGTTCCCCAGACGCCACTGAATTTACGCATCTTTTCGTAATTGCTATCCGGGCCATCCAAGACAAAACCGTAGAACAGATTGAGCCTCGCCTCGAGCGTTATATTGCGCTTGAACTTATAGGACACCCGTGAACGGAGGGTTGGGCCAAACCATTTGGCAAAATACTTGGGAATCGCTACACTAATGGAAGACGTCGTATCCTTAGACGCATTCTGCTGCGCCCAATACATGGAATCCAGCTTTCCGACATTCCAATTATAGCATTCCGGTCCATAGGTTTCCAGACAAACCTGCATCGGGTTCTGCCAGTTTCCGTACATGGAATAATTTCCCCACTGATTCTCTGTACCCCATTCATCTTCTTGTTCCAACTCTTCAATAGCGTTCTTATACGACTCCATATAGCTCACAAAATCCACCGCGGAATCCGCCTCGAAACGGGCCCCCGCATAAACAGACCAGTTCAAGCCGTAAGGAACCATCCTGTGCCAGGAGCCGTATAATGCAAACGAAAGCGGACCATCGGGATCATAGTACCCCCAGGCCGCCGCACCGACACGCTGCTTTTCAAAGCGGTAGAAATCGCGTTCCACCCACACATAAAAATTGGGAGAAACGTAAGCGCCTTCGACAATCTTGATATCGGCACCCACGTCAAGCATCAGGGATTTACCGACCAAGGAATATTCAAGCCCGACCGAAATATTCCAGTCGTTCGTATCGAGCACGGGCATATCTTCGTTCGCCACAAACCAGTCGCCCGAAAAACCCAGTCCAAAAGAATGAATCCAGTCGCCCGTAGAATAGTCCACAAATGGCGTCAGCGAAAAGAAGATGTCACCGCCGGTTTCGCTGACTTTCTCTACACCGCCATATTCATTATAATGCAAGCCGTAAAAACCGAGATCCCCCAAAAAACGAAGCGACCACGGATTCTTCGTTTCCGTAGTCGCATCAAGGGCCTTATAATATTCGTCAATGATTTCGCGAAGTTCCTCAGTATAGGGACCGGGAATCTGAACCGCTTCTTCGAAGGCTGCAAGGGCGGCCGACACATCACCGGCTTCTTCAGCCTTCATTGCACGGAAGTACACAGATTCTTGCGTCTCGGCATAAAGCAAAGACGAAAACATCAATAGCACTATTACAATGAAACGCATTTAGCGATGGGGATGATCCATCGGCTTCACAGGACCCATGGGGTACATGGGATGCATGGGATTCATGGGATACATGGGAGCCGGCCCCGGACCATGGGGCATTTCTCGCATCGGGTTCATTTGATGAGACCCAGGTTGCTCATAAAAAGGACGACGTTCGCGAGATTGATTTTTCGGGATTTCCCCCTCCAAGCGAGGCTTTTCGTCTCGTTTTTTCGAGACTTCCTGGCGGATATTTTTCTTTTCCGCGGCGGAACTGTTGCGCAAGTCCCTAAGAATTTGCTCTCGGGCAGCACGACGTTCTGCGCGCAATTTCTGCCAATCTGCGCTTTCCTTTGCACCGAGATTGGGCATTTCTCGCGAAATTTCCATATTCTCGGCGGGGGTCGGGACAGAAGACTCCGGACGCGCAGAAGACGGAGCAGCGTAGCTAAGCGCTGCAGCCATCATAATTGTCGTTATGAAAGTAGTCTTTTTCATACTCAATCTCTTGCAAATTCCGTGCCAACCGTCTTTTAGGCTATAATAAATATATAAAACTATTTCTTATAGTCTTCTTTTTTCATTCCCAATCTTTCCATAATTTCGCGCAGAACCTTGCGGTCGATGCCCAAAATCGTCGCTGCGAGCGTCAGATTCGCATTACTGTCGGAAAGCGCCCTGCCAATTACTTCGCGTTCCACGATTTCGCGGGCTTCCTTAAGCGTACGCGGAGACTCCTTGGCCTGCGACTGGACATCGCCCAAGCCCAAATCGGCGGGCTGAACGACCCCATGCACCGCCTGAACCAGGGCCTTCTGGACCTTGTTTTCGAGTTCGCGCACGTTGCCCGGCCAGTGGTAGCTGAGCATCGCCTTTTCGGCGTTACGGCTCAAGTGGAACTTTCCGCGGCCGTATTCCGCCCCATAGCGGGTCAGGAATTCCTCGGCCAAGAGAACAACGTCTTGTCCGCGGTCTCTCAGGGGCGGCATTTCTACCGGCATCACCTGAATACGGAAGTACAAGTCTTCCCTAAAGCGCTTTGCCTTGACTGCTTCTTCCAAGTCTACATGCGTTGCACTAATGATGCGCACGTTCACCGGAATTTCGCGGTTGTCGCCCACGCGGGTAATGTGCTTTTCCTGCAGCACGCGCAAAAGCTTCACCTGCATGTTCATGGGCAGTTCACCGATTTCATCGAGGAAAATCGTTCCGCCATCGGCTTCTTCAAAAAATCCCTTACGGGTTTCAATGGCTCCCGTAAATGAACCCTTGGCATGTCCGAACAAAAGCGATTCCATCAAGTGTTCCGGAATGGCGCCACAGTTGACAGCGATAAAAGGCTTGTCTGCGCGAGGGCTATGCCTGTGAATATAGCGGGCAATGACTTCTTTACCGGTTCCCGTTTCGCCACGGATAATTACCGGCATCGGGAGCCCTGCTAATTTGTCTGCAAGAGCGATCAAGTCGGACATGGCCTTGCTCGAATACACAATGCCGTCTTTGCGGATGACATTGCGCAAGACATTCAAGGATTCCTTGTCGCGCAAACGGTCGAAGGCGGCAAAGGCGAACTTTTCGCACACCATCACGAAGGAATCGAACAGGGCGCTATCGTCTTCGGTAAAAGGTTCTTCGCGGGCTGCGCGTTGCAAGTACAGGTAACCGGCTTCGCTTTCGGGCGTGCGGAACGGCGACACCATGATGCTTGTCAGCTGGTTCTGTACAATAGACTTCGAAAGGTCGGCGGAATCGTCATCGAGCTGGTTCCACACCACGGCCTTCTTTTCGAGCTTGGCCTGCTTTACTGCAGAAATAGAAATCGAAACTTTTTCGGGATTGCTCAAGTGAATCGCATTTTCGCCGCCGGTATCAAGGACCGCGGCATCGGCATGCAATACATCCTTGGCCACTTCGAGAATTTTCACAAAAAGAGATTCCGGCTGGACTTCATCCAGTAAGATTCTTACGACATCGAGCATTCTTTCTGTCGCGAGCATCGATTCTGACTTCATACGAAACCTCTTTCAAAAACTATTCCGATACGGGCGTAGGCAAATCCTTCAGTACCGCAGGCGGAAGCGTATCAGGAGCAGAATTTCCACGACTTTCCAATCCCGATTCAACCGATTCCAGACTTCTGGATTTCTGAAGCAACAAATTTCCTGTTTCGTCGATGTCGGGACTTTTTGTCCCAACCAACACGAAAAACGCCGTTGCAATTAATATAAGTCCTAAAATGGCCAAAACGGCAATTTTTAAGGTATTTTTTTTGTTTTCATTATCGTTTTGGCTGTACGGGAAAGCGCTTTTTTGCTCTGTCGGGAATTTTCGCCCCATTTTTTCGGGAAGGACTTCGCCAGCATATTTTTGCAGAGCCGTTTGGGCGGTTACCTCCCCCACGCCGATCGATTCGAGGGCGATTTCCAGAAGTTCGTCCAACTCGTCAAAATCTTCGGCACGGTTTTCCGGAGATTCCCGCAGCATGGCCTTCCACAAAGGCTCCAGTGCCGAAAGCTCCTGCGGCTTGCAACGGTCCAGGTCATAAAGTCGCGAAGAAATATCCAAGCCTTCGATAGCCAGAGCTTGGGCAGCCAGATTGTTGTAATCGTCCGATTCAAGCAAATCAACGCCGGCAATCCAGCGGAACAAAAGCATTCCCAAACTGTAGAGGTCGCTCTGCGTGCTGGCGGGCTTGCCTTGAAAGCGTTCCGGAGCCGCATAAGCCAAGGCGCCGGGCCCCACAATGCCGCAATCGATCACAAGAGTCTGCAAGCTATTGCCAGACTTGCAAAGCAAGACATTCGAAGGGTTGATATCGCCGTGATGGATATCTTCTTTATTCAAGGCATCAAGTGTCTGCACTACTCCACGCAAGAGTTTCAATGCCACCGCTACCGGCATCGCCGGAACATCAGCCGAACTCACGCCCTCAATAAAATCGTAAACCAAGTATGGCGTATTATCACGAACGCCCGATTCGCGGACTCGGTAAAGCCCAGGAATGTTCAAGTGCTTCAGGCGGTCAACGACGGATTCTTCAAAGCGGCAACCGGAATGGTACCACTTTAAGGCATAAAAGTCTTCGCCACATGCAAGTTCGTAAACATCGGCTTCGCCACCCTGATGCAACAAGGCGCAATCGCAAGCCCTGTCCAAGATGCTTGCCATAGACTTTTCGCTTTTTACGCTCATAGTCTACCCGAAAGCACCATCGACTTCAAAGAATCTTCGGCAACCTGAGTCCAGTAAATCAGGGAGCTGTTCGTGGGCGCCTTCTGCAAGCCCGCAGACCAAGTATCCCAGGCCGATTCCACATCGCCTTCTTCCCAGTAGATATTTCCGAGGTTGATGTACGCCGAAATGAATCCGGGTTCTCGAGTCACGATATGGATGAATATGTTCTTTGCGCTATTCAGATTACCAGGAGCACTGCTCCGGGCAAGAATCAAGCCCTTCAAGTTATAGCTAAAATAGTTCAAACTATCCAGTTGTATAGATTTATCCAATAAGGGCAACACATTTGCAGACGCATCTTGATTCAACGTAGCGCGGGCCAAGTAGAACAAGCAAGTCGAATAATTGGCATTGATGCTTCCGCTACTATCTAGACCGTAAAGAATCTTGAATTCGCGGGCGGCGCGACTCCAACGGACAAACGAGGAATCGTTGAAACGGTCCGCTTGTTCCGCTTCGGCATAGAACGAAAGCGCAAGCCCGTAACGGGCATCGCGGTTGGCCGGTTCAACATCCAAGGCTTTCGAGAAATTCGTAATAGCGCGTTCATAGTCGCCAATACGCAAGGCGTCGTTTCCACGTTTGATGTCGTCATTGACGCAAGACATCAAAGACAAGGTGAACAACAACACCCCTATGTAGCACACACGCCTAAGCATAGCCTAAATATATAATAAAATCAATAAAAAAAGACCTTGGCAAAACCAAGGTCCTTGAAAATCAATCAAGTAAGAAATTACTTGTCGAGTTCACGCTGAGCGACAACGTTACCTTCGGCGTCGATGGCGCGGATAACGTTTTCATCGCGCTGGAGGGTCAGGACGGCCTTTTCGCCAGCAGCGGTGGTGATTTCAGCAGTCATAGAACCGTCAGCGTTCTTGACAGCAGCAATGGTGTTGCCCTGAGCGTCCTTTTCATAGTAGGAGTCGCCAGCAGCGAGCGGGTTGGAGCCAGTCCAGAATTCGACAGTGTTGAGGACGAGGAAGTCCACGAACAGAGCGATACCGTAGACCGGGATCACGTTCATGGCGAAGTGGACGATGGAGTTGAGCCACTTGTTACCAAGGGTGCCGTTCCATGCGAGCAGCTTGTTGAAGCATGCATACTTGCCATAGCAGCCGGAAAGAACGATCATGCCGGCGCAGAGAAGGGTAATGATACCTTTTTTCATTTTATTAACTCCTTAAGGGTTGTTTATCGTTTTCTTACGACGTGGAAAATATAACTAAAAAATGATTCTTTGGTGATATTCCTCTTAAAATTTCTCACTTTTTGATTTTTTATCACATTCACGCCATATTGTTTATTTATTTTTACAATCAACATGGCTATTGGAGTTTTCTATTCCATTTTGGACTATGAATAACCAATCCATTTCAGTGATTTTTGTCACTTTTCTCTTTTTTTTATTATTTTAATGTTCGTATAAACATGACGATGCGATTAAGAAAGGAGAGTTGTTCATGGGTATAAAGATGAATAGAATTATGCATTCAATTCTAGCGATTGCTATAGCCTCGACTGCAGTTATGGCCGCCCCTAAAAAGCAACCGCTCACAGTTTGGATTATGCCCAATGGCGCATCTCCGCAAGAAACCCTCGAAAAACGTCTTGAACTTTACACCCAGAAAACTGGCATTCCGACCAAGGTCGAAGTGCTTGACTGGGGTGAAGCCTGGAACCGCATTACGGCAGCGCTTTCCGGAACTCAGCCGGCCCCCGATGTATTGCAGCTTGGCACTACTTGGATTCCGTACTTTGCATCCCGCAAAGAAATTAAGCCCTTAAACGAAGAACTTTCGGCAATTCAACCGGAACGTTTTGTCCCCGTCAGCTGGAACACGACCCATATCGACGAAGACTCGACAATCTATTCCGTGCCTTGGTTTATCGATATTCGAGCTGTTCTTGCCAACAAGAGAATCCTTGCTGAACACGGCATCACTAAAGATTCCATTAGAACCTACGAAGGATTCAAGAACGCAATTCGCAAAATCAACCAAAAAGACGAAGTTCTTGAAGACGGTGCCCACGTACGCGGTTACGCATTCCCCGGCAGGAGCGACTGGAACCTTCCTCACAACTTTGCTCCCTGGATTTGGAGCAACGGCGGTTCGTTCATCAAGAAAGACGCCGACGGCAAATGGCACGCCAACATCCTTTCTGAAGAAACGCTCCTAGGCATTGCAAGCTACCTCCACTTTATTATGGATACGCTCGTAGCGCCCGAAGCCCTGCAGACCAATACGGCACAGATTGCCCAGCAATTCAACAATGGCGAACTCGCCTTTATCGTGAGCACTTCCGAAATCATCATGCAGACCCGTTTCCACGGAAACATGGGAGGCCTTTCTAACGCCCGAATCGGTTCCGACAGCGTCATGGTGGTTCCCATTCCTAGAGGCAAGGTCGGAAGCGTCAGCTTTATCGGCGGTTCAAACCTCGCCATTCCGGCAAACAACAAACGCAAAGAAGCTCTTGACCTTTTGCTCTTCTTGACCGACGATGAAAACCTGGACGCTTACACCAAGCAGATTGGCCTGTTGCCGCCCTCTAGAAAGGTTTTGCAGACTTGGGCCGAAGACGAAGAATACCGAGTGTTGGTCCGCGCACTAGAAACCGGTCGCGCCTACGTGGCCATTCCGGAATGGGGCGAACTGGAACAGCAACTCAACACACTATTCAGCGCCATTTGGGAACAGATGGAAATCCCGTCGCTCTATTCCGAAGACAAGCTGTACGAGATATTCAAGGACCTCACGGTCGAAATCGACAAAAAGTTGAACTACCCGACAACCAATATTATGACGGCAGCCGAATTCAAGGCAGCCTGGAACAAGATTAACGAAGAGCAAACGCCTGTGGTTGAAGTCGCCAAGGATTCCACGAACGGAGTCGTCGACGACAACATGAAGACAGCCCCCTTCGTATTCGCCGTCATGCTTATCCTCGGGTTCCTGTTTGCCTTCCTCCGCAAGCGCAAGAGATAACAAGTTTTTAAAGTAACCGCCTATGTCGACCACTACCATATCAGGTTTTTCACGAAGCATCGTCTTCAAGGTGCTTATCGTTTTGATTTTCTCCATGACCCTCGTGGTCACGGGGAGTATCTTTATTTTCACGTCAAAACAGACAAACCTGATGTTGGAATGGAGTTTCAACAACAACGAGTCGACTCTCTCGCAGATTGGCTACATGGCATCTAGCGAAATGAAGCAGTTCGGCGACCGCCTGACACTTCTTTCCAAGACATCCGAAATTCAAAGTCTCGATCCGAATACGGCTGCCAGCTACCTTAAGAGCTACAGCATTTCGACATTGTTCATTTCGGGTGAAACCGTTACTTTATACGACAGAGACAACTCGTTCATCTGCGACAACTCCATGGTCGGCATTCCAACAGAAAGCCCCTACCCCATTGATTTTTCGCGCATTACTCCGCACCGCCCTTACTTGACGCCCTGGTTTAGGGAAACAAAGGATGCACCCCCAAAGCGTCTGTTCGGCATTAGCATTACAAACAAGTCTAGTTCCAGCGGATACCTGCTTGCAGAATTCTCACTCCGCAGACTCTGGACCAACTTTCCGAACTATAAAGTCGGCAAAAACGGATTCCTGGTCGCCATCAATGGTCAGGGTGAAATCCTTTACCACCCCGATTTGAAACGCTGGCTGACCGATTCCCACAAGATTTCGGAACTGGGACTGAAAGATATCGACCCCCGCAACTACGATGTCAAGAAGGCCCAATTCCAGAAGCTGTCCGACAACGAAAAATACCTTGTCAACTACTACTTTGATTCCAACACGGACTTCGGTCTTTTCGCCTTCCAGCCGCAGAGAGAAATCGATGAACTTATTTCCTCGGCAACGCAGGCAAGCATCGCCATTCTCGTGATTTCAATTCTGATAATCTTCCTTGTCGCAGCATGGATGTTCTACATGCTGGGCGTTCCGCTGAACCGCATTACCAAGCACATCCGTAGAATCACTGACGGAGACCTTGATATCGAAAACATTGACGTGGGTAGCCGTAAAGACGAACTGGGCCAGTTGGGCAACGCTTTCAACTCGATGCACGATACCATTAAACGTCAGATTAAGGAACTGAACGCCCATAGAGAAATCTTGGAACAGGAAGTCAAGGAACGAACCAAGGATTTGGAACTGGCCAACAAGAAGCTGGAACTGATTTCGAAGACCGACGAACTGACGGGACTTCCGAACCGCCGCGAAATGAACGAAACCATCGCAAACGAAATGGGTCGTTCTGCACGTACGCACAAACCCTTCTGTTTCATCTTTATCGACATCGACCACTTCAAGAATATCAACGATACCTACGGTCACGCCTGTGGCGATATCATCCTGAAGTCGGTGGCCCAGACCATTCGCGGTCTGTTGCGCAAGTACGATGTCTTTGCCCGCTACGGTGGCGAAGAATTCTTGACGCTGTTGCCCGAAACGGACCTCGAAGGTGCAAGAGTGGTCGCCGAACGCTTCCGCAGGCAGATTGAAAAGATGACCGTTCGCTATGCGGACTTCACCATCAAGATTACCATTACGCTCGGTGTCGCCAAGTTCGACGACCGTCTGGGTGCAGACCGAAGCATTCAAATGGCCGACAAGGCACTTTACCAGGGTAAAGAAGGCGGTCGAAACCGCGTCATCGTGTGGAAGCCCGAATGGGTGACCGAGACCGACTACGAGGCCGCTGCTATCGAACTTGCCACATTGAAAAAGAATGCCGACAAGCCCAAGGGCGAAAATTTCCAGGTGAGCCTCGACTATATCGAAGACCATCCGCTCAAAATGGCCGCAGAATCTGCGGAACAAGAAAAGGGCGAAGATGAACGCAATGACGAAAATTCGCCTGAAGAGGAAGAAAAGCAGAGTTAAAACGCTCCGGCATAAAACCGATACAAGCTTCTAAAACAAAAACACCGCTTTTAAAAGCGGTGTTTTTTATCGGGATGACTGAATTCGAATCAGCGACCTCTTGAACCCCATTCAAGCGCTCTACCAGGCTGAGCTACATCCCGTTGGTTCATTGGTGGGTCAAAATTAGATAAAAGTGGGCTTTTTTGCAAGGCTAAAGCCCCAAAAAAGCCGTTTTTTTACTTCCAGAAACCAACAATCAGCACGTCAGGCGTAGCCTTCGGGTACTTTTTGCTCTTGAACGAAACGATCTTCCGGATACTCTGTTGCTTGAGTTCCCAGCCTTCGCGGGAGAGCCCCTTGGTCGAAAGGGTGATTTTCAGGCCGGGGACCTTGCCACCTTCCTTAATCTGGTCAAACTTGTCCACGTTCAGCATTACGGGTTTGGCAGACATGGAGAACTGTTTGGCGGACTCGGGCGCGAGAGTCAAGTCCGGACGTTCCTTCTTGTCGGTGCCCCATACATAGAAAGTCCATTCACGCTTTTCGCCCTTGGCGTAGTAGCCCGTATCAAAGAGTTTTTCGCCGAAAATGAACGGAACCTTCACGATGCCATCCATATTGGCAAGATAAGGTTTGCCGGTGGTATCCACCAACACCACAACCGGTTTAATCTGACCTTCCATTTCGGCAGAGTTAAAGTCGAATTCAATCTTGACCGTGCCCTTGGCAGGAATCTTGTTCGGGTACTTGAAGTTCGACATGCCATTGCCTTGGCCGAACACGTTTTCGAGAACGATTTCTTTGTCCGTGATATTAGCACCTTGCAAAACGATATGCTTGGTATCGCCCTGATTCAAGACGCCTATCGGGTAATTTTCGGGAACAAAGCGGATGGCCTCGTCGGCAAAGGAAGTGACCGTAAGGGCGAGAGTTGCCGCCAGAACAGAAGATATAATTTTGAAAGTCATGGTATGAATATAGAAAAAATACTAGTTAGAGATTCTAGCCAGCAACTGGCACATTTCCGCATAGCTCTCGACCGTATTTTCGGGCTTTAACGGAAGCAAGTTCACCGGTTTTCCAAAGCCACAAAGGAGCGTAATGCAATCGACCCCGGCATTGCGGGCTGCAAGAATGTCCGGCTGGTCATCGCCCACCATGACGGCCTCTTCACGAGAGACGCCTGCCATTTCAAGAATCTTGAGCAAGCCTGCGGGGCTCGGTTTGCGTTCAGGCGTAGTGTCGCCGCAAAGGATAAATTCAAAGCGGTCGCGAAGCCCAAAGTGATCGAGGATTTTTTCGCTGGGGCGAAGCGGCTTGTTCGTAAGCATCGCCACACGGGCTTTAGAGTTGTTCAAAAAATCAACGATTCCCGGATTCGGGAGTGTGCGTTCGGTACAATGTTCCCAGTAAAAATCTGAATAGACCTTGTGAACCATTTCGACGGTCACACCGGAGCGGGCCATATTTTCAGGGAGCGCGGCCTTCCCCATGCTACGCACAATCAACTTCATCGAACCATTCCCGATAAAAGTCCGCACGCGCTGTTCATCGTGTTCCGGAAGCCCGAAATGGCGCAACGCAAAATTCACCGCCACGGCAAGGTCGCCCAGCGTATTGAACAGAGTCCCGTCCAAGTCAAAAACGATGAGGGATTTCTTTTGGAGCATAGCGCGCCCAAATGTAGAAATTTACCGAATGAATTCCATCTCGACGAGGAATCGGTAAAAGCAAAGCGCCGACACTCCCAAAATGAATACGACAACGATGACAAACTGCACCGGATGCTCATGAAAATCGTAATCCGCCTTGCCGTAAGAAAACTTTCCACGGACAATGGCGCTAATGAAAAGCGCAAGGAACAAAACGGCAAGCAACAGGGACATGTAGTAAATATAGAAATTTATAAGCCGACCTATTGACATATCATAATTATGATATTATATTATCATAATAAAGGAGTCCTCCATGCCGACCATTCGACCAATTTCAGACTTAAGAAACAACTTCACAAGTGTTGCCGAGACGGTCCACAAATATGACGAGCCAATGTACCTCACCAAAAACGGCGTGGGAGACATGGTCGTGATGTCTATCGAATGTTACGAAAAACAGATGGCGCAGTTGGAACTGTATTCAAAACTTGCCGAAGCAATCTCTGAAGTAGAACGTGGCGCGGAATGCACCGACGCAGAAAAATTCTTGAAGGACCTGATGAATGGCTAAAAAATACGTAGTCGTCATCACACCTTCCGCACAGAAAGACCTGAATGAAATCAAGTCTTATTTTACGAATGTTCTAAAGACATCATCAAATTCCGTTTTTGAAAAGTTTCTCGAACAGGTTAGGATTTTAAAAAACCACCCGTTTACATACAGTGTTCATCAGGATCCTCTATTAAAGCTTATCGGCTACAGAGTCATTCCTATTGACAATTATCTGATGTTCTATGTCGTCAGGGGTAACGTGGTTCAAATCCATCGCGTTCTTTACGCCAAGCGGAATTATATGCTGCTGTTGGGTTTTGAAAAATAAAAAGAATTTTAAGTACCTACGGAGATTGCAACATGCTTGAAATAACCGAAGAATTCGTAGTCAAACGCATAATAGAATTTATGATAAATAAGAAAAACGGAAATTGGCATGAAGAAAAAACTGAACAACGCGGTTTACATGAACATGGGTGTGATCTAAAACTTGTTGGCGGAAAAAGGAACAGCGAATACTTTTTCATTGAATGCAAAGGCAAATCATATTCTAAATCAGCAAAATCAATAAATAGAGAAGGCTGGCTTAATGCATTAGGACAAATCATTACAAGGATGCGTGTTAAGAGATTTTCAGTATCAAAAAACGGGTCCGGCATTTCAAGAATAAATCATGCCTATAAATACGGATTAGGCTTATATTGGGAATCTGCACAAGTGGCTTTAAATAGGATACCAAAGGAGATTGCAAAAGTTTTGTGTCTTCACATCTTCGCAGTCAATGACAACGGGGAAGTCAAATATTTTACGCCAAGTAAATTCGGTGTAAAATATCCAGATGAAAGGTTCAAATAATTTTGCCATTTTTCGAAGAGTTCATAATTTAAGAAATTTATAAACTTTCGCCCTAAATATTGATTTTTAAGTAAAAAAGATTTATATTTGAATTGGAGTGAAAGTAAGTTGTTGTTTAAACTTCTGAAATTGCGACGTATGGGCCCACAAAAGGGAATTCCATAAAGCCGGGATTCAATGGCCGAGCAATCGGTTACAATCTGGGCGGCCAGGTTTTTTGAAGGGTAGATCCACAAAACCCTTCTTTTTTTTATTCATTTTTAGCAAGGTCGGGGCGTTGCGGGGTGTCCCCGCAGTAGGGGTAGCGGCAGACACGGCGATAGACTGACCGCAAAGCAAACAGTCGGAGCCGCAGGCGGATTTTTTGTTCGCGTGCGGTGCAGGCTGAGTTGTGGCTAGAGCGAGGGGGACTACTCCCCCTCACAACATCAATAGATTCTTCGACTTCAAGGTTTCGCCTCTCGCTCAGAAAGACACTTTTCCAAGCACCAGCATTTAAGTATTTCCAAGTAAATTTCTATATTTGCGCCCATGAAAAAATACCACTTGGCCACATACGGCTGCCAGATGAACGAGTACGACTCGGCGATGATTGCCCAGGAGCTCGACATGTGCGGTTGTGTCGAGACGAGCAACCAGGAAGATGCCGACTTTATCATCGTGAACACCTGCAGCGTGCGCGAAAAGGCCGAGGAAACCGCCATCGCGAACATCAGCAAGCTCAAGTACCTGAACAAGAAGAATTCCGACGTTAAGGTGGTCGTTTGCGGTTGCATGGCGAAGAATCGCGGGCCGGAACTTTTGAAGCGCTTGCCTAACGTGAGCTACATCGTGGGCCCGGACCAGTACAAGAAAATTCCGGAGTTGCTGCTGGGCGACGCCAAAAGTCCCTTGCACCTGACGCACCACAAGATGTTCATCGACGAGGACCTGAGCGAAAACTACTTGGGCGAATACGCGAAGCTCCAGAACGACTTCACGACCTTCGTCGCGATTCAGCGCGGTTGCAACAAGCGCTGCAGCTACTGTATTGTGCCGTATCTGCGCGGGCCGGAAAAGTACCGCGACATGGAAGACGTGCTCGCCGAAGTCCGCAAGGCCGCAGACAAGGGCATTACCGAAGTGACGCTCTTGGGCCAAACCGTGAACGCCTACAAGACGGAAGGCGGGAACTTCGCCGATCTCCTTACGAAGGTTTCTGAAATCGACGGCATCCGCCGCATTCGCTTTACGAGCCCGCACCCGAGGCACTACACGAACGAGCTCATCGACGTGCTGCTGAACAACCCGAAGGTTTGCCACTATGCGCACATCCCCATCCAGAGCGGCTCCGACGCCATGCTCAAGAAGATGCGCCGCCAGCACAACATGGAACAGTACCTCTCGATTATCGAGCAGCTGCGCAGCAAAGACCCGTTCTACGGCATTTCGACGGACGTAATCTGCGGTTTTGTGGGCGAAACGGAAGAGGATTTCGAGCAGACGCTCAAGGCTTTTGAAAACTGCCAATTCGACTCTGCGTTCATGTTCATCTACAGCCCGCGCAAGGGCACGGAATCGTACAAGGAAACGGAGACGCTCACCGAGGCCGAAAAGCAGGAACGTCACACGCGCCTGGTGGAACTGCAGAACGCCATCACGCTCAAGCGTAACCAGATGATGCTCGGCCGCACCGAGGAACTCCTGGTAGAAAAGAACTCCGCACGCGACGAGACGGAACTGCGTGGCCGCACCGACAACTTCAAGAAGGTGGTGTTCAAGCCCGAAGATGGCCAGATAGTGAAGCCCGGCGACTACGTGAAGGTGAAGCTGGACGACATTCGCGGGTGGACGATTAGAGGAAAATTAGTTTAGTAAGAAGTAGGAAGTAGACAGTAGGAAGTTGGATTAGTGAAAATGAAAAAAATACTGATTACTTTAACAGCGATTTTTGCAACAGCCGCATTCGCACAGACGATGGCTGATGCGCAAAAGGCATACGTTGCCGGCAACTGGAAAGAAGCCGCTGCCGCCTACGAAGCCGCCTGTCCCAAGGAACCGGATTCCCTGCGCGCCGAATGCTACTTGTGGAACGTACTCGCCCTTTCGCAAATGGGGAGCGCGCAGTCGTTCAAGATTGCAGGCAACCGTCTCGACAGTCTGATCAAGACGACGAATCCGCAAAGAGCGATTTATTCGGACCTGATGATGACGAGCGCCCAGTTCAGGCTCTACCTTGGCAAGTATGACAAGGCCGCCGAAGACTTGATTCAGGCAATCGAAACTTCGCACCCGCACCAAGCTATTGTACTGCAGAAGGTTTGCAAGGCCGTTAAGGCAAAGGTAAAATCGGAAGACCTGAACGAACGCTGCAACCTGCTAAACAATCCGGATTCTCTCAAAGCAATTCAAACCGCATCGAAGGCAAAGGACGCTCCTGCCGCCGAACCCGCAAAGGTAGCCGCTCCGGAACCCAAGCCCGTCGTTGCCGAACCGGCACCTGCAGTCGAACAACCTAAAGCCGCGGCACCTGTCGCCACAGCTCCCGTCGCTACACCGGCTCCCGCAACAGCGCCTACGACCACCGCCACCGCATCGGCAGAATACTGGACTTTGCAATTGGGCGCATTTGGAACAAAATCTAATGCAGACTTACTGGTTTCGAATCTGAAAAAGCAAAAAATCGCCTGCACAATTATAGAGCAACCTCGCGGCGAAAAAACGCTTTATTTGGTCCAAACGGGCAAATTCGAAACCAAAGATCAAGCTGTCGATTTCGCAGCAAGTAAGCTTGCACCCCTTAAAATTGAATATCAGCCCCTTTTGAAAAGGTAAATTTGCACAAAAAAGCGCTTTTTTCGCATTTTTCCCCTGCAAAAAAACACAAATTGTTCTATATTTGAGCAAACCCCGAGCCGGGGTGGTGAAATTGGTAGACGCGCCGGACTCAAAATCCGGTACTCGCGAGAGTGTGAGGGTTCGATTCCCTCCCCCGGCATTATTTTTTGAAGGAAGAAACGATGGCGAATTGGTGCAAGATTCTCACAACGGTGCTTTTGTGCGGCTCCATTGCGTTCGCACAGTTTGACGACGACGAATCTTCCGAAGATTCCTATTCTTACGGGGCCTCCGAGGAAACAACAGACGACGGTTTTGCTGACGACAACAGCAGCGACGCCGAAGAAGCTTCCAGCGCAAGCGTTGGCGAAGCATCTGCAACTGCCGACGAATGGCAGGGATTCAACTACGAAGAAATGGGCCTGACCCAATGGGAATTCCAGCAGGCCAAGCAGGAAGGCGTTACAAGAGACAAGTTGACGCACCTCGTCGAAATGGGTGTCCGTCCCTCCGAATATTTGCAGAAGCCCTGGGAAAAGCTCGGCGTTTCTGAAGAAGAATGGCTCGCCCAGCGTTCTGGCGGCCTCGAAGACGCAGATATTGACCGTTCCTACCGCAACCACTCTGGCGACCAGGGTTACGCCTATCTTTCTCTTCTTGTTCCCTCGCTGTATCAGTGGCACAAGCAAGAATCCATGAAGGCTATCTGGATTGACGCCCTTTGGGGTGTGAGTGTAGGCGCAACAGTTTACCTCGCCATTGACGGCAATTCCGCTTGGTGGTATGGTTTGATTTTTGTGGCTGGTGCACACATTTGGTCCTTTGCTGACGCTTTCTTCAGCACCCAGTGGGACAGCAACCCGGACGCAAACCGCTTCAGCTACGGCATTCTCCCGACCCCGGAAAAGGGTGTTGCGGGATTCTTCAATGTCAAGTTCTAAGCGCATCATGCAGCTAGAATTACTCAAGAGCAAAATTCATCGCGCAACTGTAACCGACGCAAACCTCAATTACGAGGGTTCGATTACTATTGCCCGCGACTTGATGGATGCAGCCAACATTCTTCCCTTCGAAAAAGTGGGCGTTCTTGACGTGAACAACGGCAACCGCCTGGACACTTATGTCATTGAAGGCCCTGCCGGTTCCGGCGTGATTTGCCTGAACGGCGCTGCCGCACGACTTGTTCAGCCCGGCGATCTCGTGATTATCGTGGCTTATGCAACCATGAGCGAAGAAGAAGCCAAAACGTGGAAGCCTACAGTTATCCACGTCAATAACAAGAACGAAATCGTCTAATTCGCATTTGCTATATTCTAGCCATGCGATTTTTATTGCTAACCATAGTCCTTACTGCATTTGCTTTTGCGGAAAGTCCCGTAAAGGCAGACTCTGTTGTTAGCAAAAACGATTCTTCCCTTGTAAAAACAGCCGCAAAGGACACGATTGTCGATACCGTCTACGTGGTTCCAGACGACGGAATTCCCTGGAACCGCGAACATTTCGACCCCGATCGCCTGGTAAGACACGAAACCTTTGACCCCGCCCTCAAAGTCGCCTACACCTATTCCGTGAGTTTTATGGGGGGAACCTTCGGAAGTTTTGCCCAGCAAAGCTACATGGCGCATCTCGCCTACGAATTCACTCCGGAGCTTCATTTATACGCAAACGTGGGACTTTGGATGCCGCTGTATTCGAATTTCCGCTTTGGAACCCCCATCGCCAAGGAAGATGCCCGCCAAGGAAACGTAGGCGTTGTCATACCCGACATCGCCTTGGAGTACAAGCCCAATGACAACATGTCGTTCAGAGTCATGTTCGTGAACGAAAACGATGCGTTCAAGGCGTACGGGCCCTACCGCTACTTGTATGGCGGATGTCCTTGGAGAACGCCTTATTACTGCAGGTAAGACAAATAACATTATGACAGCAGTTCACATTTTTCTAGATTTGCACTAGAAAATGAACAAAAGCCGTTCCAAAACATTTCCTTTTTCATTTGCCGTCATGGCCGTTTTAGCGGCATTTCTTTTGACGGGATGTGAAGAAGAAAAGAAGCCCCAAGTCGTAAAGGTCAAGCGTACCTACAAGGGCGATGTCGAAGTGTTGAACAGTTGCGGCATGCAGGGCGCGGCAGCCAAGATGCGCTCTTACCTGCGCGACAACGGCTTTGACATTGTAAGCTCCAGAAACGACCGTCTGCAAAATTACGACGAGACCGTTCTTGTGCTTAGGAACCCCGAATGGGAAGGCGCGAAGGCTCTTGCCCAAGCGCTCAAGACCGACAACGTGCTGATTGTCCATAGCGACCGCGCTGTCGTCGATGCCGCCGTATACATCGGAAAAGACTTTAATCAAATCATAGAACCCGAACAGGGAGAAGAAAAATGACAACAAAAATCAAAGACCTGCCAGAGTCCGTAAATATCGGCGCCAGCATTCTTTTTGAATTGCGCGCCCAGGACGTCCAGTTGATTGACCTTCGCGGTATCAAGGACGTGACCGACTTTTTCCTTGTCGCCACTTGCGAAAGCGAAGCCCAGATGCAGGCCATTTTGAATGAACTCCGCAAGGAATTCAAGGCCGCCAACATTCCGTCCGTGGGCGTGGAATACAAGGAAGGAGTGCGCTGGGCCGTGTTCGACGCAGGCCTTGACCTGATGGTTCACCTGTTCGAAGAAGAAAAGCGCAACGAGATTTCCCTGGACCGTCTGTACGCCGACGGCACCGTTGAAACTCTCGACGAAAATGACTTTGTGAAGAAGACCTCCAAGAAGAAGAGCAGTGAAGATGAACTCGTTTGAGCAAGAAATCGCAGAAGCGCTGGCCGCTACCGGTTCCTTCGAAAAGGAAGCCGCCCTCAAGCTTATCTCTGTGCCGCCTGACACCAGCCACGGCAACTTCACTATTCCGTGCTTCTCGCTCGCAAAGGTAATGCGCAAGGCCCCGAAGATGATTGCCGAAGACCTCGCCGCACAGGTGAAGCTCCCCGCCGGCCTTTCGAAGGTGGAAGCCGTGAACGGTTACCTGAACTTCTTCATCGACCGCGGATTCCTCGCGAAGTCCACTCTCGAAGAAATCGCCGCCAAGGGTCTGGAATACGGACACGCCGCGCCGAACGGCAAGGTCGTTTGCATCGACTTCAGCTCCCCCAACATCGGTAAGGAACTCGCCTTCCACCACCTGCGTTCGACAATGATCGGAAACTCGCTTTCCCGCATTTACAAGGCCGCCGGCTACAAGGTGGAACGCATTAACCACCTGGGCGACTGGGGTACCGCTTTCGGCAAGCTCATCGTGATGTACCTGCGCGAAAAGCGCCCGACAGACGACGCCACACTCGATAGCCTGACCGTGAAGGAACTCAACATCCTTTACGCAGCCTTCTCCAAGGCCAGCAAGGAAGAGCCGGGGCTCGAAGACGAAGCACGCGCCGCATTCACCAAGCTCGAACAGGGCGATGAATTCTACCGCAAGCTTTGGACCGCCTTCCGTGCGGCAACGCTCAAGGAACTCATGCGTATTTACGACATGATGGGCGTAGGCTTTGACCATTACACCGGCGAATCCTTCTTCGAAGACAAGATTCCGGCCATTCTCGACGAACTCCGCGAAAAGAATTTGATGGTGAAGAGTCAGGATTTGGACGTGGTGATGCTCGACGAATTTGACCTGAACCCCTGCCTTATCCGTAAGAGCGATGGCTCTACTTTGTACGCAACCCGCGACTTGGCCGCCGCCTGCTACCGCAAGAAGGAATACAACTTCGACAAGTGCCTTTACGTGGTGGACCTCGGACAGGCTCTCCACTTCAAGCAGGTATTCCACGTGCTCAAGAAGATGGGCCGCGAATGGTACAAGGACATGTACCACATTCCGTTCGGCGTAATTCTGCAGTTGGTCGACGGCAAATGGGAAAAGGGCAAGACCCGTACGGGTACTGCCAGCCTGTTGCGCGACGTGATTGAAGCCGCCCAGAAGAAGATTCTCGAATTCATTGACGAGAAGAATCCGAACCTCGAAAACAAGGAACTCATCGCTCGCCAGATCGGTATCAGCGCACTCACCTTCAACGACCTCAAGAACAGCCGCCTGAAGGATGTGCGTTTCGATTGGGACGCCGTGATGAGCTTCGAAGGCGACACCGGTCCGTATGTGCAGAACGCCCACGTGCGCCTGTGCAGCATCATGCGCAAGGCCGGCATTGAACGCGCGGACCTCGCCGCCGCAATCAAGGACGTGAACTTTGCCGAACTCGGCGACGATGCCGCTTACAGCCTCATCAACATCCTGTCGAAGAAGGGCAAGAAGATTCTGGACGCTGTCGCCGGTGACGAACCGAGCGTTCTCGCCCAGTACGCTCTCGAAATCGCAGAAGCCGCACACAAGTTCATCCACGAAGACCGCGTGCTTGGCAGCGCCGAAGAAAAGTCCAGACTCTTCTTGGTGCAGGCAACGCAGATCGTGCTCGAAAACGTGCTTGACTTGCTCGGCCTCTTCCCGATCCGCCAGATGTAAGCCGTGCCTTCGGCGCGAGCTTCTCGCTACATAATACAGAAAGGGCTCCCGTTCGGGAGCCTTTCTTTGTTGAATGTCAACTAAAGATTAGTTACCATTGATGCAGCGGACGGAGTAGGCGTTGGTCTTGCTCGGCACCAGCTGGCGAACCATCTGGTCGCTCATACGACCCATCGCCCAAATCCAAATGGTTTCGTTACGGCCGTTCTGTGCAGACCAGAAGCCAGCGTATTCACCCATGTCTTCGTAGCGGACGATAGACTTACCCACCATCTTGCGGTAACCCGAAGAGAAGACAGAGAAGCCGTATTCGTCGGTACCGCCACCGCCCTGCCAACCGGTAGTAGCCTTCATCTTGTTTGCAAACTTTTCGCACTTGTCCACGCCGTCATAGCACTTGGTAAGGCCTGTCAGCAAGTCCATCCATTCGCGGTCACGCGGCAGGTGCCAGCCTTCGGGGCATGCCTTACGGGCGCCTTCCAAGTCATACAGACGACCACCGCGGGCGCAGTAATTTTCCTTGTCTTCATAGCACCAGGAATGACCTTCGACATTGTAGTTCACGTTCTGGGCGAACCATTCACGGCCTTCGACCTTGATAGTGCGGTACACCTGGCCATCACGCGGGTCCTTGACCATGCCCGAAACGTCGCGGAGTGAAGCGCGATGTTCCTGTTCGGCGCGGCGGTATTCCACCACCTTTTCACGCTTGTACTTTTCACGGCCTTCCAGGTTAGTAGCCCATGCTTCTTGAGCCTTGGGGTTCGTGAACTTGATGCGCAAATCACCCACGGCAAAAAGTTCGTCGCCACAAGCGAGGTCGACGCCAGCAATATTGATGACAAGCTGTTCACCACCGAAATCGCGCGGCTTGTTAAAGAAAGAAATCCACGCTTCCATGGTTTCGTTGCACTTGTTGTAGAAGCCTTCCTTTTCGATCTTGTCGGCAGGAACGGTCATGTTACCGGCAACAGAGAAAGCGAACAGGCTGTCAGAAACCTTGAAAGAAACCGGCTGGACTTCCTTATAGTGCGTGTACTTACCGAAACGAATCTTGCCATCGATCTTGGCAGCGGAATAATCACCTTCGCCTTCGGCGTTATAAATAGCATCCCAGGACTTCTGCGGAACAGCAACGGCCTGGACAACAGCCATACCGAATACGACGGCAATCATAGACTTGAAAGAGAATTTACGACTCATTTTTCCTTCTCGTATAAAGTTTTCGTTTTAAAGTTAGAATATTTTAGATTTTCGGAAGGAGAGCAAAGACTTAATCCCTGCGATTTTATAATTTTGGGCTATGGCTATTACTCGTTATATTTTGCAGATTCATTGCCCTGACCAAAAGGGCCTTATTGCCGGAACAACCCAGGTGCTCGCCAAGGCGGGCGCCAACATTGTTGATTTACAGCAACATACGGCAAAAGATATCGAAACTTTCTTTCTACGTGCCGTTTTTGAAGCGGAATCCGAAAATATCGAAGAAGTCCGCAAGCACCTGGAGACCCTGGAAGGCCACCTCCACCTGAACTGGAAATTGTTCGATACCACCAAAATTGAACGCGTTGCCATCTTCGTCTCGAAGACGGACCACTGCCTTTATGACCTTTTGCTCAAGCATCGCGATGGCGACCTCCCCTGCGAGTTCAGCTGCATCGTGGGTAACCACCCCGACCTCGGCCCCGTGGGCGGCACCTTCGGCGTACCGTTCTACTATGTGCCGTCGAACCCGGACAAGAGCATTCCCGAGAACCGTTTCCGCGAAATTATCGCCGAAACCAAGACGGATACGGTGGTCCTCGCCCGTTATATGCAGATTTTGAGCGAAGCCTTTACAGAGGAATTCAAATACCGCATTATCAATATTCACCACGGATTCTTGCCGGCCTTCAAGGGCGCCAAGCCCTACCACCAGGCATGGCACAAGGGTGTGAAAATTATCGGTGCTACCGCCCACTTCGCCACCGAAGACCTGGACCAGGGCCCGATTATTTGCCAGGACATCCAGCGCGTGCCCGAAACCGCCAGCATCGATGAACTTGTGGAACTGGGTAAGGATATCGAAAAGCGCACGCTTTCGGCCGCCCTCAAGCTCTGGTTGGAACACCGCGTATTCGTTTATGCGGGCCGTACCTTTATCCTCTAGAATTTTACAGGAGACAATATGTCCGAAGAACTGAACCAAAACGAAACCACAGCCGAGACCCCCGCTGAAGTCGCCCCGGTTGTCGAAACCGAAACTGCTCCGGCACCCGAAGCCGAAATCGTTCCGCAGGAACCTGCCGTAGAAGAAGCCGTCGCAACGCCGACCCAGCCCCAGGTGATTGTCCAGCGTGAACGCGGTTTTTCGCATTACGTCGGATTCGCCCTTTTGAGCGTCCTGTGCATTTGCTTTTACTTTATGCCGGGTATCGCAATCACTTTCGCCATCAGCCTGATTCCGGGTATTTCGCTCGGCGCCGTCGCTGCATGGACTTTCAGCGCTATCTTTAGCGTGATTGCTTGGGCCATTTTCAAGATGAAGATCAAGGGATTCAAGAAGTCGTTCTATTTCTACATCGGACTTTGCGTGCTCATTTCAGTCCTCTTGGTAGTCATTGAAATCCTTACAGAAGAAACGAACGTGTTTGCAAAGATCGTAAGCCTTCTGTGCGGAGCCGCATAACGTAATCTTTTAACTATGAACTGCGGCCAAGCCGCAACTGCATTATGAATAACAAAGACCAATTTGTCCATTTTCTCGTTGAAGCCGGCGCTCTCAAGTTCGGCGATTTCGTGACCAAGAGCGGCCGCAACACGCCGTACTTTATCAATACCGGAGAATTCCGTACCGGACGTACCCTTTCCAAGCTCGCTGAATTTTACGCCGCTGCATTCATGAAGCATTTTGACGGCAAGGCCCAGAACCTTTACGGACCGGCCTACAAGGGCATTCCCCTGTGCGCTGCCACCGCCATGAAACTTTCCGACGTGTACAACTCGGACCTCACCTTTACCTACAACCGCAAAGAAGCCAAAGACCATGGTGAAGGCGGCATGCTGGTCGGTTACAAGTACGCCGAAAAGACGAACGTCGTGATTATCGAAGACGTGATTACGGCCGGCACCAGCGTGAACGAAACGATGCAGGCTCTTTCGAAGATCGAAAATGCAAATGTCATCGGTCTCTTGATCTCGGTGGACCGCAAGGAAAAGCTCGAAAACGGGAAGTCCGCACTCCAGACCGTGCAAGATGAATACGGCATCGAAGCCCACTCTATCGTAAACATCAACGATATCATTGCATTCCTCGAAAGCGAAGAAAACCGCAAGAAGATCAACGCTCCCGAAGGAATCCTCGACAAGGTGTACGCCTACCGCGAAAAGTGGGGCGCTCCGTAACCAGCAAGGATTAATGGCACGCCTTTGGGGAACATTGTTTGTGCTGACGGCGCTACTCTTCACGGGTTGCGCCGATTCTTACCAATGGTCTGCAAAGCACCCCGCCTACAAGCAAGCCCCCTATGGAGAACTTACGATAGCGGGGCTTCAGAAGGCGTTCGTCATTACCCGAACCAAGTGGTTTGCAAATCGTCTGGACTTTGGCGATAGCACGCAAATCAAGGCGACCGAGTTCTGCGCAAAGGCCGTGGAACATGAATTCCGCGGCGGTTACAGCAAGCTCAGCGTGTTGCCCGATTCGCTTTTGGCAAACTTCCCCGAAGAAAGCCAAAAACTCGATGACCGTATCTTCATGAAGGGCAAGCTTCCGGAGCAGGGCGTAACTGTTACCGCCCCCGATGGAACCATTCCCCCGCAGATTCTGTTGATTCACGAAGTCATTATCGGCACCGACCTGAAGCGTGAAAATTTCTTCGATTACGCCCTGATTCATAACGAATTGGAAGACAAGCGCGATGTCAAGAACATCAGCGCCATCGTGTCGTACACATTGTGGGACAATGTAAAACAACGTCCACTGTTTAGCGCCGTCGACGAGATCCAGCACCCGGTTTTCAAGCTGACCCTGAACGACCTTGAACAACTGATGCGTTTAACAGTCCAGCAAATCCGCAAGAACATGTACACGGGGGCAGGCAAATGAAACACCTCTCCCTAGTCGCATTTGTTGCCGTCATTTTGGCACAGGCGTTTTTGGCAGGCACCGCACACGCCAAGGACGTATTCTTTGATTCCCACTGGACTCTTTGGCAAAATGCCGACATTTTGATTTGGACTCCCGATAAGGACCCGGCGATTGATCCCAAGGAATTCTGCCTGTCTTTACGCCGCAACAATTCTGGCATCGGCGAACCCAAATGCAGACTTTACGGCGAATGGGAACGCGACACCGTCGCCATGCGTTACGCCACCTGGCTTTCGAACAATATCGAACCCGGCCTGAACGCACACCTCTTGAAGGCCCGTCACCCCGCCATGATGGCAAAGCTCCAGGCTCTCGAAGACAAAATCGTCTTGTTCATCGCCGACAAGGGAAACTATTTGCAGATTGCCATTTTCGACGAAACGACGCTCGAGCCAAGAACGGCAGGCACAGTCCAAAAGAACAACGACAAGATTGCCCTGGGCGACGACATCGCAAGCGCCTTCTTCGGCCGCAATACCAAGCGCCGACTAACGAAAGAAGAACGCCTCAAAATGGAATCGGAACCCGACGACCTTTACAAGGAAACACCCACATTCCGTTCTTGGGCAGGCATTTCGGCCGGCTATGCCCAGGCCCACATTCCCTTTACGCCCTACAATTGGTACAAGCGCAAAATCAGAAGCCGAGTTTCTAACTATCGCGCCACCCGCGACTCCGTAAGCCTCTGGAATTTCATGGACGACTCCACCCCGCTATTCACATTGTATGCCGGCGGAATCTGGTTTGGCTTTATCGGTGGCGAAATCTTTTACCGCTATTCAAACCACGATGTCAAAATCGACGAACGAGACGAAGTCTACGAGGAACTGGACCACTGGAGTTTCGCCCAGCACGAAATCGGCCTGAACGTGATGTTTGCAAGGACCTATGACCCCTTCAAATGGTTGGACTTGCACCTGTTCGCCTTCCTCGGATTCCAATACAGTTTCTATTCCGAAGACATCGATGTCAAGGATTCCAAGAAAAAGCCCTCGAGAGAATACCAGACCCGCTTCAAGACCGAAGACCCCTACAAGGGAGCTCTCTTTGGATTTGGCACGCAATGCGTATTCCTGCAGCACTACGGTTTGAGCGTGCGCACGGGCATTTCGAGCCGCGGCAAGGACGTCTATGTGGAGCCTTCTCCCGATGCCGCCGCCGAGCCTACGACCATCGGCGCCACCACAGTTGACTGGTTTATCAGTGTTGGGTTGGAATACCACTGGACTCCCTT
Organism: Fibrobacter sp. UWB5; assembly: GCF_002210295.1. Taxonomy (NCBI): domain Bacteria; kingdom Pseudomonadati; phylum Fibrobacterota; class Fibrobacteria; order Fibrobacterales; family Fibrobacteraceae; genus Fibrobacter; species Fibrobacter sp. UWB5. Next base: position 83,788 of record NZ_MWQH01000002.1, on the reverse strand, counting down.
CAAGTAGAATTTTCTATCATTGCACTCCTTTGGAGTGCATTTAGTACGGCTCGGCCATGCCAAAGCAATAAATTACTTTGCCGCGTCACTCGCCTTTTACTAAATTTGCGCTCACTATGAGTGAAGAAGTAAAAGAAGAAAAGAAAGAAGAGAAAGTAAATCCGTTTCTGACTCCCGTTAAGATTATCGAGCCCGAACACAAGCTCCCCGACTACACTTTTGACATGCTGCCCGAAGAACAGAAGGCTGTTCTCGCTCAGCACGGCTGGACCGACCTGATGCCGGTGCAGCGCAAGACAATGCCCTACATGCTGGCCGCCCGCGATATGCTGGTGCAGTCCAAGACCGGTTCGGGAAAGACCGGCGCCTACGTTCTCCCGCTTTTGCAGGTGATTGTCCGCGACCACGTTTTCCCGCAGGCCCTTATTCTGGTGCCGACCCGCGAGCTCTGCTTGCAGGTGCAAGACGAAATTGAAAAGCTCTCTGCCGGAACGGGTATCCGCTCGGTCGCTATTTTCGGCGGCGTAAGCTACGAACCCCAGCTCAAGGCACTTAAGAACGGCGTGCATATCATTGTCGCAACCCCCGGCCGCCTGATGGACCACGTACAGCGTGGCAACGTCGACTTCCTCGACATCCGCGACTTGATTCTGGACGAAGCCGACGAAATGCTTTCGATGGGTTTCTACCCCGACATGCAGAAGATCCGCAAGTACCTGCCCAAGCAGATTGCCTGCACCATGTTCAGCGCCACCATCCCGCAGACGGTGAAGAGCCTAGCCCGCGAATTCCAGCGTCCGAGCGCCGAATTCCTTTCGCTCAGCTACGACAAGGTGATTGCCAACAACCTGGAACACCGCTGGTACCCCTGCGACGTGATGGACAAGGATTCCATGACCATCAAGGTGCTGGAATACTACAATCCTGAAAGCTGCATGATTTTCTGCAACAAGAAGAGCGACGTGAGCTACCTGGAACAGGTGCTTTCGGGCTACGGATTCAACGTGGGCGCCCTGAGCGGCGATGTCGCCCAGAACATGCGTGAAAAGACCTTGAACGCCTTCCGCGACAAGAAACTCCGCATTCTCATTTGTACGGACGTGGCCGCCCGCGGTATTGACGTGGACCACGTGACACACGTAATCGTGTACGACCACCCCGATGACCACGAAGTGTATGTGCACCGTAGCGGACGTACCGCCCGTGCGGGTCGCAGCGGACTTTGCATTTCGCTGATTACGCCGGTCGAAGAAATCGACATGAAGCAGACAGCCGCCGATTTCGGCATCAACTTCATCAAGATGGAACCTCCGACCAACGAAGAAATTGCGAAGAAAGTCAGCGAACGCGTGCGTGCCAAGCTGGAACAGGAAAAGAACCACTTCGGTGGCCAGAAGGCTCGCGAACGTATCAGCCGCGTTATCCCCCTTGTAAAAGAACTCGCTAACGGAACCGAAGAAGACCAGATGCTGCTCGCCTACTTGGTCGACCGTTACGCATGGAAAAAGGCATAAGTTATGGCCAAAATCAAGATTAAATCCGCAAAAGAAATCGAACTGATCCGCGACGCCGGCGCCCTCGCCGCCGAAACGCTGATCCGCGCAGGCGAAATGTGCAAGGCCGGCGTTTCAACACTCGAAATCGACGAATTCATCGGCGACTATACCCGTAAGCACAAGGGTATTTCTGCTTGCATGGGTTACCACGGTTACCCGCGTTACGCCTGCATCAGCATCAACGAAGTCGTGTGTCACGGCATTCCGAGCGCAAACACCATCCTGAAAGACGGCGATATCGTGAACATCGATATCACCACGATTCTTTCGGGCTACCACGGCGATACATCCGCCATGTTCTGCGTCGGCCGCGTGAGCAACCTCGCCCAAGAACTCGTGGACACCGCCAAGTTTTGCATGGAAGAAGGCATTCGCGTTGCCGGCGAAGACGGCGCCCGTTACTACGACATCGGAAACATCATTCAGGATGTCGCCGAAGAACATGACTTTAGCGTGGTGGAAGACTACTGCGGTCACGGCATCGGTCGCGGATTCCACGAAGAACCGACCCTTTACCACTTCCGCAACAATGTTCTGAAGCAATTTATCGAAGTCGGTCACGTGTTCACGATTGAACCTATGATCAACGTGGGTCGCCCGGGCACCAAGACGCTCAGCGACGGCTGGACTGCAGTGACCCGCGACGGTTCTTTGAGCGCCCAGTGGGAACACACCGTGGCCCGCACCAAGAACGGCATCGAGATTCTCACTTTGCCGCGCTAAACGGGGATTCATGTCGCTGTTAGGCAATTTACGCAACAAGGCGGTGGAAGCCTTTGTCAAGAACCACGAACTGGTCAAGCGCTTCGGCGATGTCCAGTCCGTGTCTATTGATTCGGACAACGGCACCGCCGACGTAAGCGTTCTATTGCACGGCGAAATTTTCCCGATCAAGTTCCGCGGATACTATTATTTTGACGATACCGACACAGGCACCGATATCGTGGTCCGCAAAATCACCAGCGAACGCGAGTGGATTGACCAGGCACTTTCGTACTGGCTCGAAGGCAAGACCCTCCGCTACAACCTCCCCGGACTCGCCGGCGGACTCGCCAAGATTATCTTCTAAAATCGCTCATTCCTCATTTCACATTTAATAATGTATATTAGTCTCGTAAGGAGACTTTTATGAGCGATTGTACCGACGAAAAGATGGAAAAAATCAAGGAAAAGCTGAGCGCCTTGTTGTTCGAGCTGATTACTGACATTCCGGAATCCCTGCACTCCCCCACCGAAAATTCTGACGAAAAAATCAAGAAACTGATCCGCCAGGCCGCGGTCAAGGCCTCCTTGGTAAGCGCCACGCTTTCGGTTCCGGCCGGCGTCACTGGCGTTTTGACCTCGGTTCCAGACATTGCCGCCATCTGGCGCATTCAGGCACAGCTGGTGTCTGACATTGCCGCAACTTACGGAAAATTCGCCCAACTGAGCCGCGAAGCCATGGTCTGGTGCCTGTTCCGCCACAGCGCCGCCCAACTTGTCCGCGACATCGCCGTACGCACCGGAAGCCGAATTGTAGTCCAGAAGGTCTCTTTTGCCGTCCTCGAGAAGCTTCTCAAGAAAATCGGCGTGAAGGTCTCGACCAAATTCCTGGGCAGAGCCGCCCTCCGAGCCATTCCGGCCATCGGGGCTCTCGGAAACGGAGCCTATTCCTTCTACGACACCACCGAAGTCGGTAAAACGGCCGCAAGCTATTTCAAGGCTCTGGCCGACAATCCCGACGATTCCCTTGCCGAAGAAGCAGACGTAATCGTCGAAAATGCCGAAAATCAGGTTTAAAAGCCAAACTCAAGCCTATTCCCAAAGTCAAGCCCTTGAAAGGGGGCTTTTTTTTTCTATCTTTGGGCGCAACTCAAACAAACATCAACTCCATTTGTGGAATAAAATATGAAAAACATTGAAAAGCACAGAAATATTGGTATTTCTGCCCACATCGACTCCGGTAAGACCACCCTTACCGAACGTATCCTCTACTTCACAAAGCGTATCCACGCTATCCACGAAGTTCGTGGTAAAGACGGCGTCGGTGCCACGATGGACTCCATGGAACTTGAACGCGAACGCGGCATCACGATTCAGTCCGCTGCTACGTTTGCAAACTGGACCCACACCAAGTCTGGCGAAGCCGACTCCATCAACATCATCGATACCCCGGGGCACGTGGACTTCACGATCGAAGTGGAACGTTCTCTCCGCGTGCTCGACGGTGCTATCCTCGTGCTTACCGGCGTGGAAGGTGTTCAGTCCCAGTCTATTACCGTTGACCGCCAGATGAAGCGCTACCATGTGCCGCGCGTCGTGTTCGTGAACAAGTGCGACCGCTCCGGTGCAAACCCGCTCCGCGTGGCTGTCATGCTCAAGGAAAAGCTCAACCACAAGCCCTGCGTCATGCAGATTCCTATCGGTCTCGAAGACCAACTGAAGGGCGTGGTCGACCTCGTCGAAATGAAGGCCTACTACTTCGAAGGCGCTAACGGCGACGACATGATCGAAAAGGAAATCCCGGCCGAACTCGTTGACCAGGCCAACGAATACCGTGAAAAGCTGATCGACTGCTGCGCAGACTACAGCGACGAAATCATGGAAAAGGCTATGGAAGGCCAGTATGGCGTCGACGAAATCGACAAGAACCTCATCAAGGCCACCATCCGTAAGGCTACCATCAGCCTCGAAGTGACCCCGGTGTTCATGGGTTCCGCTCACAAGAACGTTGGCGTCCAGAAGCTCCTCGACGGCGTTATCGACTACCTCCCGAACCCGACCGAAGTTGAAAACAAGGCCCTTGACCTCGACAACAACGAAGCCGAAGTCGTGCTGAAGTCCGAAGACAACGCACCGCTCGTCTGCTACGCATTCAAGCTCGTGAACGACCGCTATGGCCAGCTCACCTACATCCGTATTTACCAGGGTACCCTCAAGAAGGGCGACATGATCACCAACATGGCCACCGGCAAGAAGGTGTCCGTGGGCCGTCTCGTGCGTATGCACGCTGACGAAATGGTGGATATCACCGAAGCCGGTGCAGGCGACATCGTTGCTCTGTTCGGTATCGACTGCGCCTCCGGTACGACCTTTACCGATGGCAAGAACCACTACAACATGACTTCTATGCACGTGCCGAATCCGGTGATCGAACTCGTGATCGAAGCCAAGAACCGCGACGACCTGGACAACATGTCCAAGGCTCTGAACCGCTTCACCAAGGAAGACCCGACGTTCCAGGTGGAAGTCGACAAGGAATCCGGCCAGACCATCATCAAGGGTATGGGCGAACTTCACCTCGACGTTTACATCGAACGTATGCGCCGCGAATACAAGTGCGACGTGACGACCGGTGCTCCGCAGGTGGCTTACCGCGAAACCATTACCCGTCCGGCCAAGTTCGACTACACCCACAAGAAGCAGACCGGTGGTTCTGGTCAGTACGCTAAGGTTGTCGGCGAAATGCGTCCGATGGCTGTCGAAGGCGACCAGGAAAAGGTTTACAACTTCGTTAACTCCGTCGTGGGTGGCCGTATTCCGAAGGAATACATCCCGTCTTGCGACAAGGGTTTCCAGAGCTGCATGGAAGCAGGTTCCTTGATCGGCTTCCCGGTTGTGGGTATCGAAATGGAAGTCCAGGATGGTGCATACCACCCGGTTGACTCTTCTGATATGGCGTTCCAGGTTGCAGCCCGTATGGCCTTCCGCGAAGCTTTCGAAAAGGCTGGCGCTCAGATCCTCGAACCGATCATGAAGGTCGAAATCCAGACTCCGACCGAATTCCAGGGTTCTGTTGTTGGTAACGTTTCTCAGCGTCGTGGTACCATCACCGGTACGAACGAAGAACTCGGCATGACCACCATCACCGCCGAAGTCCCGCTGTCCGAAATGTTCGGCTACGCCACTGACCTGCGTTCTATGACCCAGGGTAAGGCAGAATTCACCATGGAATTCTGCAAGTACCTCCCGGTTCCGAAGAACATCCAGGAAGAACTCATCAAGAAGTACGGCGACAAGGCCAAGGCAAGAGCTTAATTAGCACAAGCCAAACTTCTTAGAAGTTTAAAATCCTCGGTGCAACGCACCGGGGATTTTTTCATTTATAGCAACAAAAAGTCCCGCAGAAGGGAGACCTCTGCGGGACAAGTGGAATTAGAAGAAAACAAGCGTGCTTCCGGTCTATTCTACCCCGTGATTTGCTCCAGCATCCCTTCGCTAAATCAGAATGGACTGGAAGCACATTACTTAATATACCATCGGGATCAGGAATGCGAAAATATTTTTTCAACTTTCGTATTCCAAAATGGAATGCTCCAATTTAGAACGACTTGGATGCGGCCTTCGCTTGTTTCCACATTTCTTGCAAGCCTTCGAGGCCCACGTCCTTCATTTCTTTGCCCTGGTCGCGGGCCATCTGTTCTACCACGCGGAAGCGGCGTTCGAACTTGGAGTTTGCGCGTTCCAGCGCAAGGGCCGCATTGAAGCCACAGTGGCGCGCCACATTCACCAAGCTGAACATGATATCGCCGAATTCATCTTCCATGCGTTCCACGTTGCGATTTTCAGGAGAGGCCGCTTGCATTTCGGCACGGAATTCACTAAATTCTTCCACAGCCTTGTTAAAGACAGGTTCAGCCTCGGTCCAGTCAAAGCTCACTTTGGCGGCACGGCGCTGGAGCTCTTGAGCACGGGCAAGCGTCGGCAAGCTTTTGCTTACTTTGTCCATAGCGGACTTGCCTTGCATTTTTAGATTATTCGTTTCTTGCGCCTTGATGCGTTCCCACTGGCGGACTACGCCTTTCGAATCATCAACCTTCGCATCGCCAAAAACGTGCGGATGGCGCCGGATCATTTTTTCGCAGATTCCCTGCACCACGTCGTCGATAGAAAAATCGCCGTTTTCTTTGGCGACTTGCGAATGGAATACTACCTGGAATAGTACATCGCCCAATTCTTCGGCCATGTGAGCCTTGTCGTTTGCCTGGGCGGCATCGATATATTCGTGGGATTCTTCGACTAAATACGGGAGCAACGACTGGTGCGTCTGTTGCTTATCCCAAGGGCAGCCTTCCGGGGAGCGGAGGGTCGCCATAATTTTCACCAAGTCTTCAAAGGAATATTTCATGACAGACAAAGATAGAAAGTACGAAACACTTGAACCGAAACAATTCCCGCTTTCCCTCAGGGAATCTCCATTAGCGCCGCCGTTACTGTACGTTCGCGGCAGCTTGCCCGCAAGCGATTGCATCGGGATTGCCATGGTTGGCACGCGCCGCCCTACCAGTTCCGCCCGCGAACTTTGCCGACGCTTGGTGAAATCCTTGCAAGGAACACAAGCCGTCGTCGTTTCCGGGCTTGCGCAAGGCATTGATTATTATTGCCACGAGGCGGCGCTTGATTTTGGGATTCCTACGATTGCTGTTATTGCGCAGGGACTGGGCGTTCCTATTCCAGGAGACCGAGCGACACTCGCCCGCCGCATTATTGATGCCGGCGGCTGCATTATGACCGAATACGAAGAAGACTTTCCCTCTTTCAAAGGAAACTTCCCCGCACGCAACAGGATTATCAGCGGCCTCAGCCGCGCCACGGTTTTAGTACAAAGTAAAGCTAAAGGCGGTGCGCTCATCACTGCCGACTATTGCCTACAAGAAAACAAGCTGTTGATCGCCGTTCCCGGAGATTTCGATAGCGAAGCTGCCGCCGGACCGAATCAATACTTGGACCAAGGGAAGGCCAAGCCCGTCTTTGTGCCCGAAAGCCTGCGCACCATTGCCGGGTTACCCAAAATCAAGACGGATTCGGATGCCCCTGCCGCAGTCAGCCTCACTCAAATCGAAGCAATCGGTTGCAATCTTTCTAGCGAAGCCCTTGCCCTATTTAAGCAATTCAATGGTTTCAAGAAGACTTTTCAGGAGTTGCAGAACGATTGTAACCTTAAGTCCAACAATATTTTAGCTATATTAACAGAGTTAGAACTTTCGGGTCTAGTCCATTCACCGGACAACTTCCAGTTCTACTTTAATGGAGCAACTTGACGTGAAAAAGCGTTTTTTCTGGATAATCCTGTTTACGATCGTCGCGACAATCGCGATTGTCATTTCGCAGTTGATGTTTGGAAAAAACAGCTTGAAGCAACAGCAAAAAATCACGGAGAACATCGCTAGGTACGAAGCGCAAATCGATTCCCTGCAGCACGCCATCGACTCCTGCAACATCGAGATTGAACGACTCAAGAACGATTCCCTGTACAAAGAGAACCTGTTACGCACCCGCTATGGCATGAGCCGCAAAGGCGAGCGCGTATTCCAGATGGTTAAATAATCACGCCATCTTTGAGGCGTCAGTGGTAGTATTGGAATCGACCTTGCCCGCAAAGAAGCTGTAAGCTGCCGGCACAATAAAGAGCGTCATAAACGTCGCAAACGTAAGGCCACCGGCGATAGCGATGCCCATGGCGATACGGCTCGGGGTGCCCGTGAGAATCAAGGGCACAGCGCCCAATACCGTCGAAAGGCTCGTCATGAGGATTGGGCGGAAGCGGCGTTCCGCCGCTAACCGAGCCGCCTCAAGCTTGTTACAGCCCGTATTCGCCGCAATCTGGTTTGCAAATTCCACAATCAGAATGCCGTTCTTCGTCACAAGCGCAATCAAGAGAATCAGCGCAATCTCGCTAAAGATATTGAGCGTCTGGCCCGTAATGAACAAGCAAGCGAGCGCACCCGCCAAAGCAAGCGGCACCGTAAAGAAGATGACGAACGGAGCGCGGAAACTTTCAAACTGCCCCGCAAGCACCAAGAACACCAGCGCAAGCGCCAAGAGGAACACGATGTAGAGTCCGCTGGAACTTTCTTCGAATTCCTTCGACGAACCGCTCAAAGCCGTACTCACGTTCGGATAATCCTTCAGCAAGAGCTTTGCAATGCGGCGCATTTCTTCCACGCCGTCGCCAATCGTCTTGCCAGGTACAAGGCCCGCCTGAATGGTCGCAGCGCTAAAGCGATTGAATCTCGGGAGCGACGGCGATGCGGACTGTTCGCTATAGGTGATAAAGTTTTCAATGCTCACCAGTTCACCCTTGCCATTCTTCACAGAAAGCATTGCAATGTTTTCGGGCATGCTACGGTACTGATAACCCACCGCACCGATAATGTCATACTGGCGACCATCCTTGTAGAATTCGCCGTAGCTTTGGTCGCTAATGGCAAGTTGCACCGCCTGCGCAATATCGTTCACCGACACGCCTTCTTCGTTGGCCTTGTCGCGCAAAATTTCGATATGGAGTTCCGGCTTGGTAAAGCGCAAGTTCGTGTTCACCACGCTGAACACAGGACTATGGCTCGCTTCTTCTTCGAACTTGGGAACAAGCGTACGCAAGATTTCGATATTCGGAGCCTGCAACACGAACTGCACCGGAAGGCCACCGCGCTGTGTACTGATGCTCTGTGGTTCAAACACCATTACGCGCAAGTCGGGGTACTCGTTTCCGAGCAGCTGGATTTCACGGGCGATTACACTCTGCGGGCGACGCGCCTTCTTGTTGTCATTCAAAGTCAAGCGCATTCTCGAATTGCCCGCATTCCATGCACCCGCCTGGAATTCGGTATATTCGTTGCTATCTAACAGGGCAATCACTTCTTCGGCAAAGGCATCGGCCATGCGTTTGGTTCGCGTCAGTGTCACGCCTTCAGGCATGTTCAAGTTCACCATGACGGCATTCGAGTCTTCGGTCGGAGCCATTTCGCTACTCATGTTATTGAAGCAGAAATAGGCCGCCACCAAAAGGCCCGCCACAATTGGGAACAAGAGCAAACGCATTCTGAGGAAACCGCCGAGCAGCACTGAGTAAACACGGTTCATTCCATCGAAGAACGGTTCTGTCACACGGAAGAACCATCCCTGTTTCTGCTTTTTCAAGAACTTGGAGCAAAGCATCGGCGAAAGCGTCAGAGCGCACAACGTCGAAAGGAACACCGTACCGATCATCACCGCCACAAATTCACGGAACAAGAGACCCGTCGTACCGCCCAGCGCAAGCACCGGTACAAACACAGCCATCAGCACCACTGAGGTTGCAATCACGGCAAAGAAGATTTCATTCGTACCCGCCACAGCCGCCTGCTTCGGCGTCATTCCCTTTTCAATCTTGTGGTAAATATTTTCCACAATCACAATGGCATCGTCCACCACAAGGCCAATGGCGAGCACCATCGCTAGCAAGGTCAGTACGTTAATCGAGAAACCGCACAAGTAAAGCACGAAGAAACTACCGATTACAGAAACCGGCACCACCACCATCGGAATCAGCGTCGTGCGACCTTCACGCAAGAAGGCAAAGATAATCGCAATCACCAACAAGAACGCAATGAAAATCGTCTCCACCACTTCTTTAATGGAAGCACGGATATTGATAGAAGTATCACGGCCATAAAGGACATCAACGCCTTCGGGAATTTCGCGGCGAATGTCTTCGACTCGCTTGTAAAATTCATCGGCAATTTCCACGTGATTCGACCCGGGCTGCGCCATCAACGCAAGCGTAATGGAATTCTTGCCGTTGCGTCTAAAGCCAGTACGAGTATCCTTCGGTTCGTAGTGAATGTCAGCCACATCGGAAATGCGAATCACGGTGCCATCGGCAGCCGTCTTGACGGCGATGTTTTCAAACGCCTTCGGGTCAAGAATTCGACCAAGCGTACGGATGGAAAGCGTGGTTTCGCTACCTTCGATAGAGCCCGAAGGAAGTTCCAAGTTTCCCTTCTTGAGAGCCGCCGACATTTCGGCGCCCGAAACGCCTAAAGCCTGCAAGCGCACCGGATCAATCCACAAGCGAACCGTCGGACGCTTTTCGCCCCAAATGGCAATTTCAGAAACGCCGTTGATGGTCTGCAAGCGTTCCTTGACAAAGTTGTTCGCCAGTTCCGAAACTTCCATCGGGTCGAGTTTGTCGCTCACAAGGCTCACCATCAAAATCGGGTCATTATCGCTGTCAGACTTGTAGACGGTCGGTTCATCCACATCATCCGGCAAGCGACGGCGCACGCGGCTCACGCGGTCACGGATTTCGTTGGCAGCCGCTTCCAGGTCCATGCCGGTTTCAAATTCAATATTGATGAAGGAGAATCCATCGCGGCTGGTAGAGGTCAGAGCCTTGATACCAGACGCACTGTTGATGGATGCTTCCAAGATTTCAGTGACTTCGGCTTCGACCACGGCTGCGTTTGCGCCCGGGTAAGAAGTACGCACCTGAATGAGCGGGTAGTCTACATTCGGGTATTCACGCACGCCCAAGTTAGAAGCACCAAAGGCGCCAAGCAAAATAATCACGAGCGCCATCACGGTCATAAGGACCGGGCGACGTACGGAAAGGTTCGCGACACTCATCGTTTACCTACTCCACTTCGTAATCGGTATTATGACGGATTTCGCGGATACGGACGGAAGCACCTTCGCGAAGGCTAATCAAGCCAGAGGTAATCACCGTATCGCCTTCATCGAGACCGCCTGTGACATCAACCGCAATCGGCGTGCGGAGGCCCGTTTCGACATGCTTGATTTTGGCCTTGCCACCAGTCGCCACAAACACGTAGGCGCCGTCTTTATCAAGCGTGAAAGCTTCTGCCGGAATCGGGATGCTCTTGGCCTTTCCCGCCTGCATCGAGACATTCACCTTGGCGTAAGAACCTGCCAGAAGTTCATTGCCCGCGTTATCGATTTCGACAAGCACCTGACGCGTGCGGCTGCTTTCAGAAAGAGCAGCTTCCAAAGCCTTCACCTTGCCGGACTTAGCCACATTGCGTTCTTCATCCTTCACATCTACGGCATCGCCCACTTTAAGCGTCGATGCGTAACGCTGCGGGAGCGCAAATTTCGCCTTGAGTTTTTTCACTTCGCTAAGGGAGGCAATCGACGTACCGGTTGTAAGCCAGGCGCCCACGGACACATTCACAAAGCCGAGCTTGCCCGCAAACGGGGCTCGCACTTCGGTCTTTGCAATTTGTGCCTTGATGAGTTCTACGGAAGCTTCGGCAGACTTAAGCGAAGCCTCGGCGGATTCCATGTCGGCCTTGGTGGCACCGTCTTTTTCGAAAAGCGTCTTGACGCGATCAAACTTTTGCTGAGCGAGCAGCTGGTTCGATTCAGCCTGTTTGAGTTGTGCACGAAGTTCGGAATCGTCAATTTTAGCGAGGAGCGTACCCTTTTGCACCTGGGCGCCGTCTTTAGCGTAAAGGTTCGTAAGCTTACCGGAGGCGGCAGCCGTCAACTGCACATTGTTCAGCGGTTCAAGCGTTGCCATGGCAGTAAAAGTCTTGCCCGATTCATGGGCCTCGGCAATATAGCCTTCCACAGCGATTTCGCGAGCAGGCCTGCCACCCGGGCCACCAGGACCACCCTTGCCTTGTGGGCCGCCTTTACCTGCGGGAGCCCCGCCCTTACCCTGAGAAGCATCTCCACCGCCACAAGCAACAAAGAGTACCGAAGTTAAAAGGAGAATTAAAAAGCTTTTCATGTGTTTTAGATGTTTGGGCAGGAGACTTAGTTGCATCGGGTCAGAATTTTACATTCATGATCAAGCCGCTACCATCTTCGTAGAATTCAGGTACAAATTCCATGCGCTCGGCAAAGCTCTTGGAAGAGGTCGCACGGTAAACCCTGATCGTATTGAGGACTGAAATCACGCGGTTCAAAAGAAGGGCGCCAACTGACACCTGGAATACGATCCGGCTCACACGGTAATGACGCATGCGGCTCTTGAATTCATCGATATGTTCTGTCGTTTCGGGATTGTCGCTAGAGCCCCAGTCCCACTGGATATCCGCAGACAAATCTTCGTCAATTTCTTTGCCGGCACGGATCATCGCCTGGTTGTAGTCTTCGTCCATATCGGGTGAAGAATTCTGGCCTTCGACACCGCTGCGGCTACGATAGTCACCCACCGTATTGAGCATCGAAACGTTCTTGCTGCTGGAATTAAGGCCAGCGTGGCGCACAGCATAGTTGTGGGCAGACGAAATATAACGTTCGCCAATCACGTAAGAACTGATCGCCGTAAACCAGAGGGCGATATCGGTCCACACGAACGGACGCACGAACTGCTGTTCGCCGAGATAGCGTTCGCCCATACCAGGCAACACGGCCGAGGCACCCATTGCCAAAAGCCAGCTCTTGTCGGAATTCTTGCTCACATTCTCGTCAACGGAAATCACCGTCTGCGAAAACGCAGACACCGTCGCGAGCAACAGGACCAGGAGCAGTTTCATTAAAAGCCCCAGCTTGCCTGCACGTTAAAACCAAAGCCGTCTACAAAAGACAATCCGCTATCGAAATGCAAGTGGTCGTACCAAGAAAGTTCTTCTTCGTACAGGGCCTTGTTGTGCGAATTAGCCGTAATGGCGGCATCGACAGCCGAAATGATATGGTTCAGAATGAGACCGCCAAAGAACCAAGCCTGCATGTCGGCGTAGTCGTTGGCCTTGCCACGCATGCTGCGGTATTGCTTCTGGTGGTCCGACTCCGTCTTTGCCAGCGGCTCTGTAGCGCTGTTCGGATCTTCAAGAGCAAGCGACGTTGCCACGGCGACATCTTCATCACCAATGTCGTCCCAACCGAGAATATAGGCGTCGTCAGCAATCAGCTGATAAACTTCGGACGGGGATTCGAACTTGACCTTCTTCATTTCTTCCTTCAGACTCTTCGGATTCTTCACGAAATCATTTACGTATTCCGCATCACCCGAATAGAGCTTGTCGCGGTCGTAGCAACGGTGCGTAGTTGCCGTCCCGAAAATGCCTTCGCAGAAGGTTTCGCGCGTACCCAGGTAGCGACGGCGGAATTCAGATTCGTAGTTCACGGCGTCGGCGTTATACAGGCCGCGCATGCGCTTTTCGTACTGGCCAATGGAATAATGCGTCTGGGCATACTTCTTATACCTGTCGACCTGCTTGTCGTACTTGTTCACGGAGTAATAATACCAGCCGCCCCAAAGACCCGCTTCCAAAGCAAGGTAAATGCCGCCGCGGACATAAGTGAAATTGGAACCGCCCACATACATCTGACCGGAACCCGGCACCACCAAGGACATGAACAAAGCCTTGCGCGGGCTCTTGTAACGGCCCTTCATTTCGTCGATACCGTTCACCTTGGACACCTTGACAGGGCCCAGCAGTTCGCGACGGTTCATGCTGCTAGAGGACGGAACGTCTGCAGAAGAAGAGGAACCCGCCATCGCGAGAGAATCGCGGATGCGGTTTTCTTCGTTATGCCTTCTCATTTCGGCGGCATAAGCTTCTTCAGGAGTCATTTCCCTGACGGAATCGCCAGCGAGAGTATCTACAAGGGCAGAGTCCGCATCAGCCGGAGCCTCGGCAACAGCCGCGGAATCAACCGGAGCCGGAACTTCGCTACTGGAGGAAACGACGACGGAGCTAGAAGACGGTGCTACGCTAGAACTAGAAGCAACGACGCTACTAGAGGACTGCGGGACACTGCTGGAAGAAGCGACCGAGCTGGACGAGACCTTCGCACTGCTGCTAGAGGCAGGGGCGGGTTTCGCAGCAGGAGCAGGCTTTGCCGCAACGCTACTGGAACTCGGAGCGGCTTGGACAGCCGCACTGGACTGAGCCGCTTCGGCTTCGGCCTCGAACTCCGCAAAAAGGTCACGGGGCTGGGCAAAAGACTGGGCAACAAAAACACTAGCCACACAGGCAATCAATGAATAGGCAAACTTGCGCATATAACGCTAAAATAGCAAAATAAGGGCATTTAGACGCACAAAAAGCCACTAGTTATTGGCTATTCGTAATTGTTTTTCAACATAAAACAAAAATTCCCCGACAAAGCCGGAGAACTGGCATAAATTGACGCTTTTATATAAACACAAAGAACCACCTAGCGAGGGATTACCCCGTTAGGCGGCGAATCTTGGCAAACCTTAGAAAATCTAGATTAGATGCCGAGTTCCTGAGCAACAGCCTGGATACCAAGCTTGTTGATCGTGCGGAGACCAGCAGCGCTAACGCGGAGGGTCACCCAGCGGTCTTCTTCAGGAATGTAGAAACGCTTCTTCTGAAGGTTCGGCAGCTGCTTCATCAACTTCTTGCGGTTAGAGTGGGAAACCATGTTGCCCACGAGGCCGGCCTTGCCGGTAACTTCACAAATGCGGCTCATAATAAACTCCGTTGTTTTATAACGGACGCAATTTTAGAAAAAAATCGCTATTCCGTCAAGGTTAAATTATCAATCTTGCAATGCCTTTGGCAGGTTAAATTTGGTAGATTCGACCAATTTTACGAAATTTTCGATTTCTACGGGGGCAAATTTCTCTTTTATCCAGTCTACCACCCCCTGAACGAGCACTTCGGGAGCACTTGCACCACTTGAAATACCCACCGATTCAATTTTATCGAACCAACTCATTTCCAAATCCTCGACCGAAGCGATCAAATGGCTCGGAATTCCCTGTTCAAGGCCAAGTTCCATCAGTCGGCTGGAATTGGAGGAATTCTTGGCGCCCACCACCAGAAGCATGTCCACCTTGGAGCAGAGATCGAGGACCGCCGCCTGACGATTGCCCGTCGCATAGCAGAGGTCCCCCGCATCGGGACCGATAATGTTGGGAAAACGTTCCTTGAGCGCTTCGATAATCTTGCGGGTTTCGGCCACCGAAAGCGTGGTCTGCGTAATATAGGCGAGTTCCTTGTCAGCGGGGACTTCCACCGCCCGTGCGTCGGCTTCGTTCTTGATCAGCGTGATGGCGCCCGGCGGAAGTTGGCCCAAAGTGCCCTCCACTTCGGCATGGCCCGCGTGCCCGATCAGAATGATATGGCGGCCGGCGGCGTAATGGCGCTTGGCACTGAAATGCACCTTGAGCACCAGCGGACAGCTAGCATCCAGCACCTGCAGTCCGCGTTTTTCGGCATCGGCATAAATCTCTTCGGCGACCCCATGGGCAGAGAAAATCACGACCGAGCCCGACGGGACTTCGTCCAGTTCATCGACAAAGACAACGCCCTTGGACTTGAGGGTATCCACCACGAACTTGTTGTGCACGATTTCGTGGCGCACGTAAATAGGGGTTCCAAATTTTTCAATAGCGCGTTCCACCACATGAATGGCGCGGTCTACGCCGGCACAGAATCCGCGGGGAGTCGCAAGAATCACCTTTTTCATAAAATCCCTTTTATAAAATTCAACAACAACTTATAAGAATTCAAAACCTTCATTCGCTCGGCCATCAAGAACGTCCGCACCGCATCGGGCGAAGGGTGACGGCGGCGCAAGAAATCTGCAGGCGTAAGGATCTGCGCGACCACATGCGCATTCACCAGTTTCGCCACCACATCGTCGTGCCCTTTGGCGTAGGGACCGACACAAGTGGAAACGCCCATCCGCAAAGGTTCCCAAAAATCATGAATGCCCAAGCGGCGGTCAAACGAGCCGCCCACAACAGCGCTCCTGGATTTCAAAAGAATTTCACGGGAGAGTCCAAAACGAGTCACCAAGGAGACGGAGCCCTTCTCGACAGAAGGATAATCTACCACAGGCAGTTCAGACTCTTTCAAAAGCCTGCGGAACAAATTCAATTCCGAAAGTTTGCGCGGCATGAGCACCACCGCGTCGCCCCTGTCCACGGAATCCTTCGCCATGGACACAAGCGCTTCGGCTTCTTCTTGATGGAACGACAGGAACACCACGTCGACGGTCGGTTTTTCAGGAACGCAAACCAAGCCTCCATCGCGGGCCCAGTTTAAAAGTTTCCAGTCGCCACCCATGGTGCACGGGACAAAGCCCTTGCTCGCATACGTGAAGCGACCGAGATCCGCAGCCGTCTGCATGCAGGCATACCCCATTCCCGAAAAATTGATGAACGGGAACGACTTGCGGTAACGCCCCGAAACAAGCGCGATGTTTCTGCGGGTCGAGAGCTTGGACATGGTCGAAAGGTAGCCCGGCCAAAGTTCGTTTTCAGCTAGGATAAGTCCCAAGGGTTGCACAGCACTTGCAAACAAGTGCAACGTTGACGGAACATCTGCCGGAGCGATAGCCACCTCGACGGCTCCGGCGCAGGAATCTTTCAAGAACGCGACCACCTCGACCTTTTGCGAGGTAATCAAGATTTTAGGACAATTCGGCAAGTCCTCTTGGAGCGCATACGCAAGCCCAAGAAGCATGCGGCATTCGCCGAGGCTTGCCCCATGAAGCCAAAGGTATGGGCCATCACTCGGCCACGGCCCAGAGAAACGTTCTTCAATATGATATTCGCGATCAAGACGAGGTAACTTGCTTGCAGCCTTCGCCACCGTCTTAATGGCAGTTCCTACAGCAAGACGTCCTAAGTTCTTTACGTTTAAGTCCATAGCATGAACGCAATCTTACGGACAACAATCAGCAAAAGGATCATGATCATCCAGAGCCATGTAAAATGGTCTGCAAGGAACGCCTCTTTTGCAGAACGCATCGGTCCAGAGCGGTGGAATTCGCGCGGGAAAAAGGCAGGGGTCTGCTGCGCCCAGATTTTCCACTCGTCACCGAACTTTTTCTCCAAGAAGCGGTCGTCGAGTTTGCCCAGATAGGCTTCAAACGCGACAAGAACCACGATGAACGGAATGACGCGCAGACTTAAACCCAGGTGCAAGAAGATCAGCGAAATTCCAAACGCCGCGTTGGACACGTACAGCGGATGGCGCAACCTGGCGTAGGCACCCCAGGTCACCAACTCACCGGCTTCCTGGATGTCACCACGAGTATGTTCGCCAATGACGCGGCGCGCCTTGACACGCAGGTAAAATGCCAAGATGAAGATATTGATAAAAATAAGGAACATGATGAGTTCAAGGTCCGCCGGTTCGAATACCAGCATGATCAACGAAAGGATACCCAGGACCCACCCGCGATAGCGGAACAGGAACTCGCGTTTCGGTTCTTCTTCAGCAAGCGGCGCCGCCCCCGATTCCTTCGATTCAGCAGGCACATTCTGTTCGGCAGGATTTTCAATCGTATTCACCTGTTCTTGCTCTTTTTCCATTTGTCCATCCATAATCGCCTCCGCTAAAGCTTTGCAACGTTAAATATACATTCAACTTCGGGAGAAAGCACATCGTGACTCACAATAATTGTCCATTTGCCCAAGGCGTGAGCTGCATCAAGGTAGGATTTTAGCAGATTTTCTCGGTCTGCCAGCGCCACGGATGCAAAAGGTTCATCCAGCAGAACCGTGCGACAGTCCGAAGCTAGCGCCCAAAGAAGCGCCACACGGGCACGTTCGCCGCCCGAAAGGCCCGATTTCTGGAGGAGGGATGAAGCCCCCAAAGCCTGCATAAAGGACTCGAGAGTCTGTGCAGCCTCGGCACCGCGCCTTTTTTCCAGAAGTCGCGAAAGCATCCACTTGGGCGGAAGTTCCAGGTCTTGGGCGACAAAGAACACATCACGCGGGGAATCCGCATCGGCAGAATTCCATTGTTCAAGCCCCGCAAGCAGGCGAAGCAAGGTGGATTTGCCCACCCCGTTTTTACCACGGACAAGAACCGGCTTTTCGCGGGACCAATTGAGCGCAAGGTCTGTAAATACGGGAGTTTCGGAACCTTCGTAAGTGAATTTACCACCGCGAATGGACACCGCGCCAGATGTTGCATCGGGCGTTGCATCTGGTGCCGCGGCAAATTCCTTGCCAGCGGATTTTCCGGCCAATTCAAGCTGTTCAAATTCTTCGAGGACGTTGATTGCCGAAACCGCCGAACGGAACTGTGGCATGACACGGGCGCATTCCTTGACCGGCTTGTAGCAGAGGAGTACCGCCGAGGTAAACAGCACAAGGCCAGACGCATCCATATAGCCGCGGCTCATGAGAAGTGCGCAGAACGCCAGTACAAGAACCATAGCCAGCACCGAAACCGTTTCGGTCAAAAGCGAAAGGCCCGACTTTTTGATGGCGGCATTCAGCCCGTTATCGCGGAGTCCGCGGACCTCTTTTAACAGGCCGTCCGAAATATCCTTACGTTCGTCGCGGCCGCTCCACTGCCTAAAAAGCCTACGGGCCAGCGACAGATTTCCGCGGAAATCGGAACGGGCCCGCAACAGGGACTCTTCGGCAGGACCAAGCTTATGTAGTTTGCGTTGAAGGACCGCCACCAGCGGCACAATCACCACGAAAAGGAATGCCGTAAGTGGCCAAGAAATATAGAAGAGTACCGGCAAGAAAACCAGCAACTGAAGCACCGCCTGCACGGCCTGAAAAAAGACTCCCCCATTATTCTGCAGCACGACCGTGGCCTCGTAAGCAGATTCAACCATGCGTTCGCCTTTGGGAGTATGGAAATTCTTGGGAGCCAGATCGCGGAGCCTGTGCAGGAACCATGCCTGCACCCGGGCAGACACCTTATAGAGCCAACCTTCGGAAACCTTGGACTTGCCGTACAGGAATACAAGACGAAGCATGGCGAGCACCACCATTCCCCCGACCCAGGCTGCAAGCGGAATATCTGCCTTGCCCCCGACAATATCGATAAAGGAGCGAATACCCCAGAGCACCGCCGCATCGGCAGCACTTGCCAAAAGCGCCATCGGCAAAAAGCGGATTACGCCGCCTTTCAGGGATTTTTTCAGCCATTTTCGCAAATTCACGCAGAAAAATTAATTTTTTTCGAGTCGCCCCCTTGACTAAAATTAAATAGTTACCTATATTTGGCCCTACTAAACGCCCCTATCGTCTAGTGGCCCAGGACTCGGGATTTTCATTCCCGCAACAGCGGTTCGAAACCGCTTGGGGGTATAAAAGGAACCTTTCGAAAGAAAGGTTCCTTTTTTTGTTATCCGCCCTTGACAAACAAAAATACTTACCTATATTTGGTCGCACAAATCGCCCCTATCGTCTAGTGGCCCAGGACTCGGGATTTTCATTCCCGCAACAGCGGTTCGAAACCGCTTGGGGGTAGTCACAAAAAAGGATCAACCAAAGGTTGGTCCTTTTTTCGTAGACAGCCGAAAAATATTTTACTACATTATGCGAACCTCGGAGAGATGCCAGAGTGGTCGATTGGGCCGGTCTCGAAATCCGGAGTCTGTCACAGGACCGAGGGTTCGAATCCCTCTCTCTCCTGAAATAAAAAGCGAAGCCGCAAGGTTTCGCTTTTTATTTTACTGAAAAAAAAGCGGGATGAGAACCCTCGGAGAGGGTTCGATTAACTGCGCGAGAGCGTAGCGAACAAAGCGCAGTTAAGGATTACGGCCAACGGCCGTAACCCGAAGGGCAAAGCTTGAAACGAAGTGAAAGCTTTGTCCCATCCCTCTCTCGTAATGAGAGGAGGACGCCTAGCGAAATGAAATGAGCTTGTAGTCCAATCCCTCTCTCGTATCAACAATACATTTTTACTAAAAAGTTTTACACCCTTTAAAAAGGGCCCCCTTATTTCTACATTTGGCCGCAAATCCAACAAAATGGATCCAAAAAACTTCAGGTTTATAAGCGCGAGTGCGCTTCGGGGCTTTTCAAGGTTCAGCCGGGCAACCGGCGCCAGAACCATTCGATAGTGCGGCATGGGCCGCAGATGAAGTTTACGGGTCCCTGAAGGTGCATTATGACGAAGAATACTGAAGAACGTATTCCTGAAGAAGCTATTGACCCCAAATCCAAGATTGCCCGCGAAGCAGACGCGTTTTTGAACGCTATTGCAGGCGGTGCCGACGAAGACGAGGCCGATGAAGCCGCGTTCCTGGAACTGAACCCGAACGGCGTGGTCGTCGACGAAGAAGGCGACGTGCTCAAGAAGGGTCGAAAGTCCGCCATTGAAGTCGGCACGAAGGTCGAATTCGAAGAAGGCGAAGTCGAACAGCCCGAAGAAGATGAAAGCGCCGAAGATTACGCCGAATCTAAAAAGAGCTGTGCCGAACCGGTCGAAGACGAACAACCCGCTGTAAAAGACTCCGCAGAGGAAGAACCGACGGAAGAATCCGATGACGATTCTGACGAGGAACCGGGCGACGAAGCCCTCGTAACTTTCGAAGACCTCGGACTTGCAGACGAAGTTCTTGAAGCCATCAAGGCTCTGAACTACGAGACGCCCTCCCCCATTCAGGCAAAGGCTATTCCGGCCCTTTTGCAGGGTGGAAATTTGCTCGGTACGGCACAGACCGGTACCGGCAAGACAGCAGCATTCTCTCTTCCGCTCCTATCGAGGCTCGACTTTAACGGCCACGAAACCTCGATGCTCGTGCTCACGCCGACCCGTGAACTCGCAATTCAGGTGGCCGAAGCCATCCAGCAGTACGCCGCCAAGATGCCCAAGGTGCATGTGGTTCCGGTTTACGGCGGTCAGGACATCGCCGTACAGCTCCGCGCCCTCAAGCGTCAGGCAAACATCGTGGTCGCCACTCCGGGCCGTCTGATTGACCATATCAAGCGCGGTTCTATCGTTCTTTCGGGCGTGAAGGCCATCGTACTCGACGAAGCCGACGAAATGCTCGACATGGGATTCATGGAAGATGTGGAAACCATTCTCAAGGAAATCCCTGCAAGCGCCCAGCGCGCCCTCTTTAGCGCCACCATGCCTAAAGAAGTCAAGAAGATTATTGAACAGCACCTGGGCGAATACGAAGAAGCCTGCATCGAAGGCAAGACGACGACCGTCGAAAACATCCGCCAGCGTTATTTACTCGTAAAGAACGAACACAAGATCGAAGCGCTCGCCCGCGTTCTTGAAGGCGAAGACTTTGACGGCGTACTGATTTTCGTACGCACCAAGCAGAACACGACCGAAGTTGCCGAAAAGCTTGAAAGCCGCGGCTTCAATGTAGCTCCGCTGAATGGGGACCTCGCCCAGTCCATGCGCGAACGCACCATCAACCGCCTCAAGATGGGCAAGCTCGATATCGTTGTCGCCACCGACGTGGCTGCCCGCGGAATCGACGTGGACCGCATTACACACGTGGTGAACTACGACATTCCTTACGACACCGAATCTTACGTGCACCGCATTGGCCGTACGGGTCGTGCAGGCCGCAGCGGTAACGCCATTCTCTTTATCACGCCGCGTGAAAAGAAGATGCTCAAGATTATCGAAAAGGCGACCCGCCAGCCGATTGAAACGATGGAATTGCCGACAGGCGAAATCATCAGCGCAAAGCGCGTCGCTGCCTTCAAAGATAAAATCAAGAGCGTTATTACCTCTGGCGAACTCGACAAGTTCAAAGAACTCGTGGAAAGCATGGTTGCCGAAAGCACCACCGAAGGTTCCGAGCCGCTGACCGCCGCAGACATCGCCGCCGCCGTCATCAAGATTTGGCAGAAAAAGCAGCCGCTCTTCCCAGAACTCAAGCCGCTTGACGCGCCGCGTGAACGCCGCGAACGTAACGACAATTTTGGCCTTGACCGCGAAGAAAAAAGCCGACTCCGCAAGGAACGCAACGAAGGCGCAAACGGCGTCGAAGAAGGCTACCTGCGCTACTACTTGGGTGTGGGCCGCCGCGACCACGTGACGCCGCGCGACATCGTAGGCGCTATCGCCGGCGAAGGCAACATCAGCAGTTCCAACATAGGACGCATCAAGCTGTTCGACAAGTTCAGCACCGTGGAACTCCCCGAAACTATGCCGCAAGAAGTCCTCGACATTCTCGCCGACATGACGATTCGCGGAAATGAATCCAGATTCCGCCTGATGACCGACGAACCGCCTACCGGCCCCGCTCCCGGAACCCGTCCGCGCGCCAGCCGCGAAGACCGCCGTAGTTTCCATCGCGATGGAGACCGTCGCGGCAAAAAGTTCGACGACAAGCCTTTCGAAAACCGCAAGGCCCGCCGCGAAAAGATGTTCGGCGACAAGAAGTTCGGCAAAAAAGAAGACCGTTTTCACAAAGACCACGACGAACGTAGCTTTGGAGACAAGCCCTTCCGCAAAACTCGTCGCTTCGGAAGAGTTTAAGTAAAGACAAGAGGTTTGCTCCGGCAAGCCTCTTTTTTACTATACTTGCGGCATGACTTTTTCGACTCTTATCGGCATCATTCTGTTGCTAGCCCTTATCTTTTTTAAGATCAAGGGCAAATCGCCGAAAAAGAATCCGAAAATGTACCATGGCGATGGCCGACGCAAAACATTCCGCGACTTTGAGCAGGAACGCCGTAAGGGTCTGAGCGACGGAATTCGCGGACTAGACAAGCCTTTTGAATTGGGCGGTTACGGCATCACGCACGCGCCTACCCGCAGCGAAAACTTCTTTAAGCCGGACCCGAAATTCAACGACGAGCGCATCGCGAATGACCCGCGCGGCATTTTTGGCGAAGCCGCCATGATGGCTTTGACCGCACGCGTCTGCGACACCGACAAGCGCCGGTATGTGCTGATGCGAAACCTGTACATTCCCGCCCGCGCAGGCTACACCGAAATCGACGCATTGCTTTTGCACCAGTCGGGCATTTACGTTCTAGAAAGCAAGAATCTTTCGGGCGAAATCGCAGGCGACCTTGAAAGCGAACGCTGGAACCAGCACTTGAACGCAAGCACCGAGCATACGTTCCACAATCCGATCCGCCAGAACATCGGGCACATTTTGGCGTTGGAACATTTCCTCAAAATCCGCCATGAACAGGCGCACTTTATTTCGTTTGTCGTTTTCAGCGACCGCTGCGTACTGCGCAAGGTACCCAAGGACAACGAATTCTGGAGTATCGTTCACTGTAGCGAATTGCAAGACGCCCTACTCAAGCGCATCACGAGCCGCAAGACCATTTACACTATGCAACAGCTTGAAGACTTTTATTATAAATTGCAAGGTTGCATGAACGTGAGCGAAGAAGTAAAGAAGCAACATAGAGATTACGCAAGCAAGAAAAATCATGAAGCAAACAGTTAAGAAGACTACCCTCGATAACGGAATCACTATTTTAACGGACTACATGCCGCATGCCTACTCGGTTGCGGTTGGCGTCTGGGTGCCGCGCGGATCGCGTCACGAAGCGAAAGACGAATTTGGCCTGAGTCATTTTTACGAACACCTGGTATTCAAGGGAACCGAAAATCGTAGCGCGCTTGAAATCGCCCGCGCTATCGAAGACAAGGGCGGAAACCTGGAAGCCTATACCACCCGCCAAGAAACAGGATTCTATGCGCAAATCGAACGCAGCCATTTGCCACTCGCCATCGACGTGATTGCCGACATGCTCATGCACCCGCGCATGGACAAGAAGGAAATGGAAAAAGAGCGCCGTGTGATTATCGAAGAAATCCACAGCTACGACGACATTCCCGAAGAAATCGTAGGCGACGTATTCAACGCTATTCACTTTAAGGGCTGCGGCATCGCGCATTCCATTACCGGAAACATCAAGCAGGTCAAGGCGCTCACCCACAAGCAGATGCTCAAGTACAAGGAACAGGTCGTAAGCGAGATTCCGCTCCTGATTTGCGCCTCGGGTAAAGTGAATCACGAAGAACTTGTTGAACTTTGTGTTGAAAAATTCGCACAAAAGAAAGTGAACGGCACCATGCCCACCGACATTTACAAGGCAAGCAACAGCGTCAAAGTCGTACAGAAACAAGACATTGCACAATCGAACCTTTTCTGGGGTTTAAGCTTTGACCGCAATCTGATGGATGAACGCGCCCGCTGCGCACTTTCGCTCTTTAACGTAGCGATGGGTGCCGGCATGGCCAGCCGTCTGTTCCAAAAAATCCGCGAAGACAAGGGGCTCGCCTACTCCGTGTATTCGACCGCCGACGTTTACCTCGACTGCACCGACTGGGGCGTATCTCTCGCCACCGAGCCGCACCAACTGAACACGGCGCTTGAACTTTCTCTCAACGAAATCCGTAGCTTCTTGAAGCACGGATTCAACAAGGGCGAATACGAGCGCACCAAGACAAACATTTTGGGAGCCATGTACCTGGGCGCCGACAGCCCCGAAAAGCGCGTCGTACGCATGGCCGAACAAGTGCTGCACTTGGGCGAATTCCATACCATGGAACAGTCCGAAAAGTTAATCCAGTCCATGCCCGAAGACGAAGTCGTCGACATAACGAATAAGTTATTCGGCGCAGCTAAGTTCTCGGCAGCGGTGATCGAGCCTGCAAGCAAGAAAAAGACTCAAATTCCGGTGCATTTTTTCTAAAGCCCGAAATTAATTCTTATTATTTAAGAAAATAAGGCATTATTATGAGAATTTCTACCAAAGGCCGCTACGCACTCCGCGTCATGATTGACCTTGCTCAGCACAGCAAGGATGAATACGTGAAGTTACAGGAACTTGCCGAACGTCAGCAAATTTCTGAAAAATACCTTGAAGGCATTTTGGGTTCGCTGGTACGCGGCAAGCTGCTTACTGGCGCCCGCGGCAAGGCCGGCGGCTACAGGCTCAACTGCGAACCGGCCAACTGCAGCGTATGGCAGATTCTTTCGGTTGTAGAAACATCGGTATCACCCGTCGCCTGCCTTGACGAAAAGGAAAACTCCTGCGAACGCGCTGACATCTGCATCACGCTCCCGGTATGGAAAGAACTACACTCCATGATCAAGGATTACCTGGACGGAGTCAAACTAGACCAGTTTTTGCGCAACAGCCCCAAGGCCAAAGGCAAAATTCCTGGCGGAAAGAACTGGAATTGCGGTTTATAGCGTTTAAACCGCTTTTTTTGAATACTAGTTATAGTTTAAAACTATTAGTAAGAAAAATGTAAGCAAATTTCTTGCATGCTAAATCATTTTCCTATTGATTCGGTGGGATTAAAGTTCTAATTTACGACGTGTCAAAAGAACAACGCTGATTTCGAACCGAGTTCGGAAAGACAGCAAAGAAAAATGCGATACCGTCGCGAAGGAAGGATAGTCTATGAGTTGTGAATCTGATTGTCGAATGCGAGTCCAAGCATAAATAAACGGACAAGCCCACGGCAGCGAGCCGGGGCAACAAACAACAAACCATTTAATCGTCCCACCGCGGACAACAATCAAAAAAGGAATTTATACAATGACTACACAGAACAAGCTCCATTTCGAAACTCTCCAGGTTCACGTTGGCCAGGAACATGCAGATCCCACTAGCGACGCCCGCGCAGTACCTATTTATCAGACCACCTCTTACGTTTTCCACAACTCCCAGGACGCAGCAGACCGTTTTGCCCTGAAGGCCGGTGGTAACGTTTATGGCCGTATCAACAACTCCACTCAGGGTGTTCTCGAAGAACGTATCGCAGCCCTCGAAGGTGGCGTTGCCGCTCTCGCGGTTGCTTCTGGTGCCGCTGCCATCACTTACGCCATCACGGCTCTTGCCCGCAGCGGAGACCACGTGGTTATCCAGCGCACGGTTTACGGCGGTACTTTCAACCTGGTGCAGCATACGCTCCGTGACTTCGGTATCGAATCTACTTTCGTTGACACTCACGACCTCAAGAGTGTGGAAGCCGCTGTCAAGAGCAACACGAAGCTCATCTTCATCGAAACGCTCGGCAACCCGCATTCCGACATTCCGGATATCGACGCCATCGCCGAAATCGCCCACAAGAACAAGATTCCTCTGGTCATCGACAACACCTTCGGTACTCCGTACCTGATTCGCCCGATTGAACACGGTGCCGACATCGTGGTGCATTCCGCAACCAAGTTCATCGGTGGCCACGGCACGACCCTCGGCGGCGTCATCGTGGATAGCGGTAAGTTCGACTGGGCTGCATCCGGCAAGTTCCCGCAGTTCACCGAAAAGAACCCGAGCTACGGCTTCCCGTTTGTGGCCGCCGGCCCCGCAGCATACGCCATCTACGTCCGCACCATCCTTCTCCGTGACGAAGGTGCTGCCATTTCCCCGTTCAACGCATTCCTCCTGTTGCAGGGTGTTGAAACGCTTTCCCTCCGCCTGGATCGCCATGTGGAAAATACCAAGAAGGTTATCGAATTCCTCACCAAGCACCCGAAGGTTACCCGCGTGAGCCACCCGAGCCTCGAAAACCATCCGGACCACAAGCTTTACCAGAAGTACTTCCCGAATGGCGGCGGTTCCATTTTCACGTTCGACATCAAGGGCGGCCAGGAAGAAGCCTTCAAGTTCATTGACAACCTGAAAATTTTCAGCCTGCTTGCAAACGTCGCCGACGTGAAGAGCCTCGTGATTCACCCGTACACCACCACGCACGCCGAACTTTCTCCGGAAGAACTGGCTGCCGCCGAAATTACCCCGGCAACGATCCGCGTGTCTATCGGTACGGAACATTACGAAGACATTATCGCCGACCTCGAAAACGGCTTCGCTGCAATTTAATTGTTTGCATTGAGTTTCCAGATCCGAGCGCGTTTTCACCATTAGGAAACGTTCGTCGGACTGGATTCTTTTTTATAAGCTGCCATTAAGACAGTAACGGAGAGTATTAAATGATTGACTTCGAATATTATAATCCTGCAAAAATCATTTTTGGCGAGCACAGTGAACAGAAGCTAAAATCACTTTTGGCCGCACACAATGTAAAGTCACTCCAACTCGTTTACAGCGGTGACTTTATCAAGACGCTGGGCATTTACGATGTGATCAAGGCAGCTGTCGCTGAACTCGGGATTCGTTTTTCCGAAAACGGAAATGTGGTACCGAACCCTTCGATTGACCTGGTGCGCGAACTCGTGAAACAGGGCAAGGAAAACCAGGTGGACTTTGTGCTCGCGGTCGGTGGCGGAAGTTCCATTGACACGGCGAAGGCTGTGGCGCTTGGCATTCCGTACGACGGCGATGTGTGGGATTTCTTTGAAAAAGGCATCTCGCCCAAGCAGGTTTTACCGATTGGCGTGATCGCAACGACGGCTTCGAGCGGTTCCGAGACTTCGAACGCGGCGATTCTTTCGAGCGGAGAATGGAAACTCGGTTTTGAAGATGACCGCATCATTCCGAAGTTCGCCATCATGAACCCGAAATACACAGTGGGCCTGCCGGCATACCAGACTTTTGTAGGCATCGCTGACGTACTTTCGCACTTGTTGGAACGCTATTTCTCTGACGAAAAGAATTCCGACACCACGGACTACCTGATTGAAGGCGCGATTCGTGCATTGCTCGTGAATGCGGACAAGCTCTTGAAAGACCAAAAGGATGTCAATGCCCGTGGTGAAATCCAGTGGCTCGCCAGTGTAGCCCACGGTGGATTCCTGGATGCAGGTCGCCGCGCGGACTGGGGTTCTCACCGAATCGAGCATGAACTTTCGGCGCAGTACAACATCACTCACGGCGAAGGTATGGCGGTTGTCACCGTCGCTTGGACAAAGTACATGGCCGAGAAGAAGCCTTGGAGACTTGCACTTTTGGCAAGCCGAGTTTTCGGAGCCGATTCCTACAACTACAGCGAAACGGAACGTGCTTACATTTTGTCTGAAGAACTCGCGAAATTCTTCAAGAAGCTGCACCTCGCCACAACCCTGGCAGAACTCAAGATCGACAACAAGGATTTTGATGCCATGGCCGCAAGAGCAGTAAGAAACGGCAATGTTGGGCATTATGTACCTTTAGATGCAACTGCAATCAAGGACATTTTGACGTTAGCTTTGTAAATTTTAACAGGAAAAACAATTCAAAGATAAGGATTAAAAACATGTCTAAAATCTACACCTCCGCCGACCAGCTCATTGGTCACACCCCGCTCCTCGAACTCACCCATATCGAAGAAGGCCTCGGAGCCAAGATTCTCGGAAAGCTCGAATACTTCAACCCCGCCGGTTCCGTGAAGGACCGTATTGCAAAGGCGATGATTGACGAAGCCGAAAAGAGCGGCAAGCTCAAGAAGGGTGCCGTGATTATTGAACCGACTTCGGGTAACACCGGTATCGGTCTTGCATCTGTCGCTGCAGCACGTGGCTACCGCATCATCATCGTGATGCCCGAAACCATGAGCGTGGAACGCCGCCAGATTATGAAGGCTTACGGCGCAGAACTCGTGCTGACCGAAGGCGCCAAGGGCATGAAGGGCGCTATCGAAAAGGCCGATGAACTCGCCAAGGAAATCCCGAACAGCTTTATTCCGGGCCAGTTCGTGAACCCGGCCAACCCGGCAGCCCACAAGGCTACTACCGGTCCCGAAATCTGGGAAGACACCGATGGTAAGGTCGATATCTTTGTGGCCGGTGTCGGTACCGGTGGTACGGTGACGGGCGTGGGTGAATACCTCAAGTCCAAGAATCCGAACGTGAAGGTTGTCGCTGTTGAACCGGCAAGCTCTCCGGTGCTTACCAAGGGTACTGCTGGCGCCCACAAGATCCAGGGCATCGGCGCAGGCTTTGTTCCTGAAACCTTGAACACCAAGGTCTACGACGAAGTAATCGCCGTCGAAAACGAAGCCGCATTCGAAGCCGGCCGCGAAATCGGCAAGAAGGAAGGCGTGCTCGTGGGCATTTCTTCTGGTGCCGCTCTCTGGGCAGCCAAGGAACTCGCGAAGCGCCCCGAAAACAAGGGCAAGACGATTGTCGCACTCCTCCCGGATACCGGCGACCGCTACCTCTCTACCGCGCTCTTCGCAGAATAATTACAATTGAATTGTTACACAGGAGGCCCTTAACGGGGCCTCTTTTTGTTTTTCTATGTTTGCGCCAGGTTTAATTTATGGCACACAAGAACATCATTTTCGATTTAGGCGGAGTCATCCTTGACATCAACATGCAGAAAGCCCTAAATGGCTTTGCTGCACTCGGGCTCCCCCAAAACGAGCTCCGCTTTGATGTAGGCGAAACCGCCGACTTGATGCACCATTACCAGCTCGGGCATTTCACGACCGACGAATTCTGCAAACTCGTTGCCGCCAAGTGCAATCCGGGCACGACACCCGAACAAGTCGCAAACGCCTGGAACAGCATTTGCATCGGCATTCCCGAACGAAAGCTGAACGCCATCAAGGCTCTCAAGCAAAACGCCAACGTCTACCTGCTCAGCAACACCAACGACCTTCATTGGCAATATTGTCTGGACCATTGGTTCAACGCAGGCGACAACCGCTGCGAAGATTTCTTCGACAAGGTGTTCTTAAGCCAGGACCTGCACCTCGAAAAACCCGGCGCAAAAATCTTTGAATACGTCACCAAAACAATCGGCGCTGTCCGCGACTCAGAGGCTTCGGGCGCCGTAACCACGGACACGATTTTTTTCGACGACAACATCGATAATGTAAATGCCGCAAAAAATTGCGGCATTCAAGCGATGCGTATCACACCCGATTTCGACTGGGTCGAATACTTTAAGGTGTTAAATTAAAACGCCTGGTAAATCTTGAAGATAGCGAGAATCTTTCCGATAATGGCGGGGATTCCCGGGCACAAGAAGCAGAGGATTACGCGAGTCACGCGGTTTTTCCACCAGCGCTTGATCTGCCAGATATCGTCAGTCAACGTTTCCATTTCGGACACGCGCGGCGGGCGCATGTAAACCTGCGTCAACGCCGTAAAGAATCCGACTCCGATAAGAGGAGTAAGGCCCGTAAACGGAGCCGCGATAAGCGCCACCAAAACCGTCAGCGGATGACCGCCCGCGATAATCGTGCCCAGCATGGCTCCACCGCCAGTGAGCATCGCCCACTGCAGACTGAGTTCGCCCGCCTTTTCGGCACCCGTATGCACGCCCACGGCAATAATGCTTGCGACGATTGCTACAGGAATGGCCCAGCCGATAATCTTCCAGATGGGAGCGCTCTTGGGAATCACGCTAATGGATTCTTCGCTGGGGAGTTCGCGGTTTTCTTCGATAATTTTTGCGATACCGTTCATGTGACCGGCACCGACGACCGCCACAATCTTTTTACCCGGAGCGTTTCTGATCTTGCTCGCGAGGAACTGGTCGCGTTCGTCGATAAGAACCTGCTTGACTTCGGGGAACGACTTTCCGAAATCCTGCATCATGGCGCTCAAGGCATCTTGCTGCTTGATCTTGGCCAAGTCTTCTTCGCTGACTTCGGTACGGTCAAAAATGCTAGCGATGAGTCCGCCCAATAGGCTAAGCTTGCGGTACCAGGGAGTGCAGGCCCAGGTGCGCTTGAGCGTGATCTTGATATCGCGGTCGGCAAGCACCAGTTCGGCATTCTTTTCGCCGGCGACATCAACAGCTTCCTTAAGTTCGGAACCCGGCTTTACACCCGTCTGCGCGCCCATGCGCTTTTGGTAAGACCCGAGCACCAGGTTCGCAATGAGGGTCGCCAGCTGCTTTTTCTTGATAACCTGCTTGAGGTCGGTCTTTTTCCAGCGGTCCGGATCCTTAATGGAATTCAGGCGTCCTTCGTCCAATTCCACACAAACTGTATCTGGGGATTCCGCTTCAATAGTTGCCCTAACCAGGTCCTTGGAGGCCTGCGAAATATGGGCTGTACCAATTAGAATAAACTCTCTATCGTCTTTTTTAATGCGGCAAATGTCGGATTTTTCGTTCATCGCCCTAAATGATAGCAAGAAAATGGCTCGCAAATTGAAAAAATTTATTCTTTTTTGTTGACTTTATCAAAAATTGTTTATATTTATGTGGAAATTTTATTTTTTCGGAGGTTTCATCCTATGAAAAAAATTTTGGCATATCTTTCTTTGGCCGCGCTGGTTCTGACCGGCTGTGCAGGTTCTAGGTCTGATGATCCCGAGGCTCTGGATAACGCTCTCGTGGGTTTCACCTCTTGCGTGCAGGGTTCCCGCTGGCAGGAAGCTTTGGAATACGTGACCCCGAGCGAAGCTGATGCTATTGCCACCTCTGATGGTTACGAATTCAAGGACGAATACAAGACTGCAGCCCGCAGACTTCCGCTTTCGACGCTCCGCCGCGCCGGCCTCCAGGTTGACGGCAGAGGCCGCCTGGTCGGTATCAAGGACGCCATGGACGAAGCCAATGGCCGTTACGTGATGTCCGAAGAACAGGCCAAGGTCGGTACGAACCTGAAGCAGATGGAAGACGAACGCGTGAAGCGCCGCATCGAACAGGGTCAGAAGATCTTGCAGGAAGAAGAGGAAGAAGCTAACCAGGAACAGGAAGAAATCGTCTATTCCAACAAGCTGACCGACGAAGAAAAGCGCAAGTACGGTAGCACCCGCGATTTGCAGGCTCCGGAAGCTTTCGAAGACGAAAACACGCAGGAAGCCGAAGAAACCCTCTACAACGGCGACTACGACAATCCGTAATGGCGAGTTCCCTTCACAAAAATTCGAAAAAGACGGCGCTTTTAAAGGCGTCGTTTTTTTCAGTAGCGCTAGTTCTTCTGGCTAGCCTTGCCGCCTGCAATTTGGGTCCGGACCCGGCCGCCGACGGGGCACGATTCAACAGGCATTTCCATTACTACTATGTACAGGATTGCCGCGCCGACGCTTTTGGCCCTTACGATTGCGGCAGCATCCGCGCCCTGAGCCCTTCCATGACCGTGGGACTTCGAATCGACAGCGACGGTTTGGCCTCATTGAACCTCGATGGCGATCGCTATTACTACCTAGAATCAGAGTATAGCGAGGGCTTCGACGGCGATTACGGGCCCTATTTCAATTTTAAGCAGGATTACGACGAGCTGACCATTTATAAAAGCGGCGACGTCATGGCCTATTGGGACAACAATAACGGCCTTGTTACCTACTACTTTTACGACCTCTTTGATTGACGTCGGGGCTTCAAGTTTCTATTTTTAGCCCCACTCATGAGCAATTCTGAAAATTTTGTCATCGCCCTTGATGGCGGTTCGGGTACCGGCAAGAGTACCACTGCAAAAATCGTTGCAAAGACTTTGGGTATTACCTATTTGGACACGGGCGCCATGTACCGCGCCGTGACACTTGCCGCCCTCGACGCAGGACTTGCTGCCGAAGAAGGCCCCGCGATGGACAAATTGCTCGAAAACCTGACCCTCGGGTTCGATTCCGAAAACCACATCCTCATTAACGGTGTCTGCCGCGAAAACGAAATCCGCGGCATGAAGGTATCGAGCAACGTGAGCATCTACTGCGCACTCCCGTCGGTCCGTGCCGCCATGACCAAGCAACAGCGAGAAATCGGCAAGAAGCAGAGCTGCATTCTGGATGGCCGCGACATCGGAACCGTGGTGTTCCCCGATGCCAAGTACAAGTTTTTCATGGTTACGGATGTTAAAGTCCGTGCCGAACGCCGCTACAAGGAACTCCTTGAAAAGGGCGAAAAGGTGACTCTCGAAGAAGTCCTCAACAACCTGGTCGAACGCGACCGCCTGGATTCTTCCCGCGCCACCGCCCCGTTAAAGAAAGCGGACGACGCTATTGAAATTGACACTACACACATCTCAATCCAACAACAGGTTCAAAAGATTCTCGACTACGTAGGTGTAGTGGCGTAGCCTGAATCCTTTGTTCCGCAACCCAATTAAACAATATGTCTCAAAATCTCAAATTCGGTACCGCTGAAGATCTCGCTGAAATCCTCGCCGCTCAGGGCGAATGCAGCCCCGACTTCCGTAAGCAGAACGCTGACGTTTACGCCGGCATGGATTGCCTCGAACAGGGCAAGCTCGTCACTGGTAAGATTAGCCAGGTGAACGACCAGGAAGTCTTGATCGACGTGAACTACAAGTCCGAAGGTGTCATTGACCGTGCTGAATTCAAGGACACGGACTCCCTCGAAATCGGTTCCGAAATCGAAGTGTTTGTCGAAAAGCTCGAAGATGAAGACGGCCGTCTCATCCTTTCGAAGCAGAAGGCCGACTTCGTGCGCGTGTGGGATCGCATCCACGCAGCATTCGAAAACAACGAAGTCGTGCGTGGTACGCTCACGAAGCGTATCAAGGGCGGTGTGGTTGTCGACCTGTTCGGCATCGACGCCTTCCTCCCGGGTTCCCAGATCGACCTCCGTCAGATCCCGGACATCAACGCCCTCATCGGTCAGGAATACGACCTCAAGGTTATCAAGGTCAACAAGGCTCGCCGCAACATCGTCGTGTCTCGCCGTGTTGTTCTCGAAGAAGAACGCAACAAGCAGCGTGGCGACGTTCTCGAAACTCTCGAGAAGGGTCAGGTCCGCAAGGGTATCGTCAAGAACATCACCGACTTCGGTGCATTCATTGACCTCGGCGGCGTAGACGGCCTCCTCCACATCACCGACATGAGCTACAAGCGCATCAACCACCCGACCGAATTGCTCCAGCTCGGCCAGGAAGTCGAAGTTATGGTTCTCGACTTCAACGACAAGAAGGAACGTATCTCTCTCGGCATGAAGCAGCTTAAGCCGCATCCGTGGAAGGACATCGCCGAACGTTATCCGGAAGGCGCCATCGTTAAGGGTAAGGTTGTTTCCATTACCGATTACGGTGCATTCGTTGAACTGGATAGCGGCGTTGAAGGCCTCATCCACGTTTCCGAAATGTCCTGGACTCAGCATGTCAAGCACCCGTCCAAGATCCTCACTGTTGGTCAGGAAGTCGAAGCTGTCGTGCTCAAGGTTGAAGAAGATGCAGAACGTATCTCTCTCGGCATGAAGCAGCTCGAATCCGATCCGTGGGATTCTATCGAAACCGAACTTCCGCCGGGTGCCCGCGTGGTTGGTGAAATCCGCAACATCGCTTCCTTCGGCGCCTTCGTCGAAATCAAGGAAGGTGTTGATGGCCTCATCCACGTTTCCGACATGTCCTGGACCAAGAAGATCACTCACCCGAACGAAATGGTCAAGAAGGGTGACAAGGTCGAATGCGTCGTGCTCGCCGTCGATAAGGAAAAGCGCCGCATTTCTCTGTCCATGAAGCACCTCACCGAAGATCCGTGGGACACCATCGACAACACCTATCCGGTGAACTCCGAAGTGAAGGGCAAGATCGTTCGCATGCTCGACCGCGGCGTCGTGGTTGAACTCGCTGACGGTATCGAAGGCTTCATCCCGGTTTCCAAGCTCACCGCTGAATACATCAAGGTTCCGGCCGATGCATTCAAGGTTGGCGACGAAGTTCCGGCCGTTGTGACCGAAATCGATCAGAACAACCGTAAGATCTTCCTCTCTGTGGTTGACTACTTCAAGAACCGTGAATCCGCTGAGCTCAAGGCTTGGATGGACTCTCACAAGCCGGGCGAATCTGGCACCACCATTGGTGAAGCCGCCGCCCCGAAGAAGAAGGCTTCCAAGAAGAAGGCTGACGCTGAAGCCGAAGCTTAATTAGCTTCTTCAAAAGCTTAATGCTTTAAGGAACCCTGCGATGAAAGTCGCGGGGTTTCTTTTATGACATTTTTAAATTTCTATCTTGCATCCTATGAACCTCGCTGGAAAGAAAATCTTGCTCGGAGTCTCGGGCGGCATTGCCGTGTACAAAAGCTGCGAGCTGTTGCGCCTGTTACAGAAAAAGGGCGCCGAAGTACGCGTGTGCATGACCGATGCGGCTACCGAATTCGTGGCACCGCTGACTTTTGCAAGCCTTAGCAAGTGTCCCGTGTACCTGAAGAACGGAGCCGTCGAGGCGCGTCCCTTCCAGCATATCGATTTTCCGCGCTGGGCTGACCTCTATTTGGTGGTGCCCGCGACCGCAAACGTCATCGGGAAATTCGCCTGCGGTATCGCCGACGATCCGGTAAGCCTTTGCTTTATGAGCTGCACTTGCCCGCGCGTGATTGCGCCCGCCATGAATGTGGCCATGTACAACTCCCCCGCCGTAAAGCGCAACCTCGAAATTTTGCGCGGCTTTGAAGACACAACCGTACTTGAATCGCCTGCGGGTGAACTCGCCTGCGGTGAAGTCGGACAGGGTCGCCTGATGGAACCTGCAGAAATCGTGAAATGGCTGGAAGGGGCAAGCCTGCCCCTCGCTGCAGCCGCTTGCGCGTCTTCCGCTACCCCATCGCCTAGGGGCTCGGCCCCTAAGACCCCCGCGCCGGCATGCCCTGTTGCACAAGATGTTCCGCCGACACAAGACGCAAGCCTCCCCGGCTACGGCAAGAAAGTTCTCTTGACCGCTGGCCGTACCGAAGAAGCCATCGACCCGGTACGCTACATCAGCAACCGCAGCAGCGGAAAGACTGCCGTGGCTCTCGCCTCGGTGTTCTATGCCAACGGCTTTGAAGTTGAAGTCATCGCGGGCCCGATGGAGGCGGCGTTCCCGGGTAGCGTGAAAGTGACTCGAGTGACAAGCGCCCGCGACATGCACGATGCCGTCCTTGAACGAATGAAGAGTGCAAGCGCGCTCGTTCACTGCGCCGCCGTTGCCGACTACCGCCCGAAAGTGGCTGCCACCGAAAAGATTAAGGATAGCCGCAGCCAGCTGATTCTGGAGCTGGAACCGAACCCGAATATTTTGCGAGACAGCGTCGCCCAAAAACGCGACGACCAAGTGATTGTCGGATTCGCACTTGAAACCGACCACTTCGAAGAACATGCCGCCGAAAAGCTTGCCAAGAGCGGCGCCGATGCATTGCTTTTGAACGCACCTGTGGCCGCTGATTCCGGCTTTGGCCGCGACTGCGTGCGGTTCGCCCTGGTGGAAAAGGGCAAGCCCGTTCCACCGCTCGCCATGGGCGAGAAGGTCGATTTGGCCGAGACGATTTTGAACTTTTGCCTGGAGCGCCTGAATGGCTGACGAATTTGACTTTAGCGAACTGCGCAACTACCTTTCAGGACAAATCGACCTGGGCGAAGCGGAACTCTTGCTAGACGAGCCGTGGACGCTCACGCGCAAGCCCGCAGTTCCTGGAGCGCCTGCAGCACGCCCAGCAGCGCCTGTTCCCCCGCGCCCTGTCGCACCGAGCATTGTTCCGCCGACTCCGGCCGCAGCTCGCCCGGCGCCGCGCAACCTGCCGCCTCAATTCCCGAACAGCTCGGCTCCCGCAGCAGGATCTGCACAGGCCCCGATTCCGGACACCACCGGATTCGCGCCTTCGCTCTTCGGCGCCGTCGATTCCAAGGCAACCACCATTTCTGCCGCCAACATGCCGACTGAGCGCATCGTAAAGCGCGCGGCATCTGCCTTCGAATCTGTCGATTCTCTTGACGCATTCTACGAATCCATCAAGGGCGAAGCCATGTACGCCAAAGAAGCTGCGCTCGCCCGCTATGTTGGCCCCGCCAAGCCGAAAGTACTTTTCCTGCTCCCCGCCATTAAAATGGCCGAGGCAGCGAACATCTCGGCGACAAACACCGACGCCTTCTTCGGAACCGCCGTCGGGCAGATGCTTTCGCGCCTATTCGCAAGTTTGAGCATCAATCAAAACGACATCGGCATCACCTACTTTTTCAAGTCCACCGAGCGCCCGCTCGCGCCGCTTCTTGAAGCCGCGCTCCGCAAGATGCTCACCAAGGAACTCAGCTTTATTCAGCCCGAAATCATGGTGACCTTCGGGCAGCCGCTATTCTATCAGGTATTCGGCAAGGGCAAGAACTTCGACGAAAACGCCGGCACCGCGATGGACTTCGCCGGCACCAAGAGCGTCGCTCTCGTAGACCCCTACCTCATGGTAAACGACAAGCAGATGAAATGGCTCACCTGGAAGGTTCACATCCCGCGTAGCGGCATGTTCACCATCGCCGCCAAGTAGAGGTTCCATGACCGCTCCGAATCCGAACACGGTGCATCCGATCGCAGGCTACGACAAGGAAATCTACGTCAAGCCAACCATCAAGAACCCGAACATCATTGTCGGGGACTTCACCTATATCGCGGACTCGAAATTCGAAAGCCATGTGACGCACCACTATGACTTTATCGGCGACAAGCTCATTATCGGAAAGTTCTGCCAGATTGCCGCCGGCGTGGAATTCGTCATGAACGGCGCCAACCATCAGATGAATGCGGTTTCAACCTTCCCGTTCTATACGCTGGAAGGCTGGACAATGAATCCGCCCGCCAAAAGCGACTTGCCGTTCAAGGGCGACACTGTCATCGGAAACGATGTATGGATCGGACAGAACGCCACCATCTTGCCGGGCGTGCATATCGGTGATGGCGCCATCATCGGCGCGAACAGCGTCGTCGGTAGCGACGTAGAGCCTTATACGATTGTGGTCGGAAACCCCGCCGAAGCCATCCGCTATCGTTTTGACGAAGACCTGACGGAACTCCTGCTCAAATTCAAGTGGTGGGACAAGCCCATCGAAGAAATCAACGAGTTAATTCCGATTCTTACAAGCAGCGATCTTGATAAAGTCAAAGCCGAAATCCGTCGGCGCATGAAAGCCTAAAACAAAGCTTCAATCATTACACTTCAATGAGCGTTGCCACGAGGCAGCTATCTTTGGTGTGGCCGGAGCCCACGAAGTCGATGTCCTGCGACTTGCTCCAGAGCGTCTTGGCGCTGGGGTGAACTGACGCAACCGATGCAAGTGCATTGCGCGAGAAGGCGGATAAATTGAATTCGCTGTAGTTGGAACTCACCATAAAGAGGCCGCCCTTGTTCAGGAGCGTAGCGCAGTCGGCCACGAGCGGCATCAAGTGTTCGCGCACGTTAAAGTTCTTGCCCTTGAAGCGGGCGAAGCTGGGCGGGTCGAGCACAATGGCATCGAACTTGAAGCCTTTCTTTTGCGCCCAGT
Source organism: Fibrobacter sp. UWB5 (assembly GCF_002210295.1). Taxonomy (NCBI): domain Bacteria; kingdom Pseudomonadati; phylum Fibrobacterota; class Fibrobacteria; order Fibrobacterales; family Fibrobacteraceae; genus Fibrobacter; species Fibrobacter sp. UWB5. The sequence continues at coordinate 45,826 of NZ_MWQH01000002.1, read as the reverse complement.
GAACGTATTCAACCGCATTGCCTCTGAAGAATTCACCCTGCTTGGGTTCGAGGCCGTTGAGGGCGTAATTCTCGCGGCCCTTGTCTAGAATCTTTGCGCTAATGTCGGCATTCGTCGAAATCTCGGCGCCACCTAGGCGACCATGCACCGAGAAAGCGCATGTATAACTGAACAGGTTCAACATACGGCGCCCTGCAGCCCGAGACCCCATCTCCAAACGGATCGCACGCATGTCGAGGAACAGCCCCGGATTCACCGTATCGAGCAAATCGATGTGGAACTTCGCAGAACCTTCGCGGACAACGCCTATAGAATCTTCGGGACGGCCCACCACCACTTCCATCGGCGGGTTCTCCAGCGATTTGCCAGAACGCGAAAGGCGTTCCTTTACAACGAGGCAAACGGGAGAAAACTTCTGCGCAATCGCATCGGCAATGGCATGCTTTTCACGGAGCAATTCATCGCCGAAAAACTGAATCTGGTAACGGTCACCGAACTTGTCGAGCGTCATGCCGGGGAAACCGTCCGGCGCCCCGTTTACAATGCGAAAAGCCTCCGTCGTTTCAAACAACGGAGAACGCTTGTTGAAAGCCGCATCTAAAAGTTTCGGAAAATCCAGGTTCATGCAGAACAATTCTTTTTAATTACCACACGGATTCGATTTTACTAACGTAAAATCAATTCTAGCAAAAAGCTCGCTACTTGTCCATGCTCTTGATTTGGTCCACGAATTCGCCGACTTCCTTGAATTCGCGGTAAATCGAGGCAAAGCGCACGTAGGCGACGGCATCGAGCTTTTTGAGTTCCTGCATCACCAGGTTACCGATCTGTTCGTAGCTGACTTCGAAGTTTTCAGTCACGGTCAGGGCGTTTTCCACGTTGGTCGCGAGCTGTTCAATGTCGGCGACCGAGACGGGGCGTTTTTTGCAGGAGTTCATGATACCGCGCAGGAGCTTTTCGCGCTGGAACGGTTCATGTTCGCCACTGCGCTTGATTACGGTCAGCGGCTGGACTTCGATGTATTCGCGGGTGGTAAAGCGTTTGCCACATTCGCAGCATTCACGACGGCGACGGATAGACGAACCGCTCACACGGCTGTCCACCACCTTGTCGTTATCTTTCTTGCAGAATGGGCAAATCATCTTAAACCTTAGTTGAACTTCTTGAATTCAGCGACGTTTGCCTTGAATTCAGCGAGGTATTCCTTCGCGGCAGCCACAACAGCTTCCGGAGTGTAACCGAATTCCTTTTCGAGCACGCCAGCCGGAGCAGAGGCGCCAAAGCGTTCGAGACCGGAGACCTTGCCGAAGCCGCCCACGATCTGGGCGAACAGGAGCGGAAGGCCGCTGGACTTTGCAAACACCGGAGTCCAAGGAACAATCACGGATTCGCGGTAAGCCTTGTCCTGAGCCATGAAGAGGGCCGGGCTGATCATGGAGACCACGCGAACCTTGAGGCCTTCGCCACGGAGGATTTCAGCGGCGTCGTGAGTCAGGAGCACGTCGGAACCGTTAGACACGAAGGTCAGGTCCGGGCGTGCGGAGCCACAGTTGTCGCTCACGATGTAGGCACCCTTGCGGCATGCCTTGGAGGCTTCGTAGCGCTTGTCACCGGGGAGCGTCTTCACGTTCTGGCGGGTAAGGATAATCGCGGTCGGGCGATCGTTGTTTTCAAAAGCCATTTCCCAGGCGGTCACGGTTTCGAAGGCGTCGGCCGGGCGGAGCACCAGCATTTCGGACTTGCCGTCTTCGCGCTTGAGACCTTCGAGCAAACGGATCTGGGTTTCGTGTTCGATCGGCTGGTGCGTCGGGCCGTCTTCGCCCACGCGGAAGCTGTCATGCGTATACATGAACTTGACCGGGAGCTTCATGAGGGCTGCCATACGGATTGCCGGCTTCATGAAGTCGCTGAACACGAAGAATGTAGCACAAATCGGATAGAGGCCGCCGTGCAGTGCGATACCGCAGCAGATGGCGCCCATAGTCAGTTCGGCAACGCCCACCTGAACGAAGGCACCCTTGAAGTCGCCTGCGCGGAAGATGCCGGTCTTGTTGAGGAAGGCCTGGGTGTTGTCGGAGTTAGAAAGGTCAGCAGAGCTGCAGATGCAGTTCTTCACGTTTTCAGCGAGGTAGCCGAGCACGGTACCGGAAGTCACGCGGGTAGCGACACCTTCCTTGAGTTCGAGGCCAGAAAGGTCGATCTTCGGAGCCTTGCCCGAGAGCCATTCCTTGAGGGTGGCAGCCTTTTCCGGGTTCTTGGCATCCCAAGCAGCCTTGGCTTTCTTCCATTCGGCGACTTCCTTGCGGAGTTCTTCCTTGCGGGCTTCGAAGCCTGCCTTCACGTCGTCAAAAATCTTGAATGCATCGGCCGGATCGCCGCCGAGGTTCTTCACGGTTGCGTCGGTAGAAGCACCAGCAGCGTTCAGCGGCTGACCGTGGGTAGAAACGGCACCTTCGAAGGACTTGCCGTCTTCGGCAATGGCGCCCTTGGCCATGGTGGTGTGACCGATGATGATGGTCGGCTTTTCGGTTTCGGCCCAAGCGGCCTTGAAAGCCTTGCGGAGTTCTGCAATGTTGTGACCGTCGGCCACGTCAATCACGCGGAAGCCCCATGCTTCGTACTGCTTCTTGAAGTCGTGGCTCATCACGTCTTCGACCTTGCAGGACAGCTGCACCTGGTTGGCGTCGTAGAAGAAAATGAGGTTAGAAAGCTTCAGATGACCGGCAATACGACCCACACCGTAAGCGATTTCTTCTTCGAGGCCGCCGTCAGACACGAGGCAGACCACCTTGTGCTGCAGGATGTCGCCAAAGCGTTCGACCATGAAGCGTTCGGCAATAGCGTTACCGAGGGCTACGGCATGACCGATACCGAGCGGGCCCGAGGAGTTTTCAATGCCGAGGGCGACTTCGACTTCGGGGTGACCCGGAGTGCGGGAACCCAGCTGGCGGAAATTCTTGAGGTCTTCCATCGAGAGGTTGCCGAGCATGGCAAGTTCGCCGTACAGGAGCGCGGACATGTGGCCCGGGTCCATAAAGAAGCGGTCGCGGGCTTCCCAGTAGGGGTTTTCGGGGTCAAAACGGAGAAATTCCGAATACAGGAGCGTAATGGCGTCTGCTGCGCCCATGGCTCCACCCGGGTGACCGGACTTTGCCTTCTGCACCATGGCAGCGGAAAGGATTCGAATGTTGTCAGCCGCTTTTGTAACCAACGCGTCTTGCACTTTTTTAACCTCTCTTTAGAATTTGCGACCCAAATTTAACTTTTTTTGGCCAATCTCTCAAGGTAACCCATCAGAAAACACCTTATAATCTCCTTATAATTAATGGAACTTAGTGAAAAATGTTTTACCAAATCAGTGGGAATATACGGACGTTTTATATCTATTTTTGGGGCAGGAAAAACAAAGGTCTCTTAATATGCTAAAAAATATTTACAAAACAGCTTTAGTAACCTTGGCAGGTCTCGTCGGTACCGCAAACGCTCTTGAGATTCGCCCTCTCACCGAAATTCTCTTCCCCACAAAAGTGAACCTCGCTTACGATAAGGGCGGCAACAAGGCTGACATCAAGTGGGATACCGATCTCGTATTTATGATTGGTTCCGAAATTCTCGTCTCCCCCGAAAACATTCCTATCCGTTTCGGTGGCGGCTTGGGCTATAAAAGCGCCCAGCAAAAGGGCGGCACCGTCGTAACGCCGGCTACCGTTCCTCTGTGGGGTACCATTTCTTACGACCCGATCAAGGACAAGTACGCCGTTTCTCCCTACATCGTTGCAAGAGCCGGTACACTCGCTCCGCTTTCGGGCAACGGAAACTGGTGGGAAAAGCCTCTCAACTTCTTTGTCCAGGGCGGTATCGGCGTCATCCTGCCGTTCAATATCGGACTTGAAGTCAACTACGACTACACCTCTCTCCTCAAGTCTTACGAAAGCATGGACACCAAGGTCAGGGCATCGTCCGGCCGCGTAGGCGTCATGCTCTCTTACGGTTTCAACCTTTCTGGCGACAAGAAGCCGGCCGAAGAAAAGTCTGAAAACCCCTACAACATGGACGCCTTCCAGAACACGGAATCCAGCGAACCGGAACCGCAGCAGGAATCCTCCGGTTTTGACTACTCCGGCGGAGCTTACGACTCTTCTGAACCGGACACCACGGCAACGACCTCTGAAACTGATTACGGCTACGGCGCCTCCGAAGAAACTCCTTCCGAAGACACCACTGCCAGCGAATCAACCGAATCTACGGAACCTGTAGCAGAAGAAGCCCCGGCCGAAGAGCCTGCCGCAGAAGAAGCTGCCGCTGAACCCGAAGCAGTTGCCGAGCCCGAACCGGAACCCGAACCGGCCGCAGAACCTGCTCCGGAACCGGAACCCAAGCCCGCAGTCAAGAAGTCTTCCAAGAAGTCCAGCAAGAAGTCTAAAAAGTCTTCGAAGAAATCCAGCAAAAAAAGCAAAAAGAGCAAAAAGAAGAAGTAATGCTCACACAAAAATGAAATCGGATTAATTCCAAACGAACTAGGCGCCCTTGGGCGCCTTCATTATTTATATTTATAAAATGAAAGCTTTCATTATTGGACTTTTGAAGAATCTCGCCCATCCGGGAACCATTATCGGCCTTGTCGTATCAATTGCAATTCCGTTCCTGATTTACCTAGGTCCCAATATCGGGCACAAAGATACCATCAAGAATCTTGACCTGTACCTGCCGCTCCCGCTATTTATCGTTCAGCTGATTGCAGCGATTGTCATTTTCGCCCTTTTGCATAAAGATTTCAGGGAATGGATCAAGGGCATTCTGCCCGAAAAGAAGATTTCTATCCTGATGCTCGCCTTTACCGCCGCGATTACGATTTTCGCCGGCACCCAGATTGAAGCCCGCCACCGCGTGCAGAGCGACGAAAGTGTGTTCATGTCGGTTGCCCAGAATATGTATTACAACCAGGAATCGGGCACCTGCAACCAGGGATTCTTCGAAAATGGCAAGCTGAATTGCGTCGGCAAGTCGAACAGTTTCAAGACCAAGGGCCTCGCCTTCCTTTACCTGCTCGGCATGCCGCTCCTGGGCAACAACCTGCACTGGATTTTCCACATGGAACTCCTGATGCTCCCGCTGGCGGTGCTCCTGATGTTCCTTGCGATTGTCGCCTGGACACGAATGCCCCTGCTCGCCTTCTTTGCCGCCCTACTGACCGCATTACAGCCCACGGTACTTTTCCAGTTCCGCGCCATGTCGGTGGAACCGCTCTACATTTTCCTTTCCGCCCTTTCGCTGTTGATTTTCAAGTGGGCCTACGACCGCAATACCCTTAAGCACTGGGCTTTGTTGGCACTCTCGCTGGCCTTCTTTGCACAGACCCGCCAAGAAACGGTCTTCTGCCTCCTCGCCTTCATCGTGTTCGCCCTTCCCAAGATTCTGGACAGCAAGGGCCCTAAGGCCCCCGTATTCTTCGTGACGCTGTCGCTGTTCTCGGTTCCGGCACTCCTCACCATCAGTTATTTCCAGGGATTCGGATTCCAGGGCGGCGAATTCGAAGCCCACGGCCACTTCCTTGAAGACCTCGCCCGCAACTGGGCCGAAATGACCAAGCCGCTCACCAAGAACGGCGAACTCGAAAACCCCTTCCTCACTTACTTTAATTACCTGTTCGCCATCGGCGCCATTTACTTGTTGGTCCGCGCCATTTGGGGCGCCAAGAAGAAGGAATACTTCTACCTCGAAATTCTCGCCTTCTTGCTCTTGTACCACATTCAGACGTACGTGATTCTCGAAAACGTCTCGGGCGATTTCAGCATCCAGATTAACCAGCGCTACAGCCTGGTCATGTTGCCGTCGATGGCATTTGTCGGCGCGCTCCCGGTAACGCACCTGGTGCAATTGCTGATTAGCTCCATGGGCAGCAAGGACGCCAAGCAAAACGCGATGACGACCGCCCTGGTCACTCTTGTTGCAGGCCTTATCTTTACCGGTTGGACTTTCCACTACAAAGAAGATTTCAACAAGAACATCATGTACAACCGTAACCACCTGACCATCGAAGAATACGAAATTCTGAGTTGGCTCAAGGAACAGCCGAAAAAGGAACGCATGTTCATTTACGGCCGCCCCTGGCATTTTATCGGTTACGGGGTATCGTCTATCCATTACGACCGCGCACGCCAAATGAGCACGCTTGACCTCAAGAAGCTCATCGATAAGTACAAAGGCGAAGTCTACTACATTCGCGGTCTTGACTGCTGGGATAGCCAGACTTACCACAAGAAGGCCGTGGAACACCGCATTGCCACCACCTGCGACGTGTTTGAACGCGACATGGACCTGGAAGGCGTCAAGAACATCCTGATTACCAACAACTACTGGGTGCAAATCGCCAAGTTCAACGGCCGCAAGGAATTCAACCCGCAAAACATTATTGCCGTAAGCGATCTTGAACTAAGAGCCGGTTCCGAAGATTCCACCAAGCAATCGCTCTTCTACCGATTCAACCTGAACGAAACCGCCGCCGTTGCAAACCAATGGGACTACACCATTCTTTTCGATGGCGACACCATTGCACACGGCGCTTACTCTAACGGAAGCTTTAGCGGAAGCATCGCTAATGACAAGTTAAAGTCCGGCTACAACCAGATGGAATTCGTGGTACAGAATCGCGAAAACGGCAAACTCATGGCCGACATCCAGAAGTTCTACTTTAACAATGCCGAAGGCGCCGTGCAGCTGACAGAATTGCCCTACGTGAGCCACAAGCAGGCTTGGGGCAAGCTCCACAAGAACACCTCGCTTGAAGGCAATACGTTCAAGGTGGGTGGCAAGCTCTACAACGACGGCTTTGGCACACACGCCTCTTCCGAAACGGTATTCAATATCGAAGGCAAGTACAAGACTTTCAAGATGGGTTACGGCCTTGACGAAGAATCGCTCTGCAGCGACGGTGTGCAATTGCAAATCATCGCCGACGGCAACGTGATTCACGACAGCGGCCGATTCGCACTCGGCAATTTAAAGGTTGCCGAAGTGAGCGTCGAAAACGTGAAGACGCTTATCATCAAGACCAACTCTTACGAAGACATGGACTGCGATCACGTCGACATCATCAACCCCGCGCTTATTCCCTAGGTAAATCATGCTGTTATCTGTAATCATTCCTGTTTTTAACGAAGAAGAAATCGTCGCCGAAACCTACCGCGTTCTTGAAGAAGAACTCAAGAATATCGAGCACGAACTCATCTTTGTAAACGATGGTTCCAAGGACAAGACCCGCGAAATCGTAGAATCGCTTTTGCCCCAGAATCCGAACAACAAGATTATCAACTTCAGCCGCAATTTCGGCCACCAGGCCGCATTCAGCGCAGGCCTCGACCATTCTACAGGCGACGCAGTCGTCATTATCGACGGCGACTTGCAAGACCCGCCGAGCCTGATTCACGAAATGCTCGAAAAGTGGCGCGAAGGTTACCAGGTCGTTTACGCCCAGCGCAACAAGCGCAAAGGCGAAACCATTTTCAAGCGCTTTACCGCCTTCTGTTTCTACCGCCTGATCGGCAAGCTCACGAGCATCGATATTCCGCCTGACACCGGCGACTTCCGCCTGATGGACCGTTGCGTGGTGAACCAGCTGACCAACCTGCCCGAACGCAGCCGATTCTTGCGCGGGCTCGTCTGCTGGGTCGGCTTCAAGAAGATTGGCGTCAAGTACGACCGCGCCGAACGTACTGCAGGCACCTCCAAGTATCCGCTCAAGAAGATGGTGCGACTCGCCCTCGACGGCATCACCGGTTTCAGTTCCGCCCCGCTCAAGATCAGTTTCTACGCCGGATTGTTCGCGACCGTCGTCGGTCTCGGCGTGTTGATTTGGTCGATTCTCGAAAAATTCCTCAGTCCTGCCACCACCGTTCCCGGCTGGGCATCGCTCATGACCGCCATCGTATTCTTCGGCGGCATTCAGCTGATGTCTATTGGCATTATGGGCGAATACATCGGCCGCATTTACGACGAAGTCAAGCAGAGACCGCTTTATATCGAGGACAAGAAGTAAACAGTGATTAGTGATGAGGAATGTGAAATGAGAAATGCATGACGAAACATTTCACATTACACATTGAAATTGATTGCAAGAAGTTAAAAGGTTTTTATGCGCAACAAATTATTCGTTATGAGTGCCGCTAGCGGCGCTGGCAAGACCACCCTCAAGGATTTGGTCATCAAGGATTTTCCGGACATCAAGTATTCCATTTCGGCCACCACGCGCAAGCCCCGCGAAGGCGAAATTGACGGCGTCCATTATTTCTTCAAGACCAAGGAAGAATTCGAAAAGCTCATCAAGGAAGACGGCCTGATCGAATGGAACGAAGTCCACGGCAATTACTACGGCACGCCCAAGAGCTTTGTCGAAAAGACTCTCGCCGAAGGCAACCGCGTGATTTTTGACCTCGACGTTTTTGGCAAGGTGAACTTTGACAAAGTCTACCCCGACGCTACCGGCATCCTGATTTTGCCGCCCAGCGAAGAAGAACTTGAAAAGCGCCTGCGCGGTCGCGGTACCGATTCCGAAGACGTGATTCAGCTCCGCCTGAAGAACGCCAAGAAAGAAATGGAATTTGCCAAGACGCAAGGCAAGTACGAATACGTCATCATCAACGATGACTTGCAGCGCGCAGCCAACGAACTCCGCGAGATTTTAAAGAAGAAAGACTAAAACTTGATGCTCGCCCGTTTGAGGCGGTCATTCAAGGCCATACCGACTCCGACATTCGGGATCGGGTCCACCAGAATCAAGTCGTACTTGGGGTCATCCAAGTCATGCATATAGGCGTACAGCTTGGCTGTCGCCTCTAGCATATTGCCCGATTCAGACAGATTCAGCGTTGCAGGAATAACGCCGGGGGTATTGCCGAAGGCAATCCGCACGCAGTGTTCCGGAAGCGTAAAGCCGGCAGGGATTTCGCCATAAAGGAGCGGAACCTGCGGGCGGTAGTGCGTATCGCACTGCCCCGGCGCCGCCATCGCTTGCCCAGGTTTAGAGGTAGACTCCTTAATCTTCACATCACCGATGACTTTTGCAATCATCTCGGGCGTAATCGCACCCGGTCTAAGCACCGTCGGCTCGCCCACTAAAGAGACAATAGTACTTTCTACGCCCACGTTGCAGGGGCCGCCATCCACGATTCCTGCAAGGCCACGGTCGGCCAGCTGTGCCGCCACATGTTCGGCCGTCGTCGGGCTCACATGCTTGAACAAGTTCGCACTAGGGGCAGCGAGCGGCACGCCCGCCTTCCAGATAATTTCTTGCGCCACCGGGTGGCTCGGGAACCTCACCGCCACAGACGGGAGCCCGCTCGTGCACAAATCCGGAATGCATTCCTTCTTGGGCAGAATCATAGTCATCGGGCCCGGCCAATAGGCCTTCGCCAGCGCATACGCCGCTTCGGGAATATTTTCGGCAATGTCAGCCAACTGCGAAATCTCGCAAATGTGAACAATCAGCGGGTCAAAAGTCGGGCGTTCCTTGATCGCAAAAATCTGCGCCAGGGCCGACGGCAAATAAGCATTACCCGCAAGGCCGTAAACAGTCTCGGTCGGAATCGCAACCACCTGTCCATCATGGAGCAGGCGCGCGGCATCGTCAATACTTGTCCAAGGAGGAAATTGCATGATAGCCCAAAAATAAAAAAATCGCGAGACATGCTCGCGATCAAAAATTGATAAAAGGAGATCCCGGCTCTACGGCCGGGAAGACATCGAAGGCCTAGGCTTCTGCCGGAGCAGCAGCCGATGCTTCTTCCTTGTCCTTGCGGCCAAAGGCAAACACCTTGTCGCAAGCGGAATTGAAGCGCTGCCAAGTCTTTTCGGACTGTTCGCGCGGCACGGCACCCACTTCCTTCCACAGACGGCGCAAGTGCTTCACCTTGTTCATGGAGGCACCGACAGTCTGTTCGTTCAAGTCCGTCAGCAAGTCTTCGGCCTGTTCGCAGAGCAACAGCTTCTTCTGCAAGTTGTTCTGGCGAGCCTGTTCCTGAATATCGAGCTGGTCGCGACGGCGGGTAAAGAAGTCATCGCAAGCTTCGCGGAACTTCTTGTACAAGTCCATGTCTTCCAGGCCGCAGAATCCAAGTTCGCGCCATTCCTTCTGGAGTTCGCGAACGGCGTCGGCAAGCTGGTTAGAGCCAGCGCTTTCGGCAAACTGGCGAACCTTATCGATCATGGCGTTCTTCTTTTCCTTAATCACGTCGAGGCCCTGAGCCAAAGAAGAATCAGCGTGAGCGAGGCGTTCGAGAATCTTGTTGTAAACCGTGTTGTAGCGGTTGCTGATAGTCTCAATGGCTTCCTTCGGAACCATGCCAATGGCCTTCCATTCCGCTTCGACAGCCTTCAGTTCGTCAAGCGTACCCTGGGCTGCGGCTTCCATGGCTTCGAGCTTGTCGCACAAGGCGTTCTTGGCATCCAGATTCTTCTGCTTCGAGGCGTCCATTTCTTCGAAATGGGCGCGTTTCTTTTCGAAGAAGCTGTCGCATGCCGTGCGGAAACGAGTCCAGATTTCGTCAGACTTGCTCTTCGGCACAGGACCAACAGCCTTCCAGGATTCCTGCAACTGTTTTAATTTATTCGAAGTAGCATTCCAATCGTTGGATTCCTTGAGAGCTTCGGCTTCCATGCAGAGAGCCACCTTCTTTTCGTAGTTGGCTTCGCGGTTTTCGTCTTCCTGCTTCAAGTTTTCCTTGTGCTGGGCATAGTAGGCAGTCGTTGCAGCCTTAAAGCGTTCGGTAAGGGCGGCCACATTTTCTTTCGGCACCATGCCGATGGCCTTCCACTGTTCCTGGATTTCCTGCATGGCCTTGTACTTGTCCTTCCAGAACATTTCCGTGTTCTTGACAAGTTCTTCGATCTTGGCGCAAAGGGCTTCCTTGTCGGCCAAGTTCTTCTGGCGTTCCGCATTCATCTCTTCGATGTAGCCGGCGCAGTTTTCCTTAATCTTTTCATAGTTGCTCTGGAAATGGTCGCGGTATTCCTGCAACTTGGTTGCAGAAATAGGTCCGATTTCTTTCCAGCGGTTCGTAATATCCTTGAGCTTGGCAAGAACGGCCTGGCTGCCCGGTTCCTTGGTCAATGCATCCATTTCAAGGAGCAGGTCATCACGGTCCTTTTCGTTATGCCAGTTTTCCCACTGCTGCATTTCCTGGAAACGTGCGGTTGCAGCCTTGTATTCCTGCCACAAGTCGTGGTACTTGAACTTGTTTTCACCCACGATTTCTTTCCACTGCTGGTAGAATTCGCGAACCTTCTTGTTCAAGTCGCGGAAGTCTTCGTTTTCGTCGAGAGCCTTCACCTTTTCGATAATAGCCTTGAGTTTTTCGGAATTGGCTTCGAAACGCTTCTGCGAATCTTCTTCGTAGGCAGAAATCTTATTAGAGAGCGTATTGCGAAGCGCATTGTAGGACTGCAGCATCGGGTCTTCGCCTTCCAACAGCGTAAGCTTTTCCCATTCGCGCACAATGGCATGCAAATGCTTCTTGGTCATGTCGTTCACGTCGGTATCTGCCAAGGCCTTAAGGCGTTCCAGCAGTTCCGGTCGCACCGATTCGTCGGTCGCTTCGGGCACGTCAACAACGACTTCTTTAACCTTACGCAAATCCTGCACCTTGAAGGTGGCGTTATTGTAACGCTTGGTCCAAGCGGAATCCATCAGGGACTTGCTTTCGGCGCATTCAGCGAGAATGGCGTCCACGCGTTCAGCGTTGTCAGCCACCTTGTTTTCAGAAATCAAGGTTTCAAGTTCTTCGAGAGCTGCCGTGAGAGAAGCAATCTTGGCCTGCTTTTCGGCTTCGGCCTTTTCGGCTGCGATACGTGCGGCATCCGCTTCGTCGCAGAACTTCTTGAAGCTTGCATAAACTTCGTCGATCGTCGCCTGCTTGTCGCCCATGCCAAGCTTAGCGGCTTCTTCCATCAAAGATTCAAACTGAGACTTGACAGAGAGAGGTTCCTTCTGCGCTGCCAAGAAATGAGCTTGCTGTACAAGAGCTTCGCGCTTGCTTGCCAAGAGTTCGGCCGCCTTTTTACCGTTGTCTTCAGCATCTTTTCTTGCGCGGATTCTTTCGCTTGCAGCCTTGCGTACTTCGGGCTGTCTGGAGCTCTTTGCGATATCCTGGAGCAAGGAGTCGGAGGTCACCTTGCGTGCAGCCGTCATCGCGATATCTTCGTCCAGGTCGCGGTTAGCGGCAAGGGCCAAGATCGACTGCTTGGTACAAATCTTTACGAGTTCTGCACGGACGAGACCTGCGGTGTTCACACCCTTGAGCAAGTCTTCGGCATAGTGCGTATCCTTAACATCTTGCAGATAAGCGAGATCCTCGGCACTCGGTTGAGCCTCGTTTTTAAGCTTTTTGACAACTTCTTCCAAATAACGAGTCTTAGCCGTACGCTTTACTTCTTCGTCGGAATCGCGTTCCGAAATCTTTTTCAGGGTAGCAATGATTGTCAACTTCTTTACGGCAGCAATCCTGACAGAAGCATCGGTATCGGACTCGGCAACACGTTCCAGGACATCCTGGTTGTCCGCACCCAATTCGGCGATTGCTTCCAGTCGCTTTTCGGGGTTGGAATTTTGCCACTTCGGTTTAAAGGCGTCAAATAAGCTCATAGAGATCTCCAATAGTATGGCAACTCCCAAAGGGGAATTACATACTATAATCTAACAAAAAAAGTTTTTTGAAACAAAAAAGATTGTAAAATAGGCGCTTTTTGCGGTATTAACTATCTTTTAGCCCGTGACAAAACGAATCCCAAAACTTAGCGCCCCGGAAGAGGTACATCAGAAGCTCAAGTCCGAATTGTTAACGGATTTTTGCGAAGTGTACATTCCCATGGCCCCCGATGTATACACCTACGGAGTCCCCGCCGGAGTCAACCTCTGCCGCGGAGACGTTGTATGGGTTCAGTTTGCCACCCGTAAAAAGCCGGCCCTCGCCGTGGTCGCACGCGTCCACCAGGACCGCCCCAAGTTTGATGTGCGCCCTGCTTACCCGCACCAGTCCGGCTACCGCTTTAGCGAACGTTATATGGAATCGCTCGAATGGACAGCACGCTATTATATCAGCACGCCCATGAAGGCGCTGTTCGTGTTCTGGCCCAGCGACTTCGAGAAGTACCTGGATGCTCTAGCCTTTACAAAGGGGGAAGCCTCCACCTCGCGTGAGGCTAGAGGAGCAACGACCCCGAACGCTCCGGCACTCACTTTAGAACAAACTAACGCATTCAACACGCTTTGCGAAGAACTGAACAAGACTGGTTTCCGCGGCGTATTGCTTCACGGCGTGACAGGCTCGGGAAAGACCCGCGTTTACCAGGAGCTCGCCCGCGAAGCCCTCAAGCAAAACAAGAAAGTTTTAATCCTCGTGCCCGAAATCGGGCTTACCCCGCAAACGCTCAAGCGCTTTGAAGATTTTCTGCAAGTTCCGATTGTGGTTTTGCACTCGGCGCTTTCCGCACCCCAAAAACGCGAAGGCTACGTCTCCATTTTGAAGGGCGATGCGCAAGTGGTTCTCGGCACCCGCAGTGCCATTCTTGCGCCGTTTGATTTTGACCTGGTGATTCTCGACGAAGAGCACGACACCTCCTTCAAGCAGCAGGATCCGGCGCCGCGCTACCACACCCGCGAAATGGCTTTCCATTTGGCGTACAAGTACGGCGCCCTCGTGGTTCTCGGAAGTGCCACGCCTTGCCTCGAGACATTCTATAACGCCCAGGCAAAAAATTTAAAGATTGTCTCGCTCAAGGAACGCGCCACACAGGCGCCGCTCCCGAAGGTGCAAATCGTGGACATGGGCAAGATGCGCCAGCAAAAGGGAATCCTGTTGTCACCCACGCTGCGCGAAGCTTTGACCGATTGCATCGAGCGCGGGGACCAGGCGATCATCCTCATGAACCGTCGCGGTTTTTCGAAGATGCGCGTGTGTACCGAATGCGGCGAGACGCTTTACTGCAAGCATTGCCACATTCCGCTCGTATACCACAAGCAATACCGCTCGCTCATGTGCCACTACTGCGCCGCCCTTTACCCGGTGAACACACCGTGTAGCGCCTGCGGCGCCGAAACTTACGAGTTTGTGGGCGGCGCCATCGAGATGCTCGAAGAAGAAATCGCCGAATGGATTCCGAATGCGAAAGTGATTCGCATGGACCGCGACACCACCCAGAACGTGGGTGCCAGCGAAAAGATTCTCGACGCGTTCCGCAACCGCGAATACAACATTCTGATTGGAACGCAGATGGTCGCCAAGGGCCACGACTTTCCGGGCGTGCAATTAGTCGGGGTCGTTGGCGCCGATAGCGGACTCGGCATTCCCGATTTCCGCTCCACCGAAAGGCTATTCCAATTGCTCAGCCAGACTGCAGGGCGCGCGGGTCGTGCCGGCGGCGAAGGCCAAGTGCTTATCCAGACGCTCAAGCCGTCTGAACCCATCATGCAATTTGCCGTGAACCACGACTTCAACGGATTTGCGAATAAAGAAATGGAAGACCGGCGCGCCGCCTTCTACCCGCCCTTCTGCAAGCTCGTGGAAATCAGCTGCGGCAGTCGCGACGAAGACTTGTTGCGTCACACCGTCGAACGGCTCGAAGCCCTTCTCCGTGCGAACAAGAACCTCATGGTGCTCGGCCCTGTGGATGCCTTCGTGCCCGTCGTGCAAAACGTACATTGGGCAAAGCTCTACATCAAGACACAAGACCTCGCCCCCGTCCGCAAAATTCTGCATCCCATCATAAACGCACCCAAGCCCTGGGTGCAAAACGTCGAAATCAAAGTGGAAATTGAATAGCCAGATTGTCTTCCCGGCCTTGAGCCGGGATCTCCTTTGTATTTGTTTAAAGAAACTTTTGCAATATGGATTGCAGGTGTTTTGGAAAGCCGTAAAAGGAGGTGCCGCATCTATGTGCGGCAAGACAAGGGCGCTACAACGGGAACTTCGGATAGTTCTCGCGAACGTACTTGCTAGGGTAAGCGTTAAAATGCCACCACTCGCTGCCGAGCGGGACCCAGCCCGCCCCGCGCATAATCTTGCGAAGCTTATTGCGGTTGTCCACCTGCTCCTGCGTCAAGCGACCGCTCTTTAAAGCTTCCGCTTCGCCGACTTCGCCCGCGCAGCGTTCAAAAGAATCAAAGTCCGTGCCCATGTCAAGCAAGTTGCCATCGGCATCGGTAATGCTCAAATCCAGAGCCAAGCCAAAGTTATGGAGCCCGCCCGTGGCCGGCGAAGACACGTAAGCCGAATAAGGCGTACCGCGCACGGTCTTCCGCAAAGCCTCCTGTGCATACAGCGGGCGCGACGCATCAAAAATCACGAGCTCGGAACCCGGCATTTCGCGTTCCATAATCTTCACGGCCTTGCGGAGCTTTGCCGCGGCATCCTTATGCACAAAGGCGCGCTGTACGCCACAATACAAATCGTGGCCCGTCACATTCTCGAAGGTCGCATAACGCAAGTCCATGCGCACCCCCTTCAGGCGGGTAATTTCGACCATGTTGGAATCTGCCGTCGCAAAAGCAATCCACTTCTTGACGGAGCTGCAATAGCGCAAGGGCTTTTCGGGCTTCGGCGGAACAAACAGAGAATCTGTCTCATGAGCAAAAGCCATGGCACCCAGAAAAAGTACTGTCAGAAGTATCCGAAACATGAGCCCAACCAAAATATCAATGTGAAATGAGAAATGAGGAATGTGAGATGTATTATTTCCCATCACACATTTCACATTACACATCATTCATCTTCTAGCAACTAGATTCCCAGCTGTACTTCGACGCCGAATTGCACGTACAGGCCCATGCCCTTCGCAATAAACGGCACCAGATCGTAGCCGTCGTTAATGTCGGCATTGTCGTCTCGAGTTACCCAAGAACGTTCACGGGCGTTTTCGCTACCCAAGAACTTGAGCGCATCGACATCCAGGTTCGCAAAGATGTTGTCCACTTCCACGTAGAATCTTGCAGTCCTGAAGAAGCTGTTGTTCTTGCCGATCAAATCCAGGTTTACGCGGGCATCCGTACGGAACATATCCGTAAAGTCGTGGAAGTCCTTGAGACGGCGTGTACCGTTGCTACGGTCCTTCGGATCAGACGGCATGATTTCGTAGTAGTACAGCGGACGGTGCAATGCCGCATGGTGCGTAATGATGAACGAAAGAATCGAATCCTTGCGCGGGTAATAACGGAAGTGAGAAAGAATATCCAGACGGGAGTTCGCTTCCCACGGGAGCGACTTGCCACCATCGAGTTCGTATTCTCCGTACACCGAGCTCACGTTTGTCGCCATTGAGAAATGGTGCGAAGTCTTGAGTTCCATCGTGGCAGAGGCGCCGGCCACCCAGGCGTAGTCAATCGGAGTCACGTCTTCGTACTGCGCAAATGCCTTGGGCATCGGGAGCAGCGGATCCGGGTAGTAGCGGCCAAAGCCAGAGCCCTGTGCCACAAAGTACTTGGAATTGTAGCCCAAGCCGAGCTTGCCGGACACGCCCGATTCCAAGCGCCCCGTCAGTTCACCATCGTCGTAATAAGGTTTCCAGTCGCTACGGTAGGCGGCATTCGCAATCAAGCGCCAGTAAGCCGTATCGATACGGGAAAGGTTCTGGTCAAAGTCGAACGAGGCCGTCGGCGCCGCTTCGCGTTCGCCCAAATCGGTCACCGCACCCACAGAGAGAATCTTCTGAGAGAAATCGCTCTGCCAGTTCATGCGGCCGGCACCCGACCACACGCCCGCATTAAAGTCATCCGTAATCGAGCCACCATAATCCTGGTAGCTGCGTTCCACAAAGTGGTGTTCATAGAGCAAGGCCCAGCTCAACTTGGAACCCAGGATACTTCCTTTGAAGTTCTTATCGACACCACCCGTCAAAGTCGTATGGGTCTGTTCATAGCCATCGATATAAGTGGCCGCTTCCTTGGAGTTTGCCGTATTGCGGAATCCCTTAGTATCGCGGAGCGTATCGCCCAGCACTTCGCGCACCACGCCGGCATGAGCCGAGGTTCCAAAGCGGGAATTGTATTCGGCGCCCACCACCAAGTACTGTTGCTTGCCTTCGATAATGTCGATGGAGTTCACCTCGTTATAAGAGGTCGCGGTATCCTGGTGCACGCTATATTCGTCAGAACTGTACAAGGTACGCAAGGCCCAAGTATTGCCGCTGCTATCGGAACCGTTAAACTGGGCATACACGTCAAAAGCAGTCAGGTCGTACGGGTCAGAGGTTTTCACGTTGCAGTCGCTACCCGAGCATTCCCCGCTGCGGTCCTTGCGGAATTCGCTAAAGAACTTTTCACCCATATTCTTGAGCATTTCGTCATCGAGCCTGCGGAACGAAAAACGGAAGCTGTCCCAGAAAAGCCACGGAGCATCGACCACCACTTCTTGCAAGGCAATACCCGCCGTTCCGCGCAGGCCCCAGTCACCCTTGGTCTGTTCGGGAATGTACTGCACAGACGTTGCCAGGCCCTGACCGATCGGGCCTTCGCCGTAATGGTCATGGATTTCGATGGCGCTCAAGATATGCGGGTTGATTACCGAAAGGTTACCCGGGAAACCCACATCCAAGTGACGCATGTTCGGCACGCGGAGTCTGCCCAAGTGGTAAGCCACATCGCTTGCACGGGAACCTTCGTAATAAAGAGCGCTGCTAAAATCCTTCTGGCCCGAAATACCCGGCATCTGGCTCAGGTGTTCCGTCACGTCGAAACGCATGCCGGCCGCATCTTCAAGCTTATCGAGATTCACCTTGCGTTCAAAAGTCCATTGCACCTTGTCGCCACCGCCACCGATCACGGTGCTTGTACCCAGGTTGCGCACGTCGGCAGTCGTCTGCATGGTAATCACCATGTCGAACAAGTCCGCAAAATCCTGCAATTCCACCTGCACGCTATCGAAACCGTCTTTTTTAAAGATAAGCACCGCATTCTTGGAATCGGCAGTCAATTCGAATCGACCATCGGAATCGGTTTCACCGAGCTTCTTACCCGAGACATAGGTAATCGTCGCATTCTTAATCGGCAAATCGGTTTCGGATTCCAGAACCACACCCACAATCAAGGTCGGGGTCGCGGCAAACACGGCAGCCGCAAAAAGCAGAACGAAAACAAACAGGGAGCGTAATCTCATATTTTTTAAAATAGAAAAAACTAAGTTCTTAGTTCTACCAACTAAGTTCTATATTTATAGTATGCTCGATATTTACTTGGTACAAATGGATGTCGTCCCGAACGACAAGGCAAAAAACTTCGCCAAAGTGCGCGAACTGACCGCCAAAATTCGCAAAAACGCAAGCGACTCCGTACCGGGACTTATCATTTTGCCCGAAATGTTCGCCACAGGCTACTTGCCCCTGCACCCCGAATCTGCCGCCGAAGACTTTTCGACCAAGGATTCCGGCGAAACCGCCCAGCTCTTATACGAACTCGCGAACCAAACCGGCTGCTACGTCATGGGAGCAGGAATCGCACGTTCTAACGGCGCCCTGTTGAACCACAGCAGCGTCTACGCCCCCGGCAACGCACAGGAATTCTCCCACTACGACAAGCGCCGCCCCTTCTTCATGGAGCAGGCCAAATTCACCGCCGGCGAAAACGTTAATTTATTCAAAATCGCGAACTGGAACACCGCCGCGACCATTTGTTTCGACCTGCGATTCCCCGAACTTTACCGCGACGCCGTCAAGGCAGGCGCAAGACTCATTACCATTCAGGCCGCCTGGCCGCTCGCCCGTATTGCCCACTGGAAAACTTTGCTGCAAGCCCGCGCCATCGAAGACCAAGTTTATGTGGCCGCAGTCAACTGCACCGGCAGCGAATTGAATGGCGGTAACTCCATGATAGTCAACCCAAAAGGTGAAATTATCGCAAGCGCAAATGGCCAAGAAGAAGGCATCGTTTATGCACGAATTGAATCGGCCCCACAAGAAGAATACCGCGCCAAATTCCCTGTTTTAAAGGGTCTTTTGTAACAGTACGTTAACAAAAGAGAGCTGCATTTTCCTGTAATCTATATCACACTCGCCCTAAAAAAAGTGAATGGACCTAATTCACGAACTATCAACAAGTTAGGCCCAATATACCCGAAAATACGAAAAAAATTGCATTATTTTTGACATTGAAATGTCAGAATTTTATTGTATCTTTATTGGGGTAAACCAATCGACAGTGTCTTAACGTGTGAGGTAAATTATGTCGAACACAAGCAGAATCCAGTATGCGAAGGCGCTAATCAAGGCCGGCATTACCCGCGAGCTGATTCTCAAAATCACAGCGATTTCGAGCTATCAGTATTCGCAGATCCAAAGAGAACTCGCGGCCTAAGGTTTCGTACTTTGAAAATGGTGTTGGTTATTCAAGCGCAGCCCGCCACCTCGAACGAGGAAAGGCAGGCTGTGCTTTTTAGTTGCTTTAGGGACGGTTCCCTATTGCTCGAAGCCAAAGACGGCAAAAAGCCCGCCCGTTTTTACCTCAAGCCAAACGACCTGTTTCCGTGGGATCAATTCCTGCCCAAGCTTCTCGTGAACTGGCAACTGTCCGATTTTAAAGATATTCCCAGGGAATTCTGTCCGCAAAAGCGCATTCCCGATTTCGTGCTCGAAGGCATTCTCAAAGAACCTCTCGAAACGCAACTCAAAATTCTCGCCACCCTCCGCGCCCAAGGGTATTTTCCACCGCTTAAGGCCAGAGGCTAATGTGAAATGTGTGATGCGAGATGTGCGATGATTGAGGACATTTCAAGAAAACGCTGGTTCATGGGCAAGGGCCGTCAAATCCGTTCTATCGAAAAACTCGACAGCATCCCCATCGGCGGCACAAAAGTTTCGATTATCCAAGTTCTTTTTGAAAGCGGCGAACGGGACTACTACTGCGTCATCGAAGACGAGTCCAAAATAGGCGCGGTACTCGCCGAATACTTCGGCCCAAATTTTCCGAAAGAAACATTGCTGCACGCACGGCCCCTGAACGCCGAGCAAAGCAATTCCGCGTTCTACTCCAAGGGAGAATTCTTTTTCAAGCTGTACCGCCGTTTGCAAGTCGGCGAACACCCCGAAGCCGAAATCATGAAGCACCTGAGCCAAAAAGCGGCACAAGGCCTTCCCAAAATCGCCCCGGATTTCTACGGCGATTTCAGCTACACAAAAGACGGCGAAACACGTACCCTCGGGATTCTCGAAGAACACGTTCCCGACGCCCAGAATGCATGGGATTTGATGGTCCGCACACCAAATGAGAAAGCGCAAACCGGCAGCCAGAACTTTTTTGCAGACGCCGCATTCGAACTCGGGCGCACCACCGCCCAAATGCACAAGGCGCTCAAGGATCTAGAAGGCACGCCCGCGCAGGCCGAAGAAGTTCCCTTTGACAAGCTCATTGGGCTTTTGAAGGCGAATGGGAAAGAGAACTTAATCGCTCGCGTGGAAAGCATCCGGTCGCAGCAAGTCCGGGGTGACAATGCGGGCACACATGCGCTCCAACCGCAGCGCATTCACGGGGATTATCACTTAGGGCAATTGCTTTATAAAGACGGAAAGTTTATCGTGCTGGACTTCGAAGGCGAACCCACCCGCACTCTGGAATACAGGCGCAGGCTCCGCTCCCCCGCCGCCGACATAGCCGGCATGCTCCGCAGCTTCGCCTATGCCAGCGCCGTCCGCGGCGACAAGGAATTCGAGCAAGTCACGGCCGAAGCCTTTTTGCAAGGCTACAGCCGTGAATCCGGCATTTCCGTTGCGCAATTAAAAGAAGAGGCCTCGCCCTATGTACTGGGCAAGGCCATCTACGAAGCTTGTTACGAGCTGGAATTCCGACCCGACTGGTTCTGGATTCCAGAGCGCGCGTTAAAAAGCGGACTCTAAAGAATCAGCATTCCGTCGCCGTAGCTGAAAAACTTCATCTTGTTTTCAACCGCCATTTTGTAGGCTTCGAGGGTATTTTCGCGGCCATAGAAGGCGGACACCAGCAAGATGAGGCTACTCTTGGGCCAGTGGAAATTGGTCAGCAAGCCATCCACAATCTTGTAGCGGTAACCCGGATAGAAGAACGCATGGGTCACGCCCTTTTGCGGCTTCAGGAATCCGTTCGCGTCGGCAATCGTTTCGATGACGCGGGTACTCGTGGTGCCCACCGTTACAATGCGACCACCATCGCGCTTGGCCTTGTTGATGATGTCGGCATTTTCGGCAGTGAGCTCGTAATGTTCGCCATGCATCTTGTGCTGCGTAAAGTCTTCGACAGAGATATTCTGGAAGGTTCCCGGGCCCACATGCAGCGTGACTTCGGCAACGTAAACACCCTTCGCCTTCAAGGCTTCGAGCATTTCTTCGCTAAAGTGGAGGCTAGCCGTCGGAGCAGCCACCGCACCCGAATACTTCGCGAAAATCGTCTGGTAAGCCTTCTTGTCGTCTTCGTCATCGGGGCGGTCAATGTAAGGCGGCAGAGGCACGTGTCCTTCGCGGTTCATCACCGTCTCCAGTTCCACAGGCGTTACCGCAAAGCGCAGCACGCGAGCGCCGTCTTCCTTGATGTCTTCGACAACCGTCTTGACGCCGGCAATTTCAAGTTCGCGACCGATCTTGAAAGCCTTACCCGGGCGGACCTGCGCCTCGTAGCGGGCTGAGCCGTCTTCAGCGGGAATCAAAGCCTGCACCAAGAGCGTTTCGACTTCGCCGCCGTGCATGGTGTGGCCGTACAATCGGGCCGGAATCACCTTCGTGTTATTTACCACCAGGCAATCGCCCGGCTTAAAAAGGTCGACAATTTCAGGAGCCTTCAGAATGCGGCGTTCACCGCCATCCTTGGGGCAATGCAAAATACGGGTTTTCCCCTTGCCCGCCGTACGGCTGGCAATCAGTTCCTTAGGGAATTCAAAATTATAGTCAGAAAGATTATGCGATTCCATTTTAGGCATCCATCTCAGCGAGAGCCTTTTTCAATAACTTCTTCACGCTTTCTTTAAGCGATGCAGGTTTAAGAATGCGGACATCCGTCGCAACACCCATCAGCCAGGTTTCCAAATCCGGCGTAATGCGCAGTTTCATGTCGACAATCATGTTCTTGTTCTTGTCGAAGCGCTTCGAAATTTCAGGGAAGAAATGCGAGCGTTCAAACTGCGACTGCAACCACTTGGAGGTCGACTTGATTTCAAGAGATACATCTTCGGGAGCGCCCTGGCCAGAATACTTGCCAAAGCAGTACTTGTAATGCAGCTTGGCATCGAACACAAACTTGGGCATGGCGTGATTCGTTTCGGTCACGCTGTCAATGCGTTCAAAAACGTAATTCTTGAAAATCTGGTTTCCCTTTTCATCCATTTCACCAGCCACCAGGTAAAGCGTGTCTACGCGCATAATTACCTTGACCGGGTTCACTTCCAGGGTCACCTCTTCGGCGTCCGTATGGCCCTTGCCGGAGGGGCGGTAATGGATCTTGATGGAAAAACCGTCGTGAATTGCCTTGAGCACGCGATTGACCATAGTGTCTTGCAACTTGTCGTCGCTGAAGGGGCCGTAATCCAGAACGTAATCCGGGTCCGTCGAAATCGCCTCGGGCTTGAAGTCTTCGGGATTCGTGGTCTGCATGGTCTTGATGACCTTATCCAGAAGCTTGACCGTCTTGATATCGGGAGCGGCATTTGCAGGCAAACTCTTCTTGATCTTTTCAAGCTGCTTTACGACTTCCTGGTTGAAATTCGCTTCTTTTTCGGTCTGGATAATGTAATAGGTTTCACCATTTTCCTTGAACTTACGTAGACCGCAGTTTTCTTCGCCAATCACTTCCAAATGGCGGAAAATAGTACGGGGGCCGCAATTCATCAGACGAGCCAAGTCATTCACCGTCTGCTTGACTTTCAGCTTGTTCTTTATCGCATTAATTTTTTCGTAACCGGTAGCCATAGGCACCTCCTAAACTATTCTTAAACGGTTTTCAATGGACGTCGTCTTTACATTCTTGAGGAGTGTCGCAAAGGCAAGTTCCTTTTGCAATAGCGAAGTCACACTCCCTTCCAGCAAAAACCTGCGGTTATTGCAAGATATTCTAACATTTGCGCCGCGTAAAAAAGAACTCGACGCAATTTCCGACTCTACCTTTTGGCAGACTTCTACGTTTACAGGATCATAAACTTCTGTCACCAGGCAAATCAAGTCGCGTACGCCCGGAATTTCAGCCAAGCGGTTATCCAAATCCTTCGGGCGTTCGTTTTCATAGCAAAACGCCTCGACCTGCACCTTGCCATCCTGCACACGCACCTTGCAATCGAACAAGCGCGTCGCCGAAGCATCCAGCTGGTCGTACACAGACTTTTCAATCTGTTCGTCGGTCATAAACGGCGGCACTACCACGCGGGTAAAGTCCACACAGCCGCGCACCTTGGGCAAAGCGTTCACGCACTTTACCACCGCCCGCTGGATAGACAGGTTCTTGACAAGGCCGTTCAGGTAAATAATGCCCTGCCCCGCTTCGACCGAAATTTTATCGCAATGTTCCGGGAACACCTGGGCAAGCTTGCCCTGCACCGTAGCACACAGCTTTTCGTTCGACAGATTCTGAGCCAAAGGCGGGAGCGTAATAAACACCAGCGTATGGTCTTTCAACAAAACCGCGAGCTTGTCTTTTTCGCCGTCGTTGACCAAGCCAACGGCTATACCAAACTGGTCACGAATGGCGTGGTAAATGTAGTCGCCCAAAAGTGTCTGCGCGCTCTGAATCGGCAAAAGGCGATACCCTTCGGGGGATTCTTCGTCTTCTATCGTAACCCTGGGTTTTTCAATTCTTTGAAAGGGGCCGCCGTCATAAGTGACAACCAAAATCAACTTGTCGGGCGTCTGGAAGATGCTCTTGACAAAGCCCGGCTTGGGCGAACCTTTAAAATAAACCCAATCGCCCGCCTTGATGCGGTTGTAGCCGTAAATTTTGGTATAGTCGCGATTGACATATTCCCTGTTGCAAAAAACGAATTCGTTCGAAAAAGCAACAAACATGGTGCCGCAGGATTCACAACAACATAAAAGAGGAATATGCGGATCCATTCCCCCAAAGGTTGAATACGCCTCGCGGGCAAATACGCCGTGTTCCACTACCTTCTGGCAGCGTCGGCAAAAAAGCCTCTGAGAGTACAATCTGTGAGGGAACTGTTCGCGCATGTCTTACGGTTTACTTCATGAGCGGAAGAGCCACGTCGATACGGCGGAGCACTTCTTCTTTACCAATGAGTTCAAACATTTCCCACAAGCCAGGGCCTGCGGTAACACCGGACACGGCAAGACGCGGGGCACCGACGAGTTCACCGACCTTGTGACCGCAACGTTCGGCCAGGTCATAGAAACCCTTTTCGATGACGGGAGTCTTGAAGTCTTCAATGGAGGCGAGCATATCGCGCACGAGCGTTGCCACTTCCTTGGAGCCTTCGCCAAAGTGCTTCTT
The DNA here is from genome assembly GCF_002210295.1 of Fibrobacter sp. UWB5. Classification (NCBI taxonomy): domain Bacteria; kingdom Pseudomonadati; phylum Fibrobacterota; class Fibrobacteria; order Fibrobacterales; family Fibrobacteraceae; genus Fibrobacter; species Fibrobacter sp. UWB5. The sequence goes on along the minus strand of NZ_MWQH01000002.1, from coordinate 21,396 downwards.
GGCACCCTTTTCATCGTAAGTGGTCGGAGCCACAAAGAAGTACACGGCCATGTCGGCCAAGTCCTGCACAAAGTGGGCACGCGGCTTGAGCTGCTTCACGATTTCGTCGAGACGGGCTTCCGGTTCCTTGGAGAGGTCGATACCCTTGGCAACGAGTCCTTCCTTCATGATTCCCTTGAGCATGCCGTCATCGCACAGGTGAATGTGCTGGCCGTTCATCCACTGCAGCTTCTTTTCGTCAAAGCTGGCGGACTTCGGGTTAATGCGTTCGAGCGTAAAGCTATCAACCATTTCCTTGATGGTCATGACTTCGCGGTCATCGCCCGGGTTCCAGCCGAGGAGAGCCAAGTAGTTCACCAGCGTTTCGGGCAGGTAGCCGAGGTCGCGGAAGTCACCCACAGAGGCGGCGCCCTTACGCTTAGAAAGTTTACCGCCGTTCTTGTCAAGAATCACCGGCAGGTGGCACCATACGGGCGGCTGCCAGCCAAAGGCCTTGTACAAGAGTTCATGCTTCGGCGTAGAGCTAATCCATTCATCGCCGCGGAGCACGTGAGTGGTACCCATCAGGTGGTCGTCAACGACGCTTGCAAAATGGTAAGTCGGGTAACCGTCGCGCTTGATGAGCACGAGGTCGTCCAGAAGTTCGTTCTGGTAGCTGATGTGGCCGCGAATCATGTCATCGAATTCGGTGACACCGGTTTCGGGAACCTTGAAACGGATCACGGCCTTTTCGCCGGCGGCAATGCGGGCTTCGGCTTCTTCGCGGCTGATATTACGGCAGTGGCGGTCGTAACCGGTAACCGGCACGTGAGACTTTTCCTGTTCGGCGCGGACTTCCTGCAGGCGTTCTTCGGAGCAGAAGCAGTAGTAGGCGTAGCCGGCATCCAGGAGCTTCTTGATTTCGCGGTGATAAATATCCAAGCGTTCGCTCTGGAAGTACGGACCGCAGTCGCCTTCGCAACCTGGACCTTCGTCCCACTGCAGGCCCAACCACTTGAGGTCGCGCATCAAGTCGTGCAATGCAGTTTCGTTGTAACGCTTACGGTCGGTATCTTCGATACGCAGGTAGAACGTACCGCCCATGTGTTTTGCAAAAAAGTAGTTGTAAATAGCGGTACGCGCACCGCCCACATGCAAGTAGCCCGTAGGACTGGGAGCAAAACGGACACGGACGGGACGATTAGAATTGCAATTTTCGCACATAGAATCCTCTTTTTGTTTATTCCGTGTCAAAAAATAGCAATTTAAAAGGGAAAGTGTTTTTAGCGTTCCGTCATTTTAAAGTTTTCAAAAGGGAATCAACGCGAGAAGTAATTTTGGGAGCGCCAGCAGCGCACAAATGATCGAAATCTAGCGCCATGTCATCGGAGTAATCGTGCTCGCCCATTTTATTTTCATCTAGCAAAGCGAAATTAGGATACAGTGTTTTGTATCCCGCAATTTCCTCAATGATTGTTTTCGCCACACTACGGCGCAAGCCATAGCGGCCAAACGCGCCTGTTTCCTTGTATTTCGGGTTCTGCGGCAAAATCAAGCCCACGACATATATATCTTTTTCCGCCGCCATTTCAATAATTTTTTTCAAGGTCTCGAGACTATTCTCGATCAAATACATTTTATCGTCATAATAGGTTGAATCCAAGGTAATCTCTACCGTATCGCCCCAGGAGTAGCATTCGTTGGCCATAAAGCGTCCGCGGTCGGCAAAATAACGGTCGTATTCCACCATCGAAATGGCATTCTCGGTACTTTCTAGCAAGCCATCCGGGTATCCGTCTTTCCAGTAGTCGTGATTCGCATCGTACACATAACCCGGATAATCGTAGAAACTCGTCGCAAAGAAGTTATCGCTCTCCGGACCATCCGTCTTATACCAAAAGTCGATATCCAAAGAAATCACGATATACTTCAGCTTTTTCAAGTGAACGAGCAAATACCTTTCAAGATAATCATGAGAGGCATAAATGGAGTTCGGCACATGGGCAAAATTCACCGCAAAAAACGGCGACGAGAATTCCTTGGGAGACAGCGCATTCAAAGGTCTCGAAGAGCCGAGAATCACGACATTCGCAGAATCCCGATAGCGCCATAATAGCTCCATGTTATTCCGCATCATGTAAGATGCCAAGGCATCTTCGGGGTTCATATAGACCCCCGCGCTATCCTTATCAAGCGTTTTATTTTCAGCAGCACGCGGATTCGTATAGATCCAAAGATTCGGGTGCCAAAGCTCGTTGCCCTTGGCAAGCTCCACGACGCTGCCATCGGACATATTGACCAGAACGATTTCGGTGTGGGAACCATTACTGTTCGTGAGTGTCGCCACAGCCAATCGACCATCTCCGGCCACCCATTCCGTATGATCAAACGTAAAGCCTTTAGGTGCGGCAACCGACTGGATCAACTTACCAGAACTATCCGCCACAAAAATATACTGGTGCGCCGAATACTTTGAGCCCACAAAATTCTTGCCCGTGGCGCTAGCAAAATCAAGGAACAGCGTCTGCTTTTGGCCGTCTTTCGAAAGCGACACATTGCAAGCCTGTTCCCCATTGTACCAAAGGGTATCGCGATCATCGACGCGAGCTCGCAAAAGGCGCGCCCCCGTCACAGCCAAACGGTCATCGTCACTGATTCCACCATGATAAGCACCGTCAAAAAGCTTTTGCGGTGTGCCGAATTTACCATTTGCAAAAGGCACCTGCCACGTGGAATTAGACAGGAACGTAGCTTCGCTCTTGTTGACACCGACATCTGTCACATAGACAATCACCGTATCTCCGTTTTCAAGAACACGCCAGCGCGGAATCGCCGCACTTTTCACATTCAACTTGACTAGATTCGAACCTTCCGCATTCAAGTCGCGCACATAAAGGCTCGATTCTCCTTCGTTGCCCTCGAACTGCGTGCAAAACGCCACATGGTTTCCATCAGGCGAAATTTCTGGATGGTAAGATTCAAGCGTATCGACAATTTCTACCACCGAAAGCGCGCCGTTGGAATAATCAATATAGGACAAATTCCCGGATTCTTCGTTACGGAACACGAGCTTTGTCTTATAGCTATCGGTGTACGAATAAATCGATGTCGCATTTGCAAGCGGAGTCACCTTGCTAGAGGCAACGCGGCCATTGTCGCCCATCCATACGGCATTAGGGATATCGCCATAAGCCAAACGGAAGCCGACATAATCTTCGCGTGCAACAGATGTCACCGTGTAGATATCTCCACGCGAAAGCACATTGATGAGTGCGGCCTGATTGCGATAGCTGCCGCCTTTCACAACACGTTGGCCAAGCGAGCCTCCATCTGGAGCGCCCACAAAGTTTGTCACCGTGGTATCGCGCAAGCGGCCAAACCAGTCGTTTACCCATTCCAGCGCATTGCCCGCCATATCACAGATTTCACCTTCATCAGCCTTACTACAAACAGGGTGCAGCTTGTAATCTGAATTATCGGCGGTCCAAGCCTTTTCTTGGGGATTCCAATCTTGATTTGCCGCAAAAATCCATTCGGCTTCTGTCGGCAAATGAACAGCCTTTTTGGCGGGCAGGTATTCAAAGCCTTCTAGGCGGACACAATGCTTGTCGGAATCCAAGTACTTTTTCAAGTAAGTGTAGGCCGTATCAAAGCCTTCGGCCTTGCTACGTTCATTCGCCAAAAGGACTGCATCGTAATAAGTCAAATCCGTTACCGGCAGCGAATCGTTTTCGCATGCAAGCGCAAGCCCCGTTGCAGGTTTCATCAAGGCGTTAAATTCGCCACACGTCACTTCGCTCTTCGAAATCCAAAAATCATAGCTGAACTTGACCTTCATGGATTCCAGGACAACGGTCGCTCCTTTAGCCTTCACCAAAAGCATTCCCGCCGGAACCACCTCTTCTTTTGCAAGAGTGTCTTCAATATCAAGGGAATCTTTTACAGAAAGTGTATCACCCAGAGTGAGCGAATCCAGATTCGGTTCATCCGGCAACTCGTCGTCAATGGCATCATTCTGAGACGTTGACTTGTCCGAGCTGGAGCAAGCACAAAACAGGCCCGAAAGCGCACACATCAGAATCACACACCACTTCATATAACCATATATATATTTTTTATTTCTATATTTTGCCCGTTCATTAAATCAGCCACCCTTTTTCACGGGATTTTTATGGAAACTCTTAATTCCATTTTGGATTCTATTGACGGCTACGTTTGGGGAGTTCCCCTGATTGTCATTATCCTCTTCGTAGGATTCCTGCTCACTATCCGCCTCGGCTGCATGCAAGTTCTGAACTTGCCCAACGCACTGCGTTACATGCTCCACAACGAAAAAGGCGGCGAAGGCGAAGTTTCGAGTTTTGGCGCCCTCTGCACAGCCCTTGCAGCCACAATCGGCACGGGTAACATCGTGGGTGTCGCCACCGCTATCGGTACAGGTGGTCCGGGCGCCCTCTTCTGGATGGAAGTCGCCGCATTCCTCGGTATGGCCACCAAGTATGCCGAAGGCCTGCTCGCCGTCAAGTACCGCACCATCGGCAAAGACGGCAAGGTTTTGGGAGGCCCGTTCTACTACATCGAAACTGGCATCAAGGAACGCTTTGGCTGGAACATGAAATGGCTCGCTGTCATATTTGCCGTATTCGGCATTGGCGCGGGACTCCTCGGTATAGGCACCATCACTCAGGTGAACGGTATCACCAGCGCCATGGCCCGCCTCACCCCGAACGCCCCTGAATTCATTAACCTCGGTGGCAATTCCGTTTCTTGGACCACCGCCATCGCAGGCCTTTTGGTTACGATTTTTGCAGCAACCGTTATCATCGGCGGCTTAAAGCGCATCGCAAAAGTTTCGACCTACATTGTCCCGATTATGGCGATTATCTACATTCTCGCCTGCATGCTCTTGCTGCTTTTGAACTTCGCCCAGATTCCGCTGGCAATCCAGACAATCGTGCAAGCCGCATTCAACCCGAGCGCCATTACCGGCGGTGCCGTCGGCACCATCTTTATCGCGATGCAGAAGGGTATCGCCCGCGGCATCTTCAGTAACGAAGCAGGCCTCGGTTCTGCCCCAATTGCAGCGGCAGCCGCCAAGACCAAGGAACCGGTTCGTCAGGGTCTCGTCTGCATGACAGGCACCTTCTTCGACACCATTATCATTTGTACCATGACTGGCCTTGCCATCGTGGTTTCGGGCGCATGGGATCCGAAGCTCGGTCTCGAAGGCGTGAACATCACCATGGAAGCCTTCTCCCGCGGCCTTGCCATCGTTCCGGCCGGTTCTGTCATCGCACCGTTCTTCCTCGCCATCGCTTTGGTGTTTTTCGCGTTCACCACGATTCTTGGCTGGGCATACTATTCCGAAAAGTGCCTGCAGTACCTGATGGGCGGCAAGAACGAAAAGGCCACCCTGATTTACCGCTGGGTCTACATCGCCGCTATCTTCATTGGCCCGTACCTCACAGTGAGCGCCGTATGGACCAGTGCCGACATCTTCAACGGCCTCATGGCGTTCCCGAACCTGGTCGCACTGATTCTCTTGAGCGGAATTGTCTCGAAAGAAACCAAGGATTACCTTGAACGCCTCCACAACGGCCACGTGGGCGATTAAATTTTAAAGTAACGATTGGATTTGGCTATGGCAGACATGAAAGGAAATTTCGCGGCAGTGCTCCCCGCCGGGGGACTCGGCAAGCGCATGGGCGGAAACATTCCCAAGCAGCTTATGGTTTTGGGCGGCAAGCCCGTTTACCGTTACAGCCTCGAGACCTTCCTTTCGATGGATGAAATCGCCGAAGTCGTGATGGCCGTGCCCGCCGACTGGAAAGATCATTTCGAAAAAGAAATCTTTGGTGAAAGCGGAAACGAAGAACTGCGCGAGCTCATCCGTGCCAAGATGAAAATCGTCGTAGGCGGTGCAGAGCGCTGGCAGTCCGTCGAAAACGGCGTAAACGCGCTCACCAGCAATGCCGAATTCGTGCTGGTACACGATGTGGCCCGCCCATTCATCAGCAAAGAAATCATCCGCGACGTTTGCGAAACGCTTGTTACCAAGGGCAGTTGCCTTGTGGCAAAGCCCACTGTCGACACCATCAAGATTGCAAAAGACGGCTGCGTGCAGCAGACCATCGACCGCAACACCGTATGGATGGCACAGACCCCGCAGGCGGCCTCGATTGCCTTACTGAAAAAGCTCTACGGGCGCATTGCCGCAGAGCCTTTAAACTTCACGCCCACCGACGAGGCCAGCATTCTCGAATATTTCGGCGAAAGCGTCTACATCGTGAAGGGCAACAACCTGAACGACAAGCTTACGACTCCCGAAGATTTCGAAATTTTCGCAAGCCGCGCCCACTAAACAGTTCGCCCGTTAAACTTTTCCGACGAATTCAAATCCGGCTTCATCGACCGCCTTCTTGAGGGCGGTTTCGTTTATATCGTCTTCGTCATGCCACTCCACACGGAGTTCCTTTTTCGCGACATCGGCTTCAGCCGAAATCACACCGTCTAGAGCCCTTACCGCCTTCTCGACGCAAGCCTTGCAATGGCTGCAGTTCATGCCATTCACGCGATAAGTTTCCACAACATGTTCGTCATGGTGATGTTCATTAGAATGTTCATGGCAATGGCATTCGCCTTCACCGTGTTCATGATGATGTTCATGGTGGTGATGTTCTTCGCATTCACAATGATCTTCACCTTCGCAGCAGCAATCATGATCGCCACAACCGCAGCCGCAATGTCCGCAGCCACAGCCCTTATGCGCAAACTTCGCATAAATAATCAACGCAGCAAATACGATTGCGCAAACGTAGTCAAACACACCGAGAGCTCCGTGACCGTGACATTCTGCAGAACCATGCGGAAGCATCGAGGCAAGGAACGTATCCATCAGGAACGTGTCGACAATAAAGCCAAAGAACATGGCACCGAGTGCAATCGAAACGAGATAGGCCGCGAGAGTTCGCTTGCCAAAGGCCTTGCCCACCACCAGCATGCTAGCAATACTCGTAGCAGGGCCAGCCATCAGCAGCACCAAGGCTGCCCCCGGCGTAACACCTTTTTCAACAAGAGCCAAAGCCAGCGGAATGGAACCCGTCGCGCAAGTGTACATAGGCATGGCAAGCACCAGCACCACCAACATGCAAAGCAGAGGATATTCGTGCAAGAACAAGAAGAAATCATCCGGAACAAAGGCCGCAATCAAGGCGCCCAGCAAAAGGCCAATAATCAGCCACTTGCTTACATCGCCAATCATATTCACAAAGCCATATTCAAACGTTTCTTTCACCTTCTGCGCAAAAGACTTTTTTTCGTGTTCATCATCATCGTCATGGTCGCAAGAGCAGCAGTCGCCTTCGCAACCACAACCTTCGTGGTGTTCATGATGATGTCCGTGGTGATGCTCATGCTCGTGAGATTCGCCAATGACAGCAACACCTGTTTCCGGCTCGTTTTTCGTGACCAGATTCGTAAACACGCCGCCAAGCATTGCCGTCACAAAAGCGGCCACCGGGCGCAAAATCGCAAACGGTCCGCCCAGCAGCGAATACGTTGCCAAAATAGAATCCACACCCGTCGCAGGCGTCGAAATCAAGAAGCTCACGCTCGCGCCCTTGCTCGCGCCTTCTTTACGGAGCGCAATCGAAGTCGGAATCACGCCACAGCTACAAATCGGAAGCGGAACCCCGAACAAGGCCGCCCACAATACCGACTTAAAGTTCGGCTTCGCAATCTTTGGCACATACAAGTGATTCGGCACCCACACATGCAAAATGCCCGCAAGCAAAAAGCCGAGCAAAAGGAACGGCGCCATCTCCGAAAACAGCGTAATGAATTGCCAAACAAACTTTTCCAGAATTTCTAAAACAGCAGGCATTTACTTACCCTTCTTGTGCAGAATATGCGTGAGACCCGTATTGAAAATCAATCCGATATGTTCATCGTCCAGCGAATAGAACATCTTGCGACCATCGCGACGCGGCTTGACCAAGTTCGCCGTACGCAGAATGCGCAACTGGTGACTTACCACGGACTGTTCCAGGTTCAACTTTTCGGCAATATCGTTCACCGAAATTTCGCCCGAAAGCATCAAATGGATGATGCGGATACGCGTGGTATCGCCAAAGAACTTGAAAAACTCCGAAAGTTCGAAAAGAACATCCATCGAGACTTCGTTTTTCGTATTTTTAACACATGAACAATTATTCATATTTTCATATATACATTTTTACCAGCGTTCCGTCAAGGTCAAAAGCCCAAAATTCGTCCCTTTTTCTCGAAAAAATCGCCCAAGCTCCCCCATTTTTATATTTTTAGCCAAAAATTGAGGTTTTGTAATGAAAATTGCAGTTATTGGTGGCGCAGGTTATATTGGCAGCCACACGATTATCGAACTTTATAAGGCAGGCCATTCCGTTGTCGCCGTCGACAACCTGGTTAATTCCTGCGACGAATCGCTCCGCAGAGTCGGCGAAATCGTCGGGCAAGAAATTCCCTTTATCAAGGCGGACGCCCGCGATGCAGCCGCCATGGACAAGATTTTCAAAGAAAACCACTTTGACGCCTGCATTCACTTTGCCGGACTCAAGGCCGTGGGCGAATCGGTCGCCAAGCCGCTGGAATACTACGAAAACAACATGAACGCAACCTTCGTGCTGTTGAACGCCATGCGCAAAAACGGCTGCAAAAATTTCATCTTCTCGTCGTCGGCCACCGTGTACGGTAACCCCGCCGAAATTCCCATTACCGAAAAATGTCCGAAGGGCGCCATCACCAACCCTTACGGTCAGACAAAGTCAATGCTGGAACAGGTACTGATCGACGTGCAGAAGGCAGACCCAGAATGGAACGTGGTGCTGTTGCGTTACTTTAACCCGATTGGTGCACACCCGAGTGGCAAAATCGGCGAAGACCCGAACGGCATTCCAAACAACTTAATGCCTTACATCACGCAGACCGCCGTGGGCATCCGCAAGGAACTCGGCGTGTTCGGCAACGACTACGACACCCCCGATGGAACCGGCGTTCGCGACTACATTCACGTTTGCGACCTCGCCTCGGGCCACGTGAGCGCCCTCAAGGCCATCGAAAACAAGTGCGGACTCGCCATCTACAACCTGGGTACAGGCCACGGCTACTCCGTGCTCGACGTGGTGCACGCCTTTGAAAAGGTGAACGGAGTCAAGGTGCCCTACAGCATCAAGCCCCGCCGTGCAGGCGACATCGCCACCTGCTACTGCACCCCCGAAAAGGCATACAAGGAACTTGGCTGGAAGGCCCAGTTCGGCATCGAGGAAATGTGCCGCGACGCCTGGAACTGGCAAAAGAACAATCCGAACGGGTACGGCCACCACTAAGCCCGCAAAAAATTTGATTTTTTGCGTCAATCCCCTTGACACCTCCGCCCAATTATTCTATAATTGGGCAACCCCGCGGGAATAGCTCAGTTGGTAGAGCACGACCTTGCCAAGGTCGGGGTCGAGGGTCCGAGTCCCTTTTCCCGCTCTAAAAAAGAAACGCCACCTTAACGGTGGCGTTCTTTTTTATTCGCGTGAACGGGACTCGGAGACGAGAAGAGGGGCCGACTAAACAACGAGGCGCACGAAGTGCTTGCGAGTTGTTTAGGACTTTGAGCGCAGCGATAAGCCCGCCAGGGTGAGGAGCTAGCCGGTCGCAGACCGGAGACTAGCGACGAATCAATCCCTTTGACCGCTCTCAAGCAAAGCTCGGAGACTGGCGCAGCCGCAATCCCTTCAACCGATATGAAGCATTTTACACCGGCACAAAGGTCTTGATATTCTTAAGCTCCTCGGCGATTTCAATTTTCAAATTGCGAATATCAATATCATCTTGCAAAGAGATGAAATAATCGTCGGAAACACCAAAGAACTTGGCAAGCCTCAAAGAGGTATCAACTGTAATTCGTCTGCGGTCATGAAGAATGTCCTGGATCCTTGAAACAGGAACATTGATCGCCTGGGCAACCTTGTAGGCAGACAAACCCATAGGCGTAAAAAACTCTTCGTTCAAGATTTCTCCGATAGTAGGTGTTTCAATATGCTTGCTCATGGTCTGCTCCTAGTGGTAGTCAACAATCTCAACGTTATAAAAATTCCCTTCGTTCATCGAAAAACAGATACGCCATTGATCGTTTATGCGTATAGAGTATTGTCCTTCTCGGTCTCCATGCAAAGCCTCCAAACGATTATTCGGAGGTATTCGCAAATCGTTCAATGATTCGGCATTGTCTATCATCATTAGTTTTCTCAAGGCCACCTTTTGGATTGTATTAGGCAACCGTCTTGAAAGCTCCTGATTATAGACGAGTTCTGTTTCTCTGTCTGCAAAACTTTGTATCATTCAATATACCTATTTAACGTGTATATATCAAGTGGGTAGAAGACGTTTATAAAGCCCTCTATTACTATACACGCCATTTTCAGCCAACTGAATACCAAATTCCCGAAAAATTTATTTCATTTTACAAAGCAGATTTTACGTTAGTAAAATCGAATCAGTGTGATACCTTAAGGATTTTAGGGGCGGAGCCCCCCACCCTCTCTTAAAAATTTTATTACATTTCACCCCAACAATGCAAGACGAGAAATACATATTGGTAGATAGCGAAGAATCGCTGGCGAATTTGCTGGCGGATTTGGAGCTGTACGAAATGGCCGCCGTCGATACCGAGGCGGATTCCATGTACCATTATACCACCCGTCTTTGCCTGATCCAGATTACCATCGGCGAACACCACTACATTGTGGACCCGCTGTGTGGGCTTGACCTTGCCCCTTTGTTCAAGGCCCGCGCCATGCAGACGCTCATTTTCCACGGCGCCGACTACGACTTGCGACTGCTGTGGCAGACTTACGGATTCTCGCCCAAGCAGATTTTCGATACCATGCTCGCGGCAAAGATTCTGGGCGAAGATCACCTGGGCCTTGCGGACTTGGTCCGCGAATACTTTGGTGACGAACTCAAGAAAGAAAACCAACGTGCCGACTGGACCACGCGTCCGCTGCCGCTCGAAATGTGCGAATACGCCATTCACGACACGTTCTACCTGCACGAACTCTGCGCGATTCTCGTAGAAAAGTTGCAAGAAGCAGGCCGCATGAGTTGGCTTACCGAACAGTGCGACGCCTTGATTGAACATGCCAAGCACCCCGCGCCTCAGAGAAAGGACCCCTGGCGCGTCACGGGTTCTGCACCGCTTTCGCCGTGCGCCTTGAACGTGCTCAAGTTCCTCTGGGAATGGCGCGAAAACCAGGCTCAGGAACTGGACCGCCCGCCCTACAAGGTGATGCCGGTGGAACTCATGCTTGCCATTGCACGCCGCAGCGAGGCGAACTTCCCGACAGTGGACTTGGAAAAGTTGCCGAAGCTCCCCCGCAATTTTCGCGACGAGCGTCTGGATTCGTTCGTGAACATGCTGCAGACCGCAGTGGCCGTTCCGCAATCGGACTGGCCCGAACGCCTGCCCAAGGCCCCGCCCCCGCCGGTGGTGCCGAACTCCGACCTGCTTTCGGTGCTCAAGACCTGGCGCGACCTTAAAGCCGAAGAACTGGAGCTCGACCCGTCGCTCTTGGCCAACAAGGCGCAGCTCATTTGGCTTGCCGCTCCTGGTGACATGCCCTGGGAGGCCCGCTACGAAGAGGCGCACCTCATGAACTGGCAGCGCGTCCTGTGGACTGAAATTTTGCAACAGAACTTGCCCAACGCAAAGCGCGTAGGCGACCCCGACTAAATTTTTTCAACTCACCTCAACCGCCCGCTACTGGACAAATCCCCCGCAGGCATATCATGGAATCTATACTTCTCGTTTCAGCCTTACTCCTCTTGATTTTCGGCTCCAGGCCGCTTTTCGAGATGTTGCGCAAAAAACGCGATGGCGAAGAACTTATCGGAAACCCGTGGGAAGAAATCCACGCCATCAAGGGCTACAGGGAATCGCGCAAGGTGGCGGCCTTCTACCCGCTCACGGGCGAACCGAATATTATGCCGATTATCGAGCAGCTCGCCGACGAAGACCGCTTGCTGCTCCCCCGCTGCACGGGCCCCACGACCATGGAATTCTGCCACGTGCAAAGCCTCAAGAAAGATTTGGTCAAGGGCAAGTTCGGCATCATGGAACCGCGCGGCGATATTCCGGCCTACGAAGGCGACTTCACCGTGTTCCTGGTTCCCGGCACCAAGTTCAACCTGACCGGCGAACGCTGCGGACACGGCAAGGGTTACTACGATCGGTTCTTGGCAAAGCACCCGAACGCCCACAAGGCAGGCATTGCAACGCCAAAGCAGATTAGCGTCGAGCCGCTCGTGCAAAAACTGACCGACATCAAGATGAACCAGATTATCATTTGTAGGGAAAAGCCCTAAGGATTTTAGATAAAGGATTGCATTATGGCATTCAACAAGAATTCCGATAAGGAAACAGAATTCGGCATCATTCGCCACAACTTCAAGGACCGCGAATCTCGTGACGGTTTCCGCGAACCTCGCGAAGGTTTTGAACGCCGCGACGGTTTCAAGTCGCGCGATAACTTTAAACCTCGCGACAACTTCGAAAAGCGCGATGGCTTTACCCGCCGTAAAACCGATGGCGACCGCCGCGTGAGTTTTGGCGATCCCGATGGCGCCCCGCAAACTGCAATCGGCGGCATCCGCGAAGTGACCGACCTTTTGGAACGTAGTCCCATGCAAGTCCACCGCGTGCTCTTTATGCACCAATCGGGCAATCCCAAGCTCTACGAACTGCAAAAGCTCGCCAAGCGCGCCCACGTGCACGTGCAGCAAGTCGATTCCAAGGTTCTGAACACCTACACCACGCAACACCACGGCGTGGTCGCTCTCTTGAACGAAAAGGAACTCCTGGTTTGGGAAGACATTCGCGAAGAATATTTTAAGGCCAAGGAAAACGGCGAACGCAAGCTGATTGCCGTAGGCACCAACATCGAAGACCCGCGTAACCTGGGCGCCTGCATCCGTAGCGCGCTCGCCCTCGGCGTAGACCTCTTGATGCTCCCGGCCAAGGGCATGTGCGGCATTACGCCGGCTGTCGCCCGCTCTGCCGCAGGCGCTCTCGACAAGATGAAGATTTGCCGCCCGAACAACCTGGAAGCCGCCGTCGGCGAACTCAAGCTCGCAGGCTACCAGATTCTCGGTCTCGACGCCGACACCGAAACGAACCTCGCCGGCTTTGAATTCAGCGACCAGGCCGTGATTGCCGTCGGTGGCGAAGACGTAGGCCTCCCGCCGTTCATTCGCAAGCAGTGCGACGCCGTGCTCCGCATTCCGATGATGCCCGAAGCGCATTCCTACAACGCCTCGGTGGCACTCTCGCTCGGTCTGTACGAATACGCGAGACTCAGAATCAAGTAAATTATTCCAACTTGGACAATAAAATACACCCCCATAGGGGGTGTTTTTTTATTATAGGCAGTTCACTTCACTACAAAAAACTCACCCATCGTTTCTTTGTAGATATTTCCATAATGGTTCATATTGTACAACTGCACATGCGAACCTGAAATTTTACTCGCGATTTCGATGTACATGTCCCTCAGCGTTGCGTCGGGAGTCTCATCAAGCAGTTCCGTAAAACCTCGAGTAAAACGGTTCGTCAAGTATACGCCCATTTCTTCGTTTCGTTCATCCGCCTTACTCGTTTCATAAGGCGACGCCGCTGTTAGAAAAACGATACCAGGAATATCCGCCTTTTCCGCAGTTTCACCAAGACCTCCGCTATAGCAGGCCTCCACGGCAACCAGCACCTTGCGGTGCGGGATCTGTTTCACCAGCGAAATAATCTGTTCGTAACTGATTTTGTCATTTCCAAAATTCAGGTATCCCGGCATCCCATGACCACTCCAAAAGACAAAAACATTGTCGGTCGACTTTGCACGGAGGACCTTTGACAACTTATCACTTGAATTCCCCCTTAATATATTTCCTAGGTCAGACGCCGTTACGTAACTTAATTTGTAATCAACCACACCCTTTTCATAGACGTTATCTCCATCCAAACGGATAAAGAGTTCTCCCGGATACAAGTTTCGTTCATGATCCACAAGATCATCTTCGGCAATCACGATAATATGGTCATCGTCGTACCCCATCTTCTTGAGTTTCTGGTAAATGGCAAAGATGTCCGCCTGAAACCGGTAATTTGCCCAGCCCGATGAGGCTGCAACCAAAAGTGCCCAATGTTTCGAAACGTCATTATAAGAAATATTCGAGTCTGCATATTCGAAAAAGCTCGTATCCACATCGGCCTTGAAAAAATCCAACCAATTTTCTTCTGGATTTATTGAATGCTTCGAATCGTCGTTGCTGGTAAAATCGTTCGTGACATATTTATGGTCAGCAATATTCCACCCGCGATACACTGAACCGCTCACACTGTTGTCCCTATCCTGGAAAGTCCAAGAGCTCGATACCCCCGTCAGATCAGGCAAGCGTCCATTCTGCAACGACATGAAATTTTCATGCATTCCGGCAATCATCCAATCGCCGCCGGTACCGTTCCTTCCTCCGAGCACAGCTCTAATCGATTCATTCAATTCCAAGCCCGACGAAACGGAATAAGTCGCGGCATACGCCAAAATATACAGAGCATCTACGAAATGCGCTTCGCCATTGAGAATGTCTTCGCCAAAATGTTCATGGTAAGCTTGCGCAAACCCGGACTCGGGTCTTGCATACAAATCAAAGCCACGGTAAAAATCGTAATGAAGATTTTTTACGATAGAATCCGAAACGAAATTACTGGAACACACCACTCGGATGCCACCTTGAGAAGCGACATCCTGTTGATACAATTCATCATCAAAGGCTAAGGCCATTTTGTCATCATAGGGTTCAAACAACAAAACGCTATACGGTTTCTTACGTTCCAAATAAGTCTGCGTAAGCATCCGCAGTTCGGCTTCGTCATTGTACAAAAAGATTCTGTCAATTTTAAGTCCGAATTCTTCGGCCATAAAGCCAATCCAGTCGACATAAGAACTTACGAGTCCGCCATTCAATTCACTCGACGGAGCCAAAAGTGTAAGTTCCAGTTCATTCATGAAAAGTGACGCAAAAGAACTCGCCAAATGCGAAAAAGCTGATTCAATCAGCATAAAATCGTTTTCAACCAAGTTCCACAAGTTCGGCATGTTGGCAAAAAAACGCTGGTATTCCACATTCGACGCCTTGGGCGAAAGAATCGGCTTCGTACTTTTCTGCAAAAGCTCCGCCATGCGGTACGCCTTGTCCGATCGCGTGGGGCCAACAATCGCCACATAGTCCGAATCCCCCGCAACCATTTCCATATACTCATCGAAATCGGCGTCATCCTGGTTTTTAAATTCCAGTTGCAGTTCCACCTTCTGGTCGAGCCCGCCTTGGGCTTTTTCCATATTTTCCAAAGCCCATTCGGCGCTACGTTTCCAGCGGGCCATTTCAGAGGATTTCGCCATGACGGCGACCTTGATTTTAAGCGTCTTGGCATCGGCCTTGGCAGAAGCGGAATTATCAGAACACGCGCATAGGCAAAGTGCCAGCGCAAGCATCCAGAACAGAAGCAAACCGAGCCTATTTCTTTGCATGGCGAGCCTCCTCACGAACCGCTTCGTCATAATACTTTTCATAGCGGTCTTCGAACTCTTTCGTATCGTCAAAATTCTTGTTAAACACAATCGATGCGGCACCGTCACCCAAGCCAAAAGAGCGGAACCGAGGCCAATCCTTACCCAAAGCCCATTCTTCCAGGTAGCGAATAACAATCCCCTTAATGTCAATGACCAAAGTAAACGGCACCTTTGGCAACACGCCGCTTTGGTCAACATCCATCCCAATCATAAAGTGTCCCGTATTCGGATAATCGATCAAGGCCCGACGCACGCCCTTGATAGCGCCCCCCAACAAAGGAAAAATAGCCGAAGGTCTATCCGCATCTAGAATATAATTCGTTATCGAAAAAGTGGCCACGTAGGCAAATTCAATGTTGTTAAAAGCCGTTTCATCATTTTTATTGTAAGTAAGATAATCCACCCCCAAAGTATCTGCTATCGTCTTATGCGCATCGTAGCCCTTCCTAAAGCCATCAATCGATGTTTCAAGGCTCGCAAAGCCAGGTGCCGCTGCCAAAATCATGCAGGGATTTATGCCCAGAATCGCCCCCGACAAGTAACTCGCTCCGTAACGCTCTATCGAGAATGCATTGACGCCTTGAGGAAGTCCCGCCGTATCGGCCTCAAACAACAAAACTTTGTTGCCTACCCCCGTAAAGCGAACATCAAGTTTTTTTGCCAGTCCCACATATTCGGAAGAAGCCAAAATCAACATCGAGGAATCGGTGTCGACATTTTCCTTGAGCCACGCCTGTACAAGTGAATCCGCCTCGCCCATAGATTCCGGCTGCACCAAGCGGAACGGCACTCCTCGATCTTCGTAGAACCTAAAAAGTCCCGCCAAAATCTGGTCATTATAGCTGTTATCGCCAATGCCATTGATGCTTGCCACAAGCGTAATGTTTGCAACACCCGAGCGATTTTGCGCAGCATCAAAAACAGATTCGCTGTTGGAGCAGGCATACAGCGAAAATAGTAGAAAGAATCCAAAAAACAGCCTTAACATCATTACCTTAATGATAAAAAAATTCCCTCAAACGAGGGAATTTTTTTTACGCTGACAACCTAATCCTTTAGACAACGAACACTGAGTCCATAGCGAGCAGCCTTAGGATGCACTGCAGCCGAATCATTATCGAAATTTAGGGAAACTAAGTAAAAGGCATTGCCTCCATAACCTGTCGATGCCCAAAACTGAGTTTCTTCGTCCATGCTATAATAAGTATTTTTAATCGAGTAACCTACGGGTAACGCAGAGAATTTGTAGTCATCATTCCCGTTACCTTCGCTCTTCCATCCAGAGGTAGATTTGAGCGCCTTGCCAGCAGCGGCTTCACCCCCAAGTTCATTTATTAAAGTAAGCCATTCAGCTTTGCTCGGCAAATGCCAGCCGTCTGGACAAGCATTTTTTGCCGCATAATAGTTATAGAGTCGGCCGTATTTTCGACAATTTGCTTTATCATCATTGAAACAATAAGTATGACCTCCTTCCGAATCATACCTGAGATTTTCAGCCATCCAAACCTGTGACTTAATTACCGTCGTTTTATAAATTCTCCAATCGCGGTAATCCAGCAATCGATTTTTCATCTCATCAGCCCCTAAAAGACCATTAAGCGCATTTATCGCACAATCATCTGTAGCAATCCCAGCCGACCCCAACATGCCACAAACGAGAAACGCCATTACTACAGTATTATCATCTACATTCATATTATCTCCATAATCACCGCTATACACCTGCCATACATCCATTGATGTATTCAGATCCGTATCCTTAGGGTATACAACCCGCAATTCTCCCTTAAGTCGCTCATCTGAATCATTCTTTTTTACATGGATTTTTACAACCGCATCACCCGAGCCTGATTCGGGATAAATCGAATCAATGAAAGTCGTCCCATTTTCAAAACGCCATTCTCCGCTGGACTCCACACTCATTTCGTAAAAACCTTCACCCATGCCAAGAATCAGCGTATCGCCATTGGCTAGCATATCACCAACCCAGATAGAGAGCACGTTGTCTTCACCGTTTGCGTCACTAGAACTGTCCGAATCCGAACAGGCAATGAAACCGACCGCACCCAAAGCAAGTGCGATTATCGTGATTTTATAACTTTTTGCAAAGCTCATGATTTTCTCCTTCTTTGACGGATGTTTTTTTGTAAAATAATTCTTTTC
Source organism: Fibrobacter sp. UWB5 (assembly GCF_002210295.1). NCBI lineage: Bacteria > Pseudomonadati > Fibrobacterota > Fibrobacteria > Fibrobacterales > Fibrobacteraceae > Fibrobacter > Fibrobacter sp. UWB5. The sequence continues at coordinate 3,613 of NZ_MWQH01000002.1, read as the reverse complement.
AACACGAATTCAATAAAAAAAAACTCGAACAATACTCCAACTTAGAATAGTCTATATACAGAAAAATTCCCCCAAGTGGGGGAAATTTTTGTTATACGGGTAAAGTTATCGCCAAGTCATTTTATTCCTGGATGATGCGGAGTTGCACTTCATCCCGATCATTGTTATAATCAAGGACACTCGCATCATACATTATATCAACAGAACCTATCTTACCATCCGGTTTGACATAGCCATAATAATTCTTACTCCTACTATCATTCCACTTTACCGCACTAAAACCAAGTAAGCCACATTCTTTCTCAGAATCGCAATCTTTTTTTCTAAGCATCGCTTTTCCTATATTTGACAAGCCATTCTTTTTAAACTCATTTTCGATACTTTTGAAAACCGTATCAGATGGAATTTTCCAACCCAGCGGAACATATTCTTCAACCTCAGTTGCATCGTACTTTCTCCACATAGGGTTTGCCCCAACTACTTGACCAGACCCAGGTTGTCTAAAAAAGCCTTTTCTCGTTGTGCTACTTGCATAGTCTTGACGAATCCAAACATGGTCGAAAATTTTGACTAGCGGATAATTATAATCAAAATCTGCGCTGATATTTTTATTAATAATTTTCGAAGCCAAATAGGCATCTTCAACCGTACCCACATGAGTTTCTGTCCCTTCAGGAGCTGTACTTAACACGGAAGTGCCTCGGATATAAATCTTCTTTGCTGCACCGAAATCCATATCGGCATATTCAACGATTGCTGCATCCGTCCCATCCCAACTAACACGAGCCGGCTTATGGTCCTTATCACCAATGTAGAAGCCCAAATTATAGCGAGGCTTGTTGTTGATTACAGGGTAAATGACCATCACCTTTTCCTTGATGTTCAGGAGCGGCACAAACTCCAAGGTCGCCTTTGCCACCAACTGACCGCCAGAATAGATATCCTTGATCAAAGTATTCGTATCCAAGTCTTCAATCTTGGGCACATCGATTTCGGTCACCGTACCGCATTCGTAGTAGGCGTTAAAGTCCGAAGCAAACGCCTTGCTTTCCATATATTCCTTGAGCAATTTTTTACGTTTCGCAGTCGAATCACTGATTGTTTCGTCAATCAATTCATAAAGCGGAACCAAGCCATCGCTCGGGAAACCAATAAGGGCGCCCTTCCCCTTAGCTACGGAAGCTTTCCAGGTATCCACATCCGTCGGATCCAAGGCCCGATTCGTAGTGTTCATCAATCTTGCGCCTACTCCGGCGTCGCCACCGTAAACATGCACCTTAAATGACATATTCGAGTTATTTTCTTCAAAACTCTGTTTCATTTTAGCTTCCACCGAGCCTTCGGCCTTAACAGCAAGCCCTTTATAAGCAGCCTTGGCAAAAGCCTCCAAATCATACGAGGAAGTTACCTTGGACACATCCACCGTCATGGACTGACGAATACGACCACCCACTTTCGCTCCCATTACAACATGCGTTCCGTATCCCTTAATCAACCTTCTAAAGCCCGCATTCGTCGAAGGGAATTTCTGGCCAGTGCGTCCCAAGCCATTGATAGCGTAATAGGCGGACACAATCATACTTAAACTATCAGCCAAAATTTCCAAAGGTACTTCCGAGGTAATCGTCTGCGTTGTAACATCGATATAATTCAACGCAAATTCATAATTACTATAGGAGGTCTTGGACATATCAAAAGCAGATTTCATCTCTCCCGAGAAAAGCGCCGTGCCACCTTCTATTTTGGTCTTGACACCCAGCTTAAAACTGATGTCCGAAATTGTCGACCCGGTAACTGTCGTTTCATCCAAAGTCTGCGTATTGGGACCATAAGCAAAAGTCCCATCTTCAAACAAGGTTTTGGTATCAAAAACTTCCGACTTAATCGCACTGGGATCAAGGTAACCTTCTGTCGATGATATCATATCGTAACCATAGCCCATGGCATAGGCCTTGTTTGATTGCGAAACATCATTCGCATTGTCATCGTAATCGCCACTATACTTCTGCACAACGGTAATCGTCTTGTTCAGGGAAGTGTCCTCAGGGAACACAATACGCAAGTCGCCCACAAAACGTTCGTCCAGGAAGTTCGTAACCATACGAATTTTGACGGTCGCATCGCCGTTACCGGATTTTTCGCTAATCGACTGAATAAATTCCGTTTCATCCTCGATGCGCCATTTTCCGTCAGCTTTGATCTTGAAATCGTAGGTGCTGTCCATCATGTCGAACACCAACGTGTCACCGACAGTCTTTCCCAAGACTTCGACCGAAATCGCCGTTTCTTTAGCGGAGGAGCCACTAGGACTAGAATCTTCTGAATTGGAGCAGGCTGTAAGGCCCAAGGTTGCAGCATAGGCTAAAGCCGCTGCCACGGGAAATTTGAGGGTATTGATAGACATAGCAGAATCTCCTTCTTGTAATTCCACTTTTTTCTCTATAAAATATTTCTTTTCAAAACAAAGTCAATAGAACATGCGAAAAAAAATACCGCAATTTCACTGCACCCTGTATTATTCCAAATTGGAACATCTTGCTGATAATTATAAAAAATTCCCTCAAACGAGGGAATATTTTTGTTGTTCTGAAAAACTAATCCTTTAGACAACGAACACTGTTTGCGTTGTACTTTACCTCTTCGTTCAGATAGGCATCGTCTTTAAGCGCTTCTATACGTACCAAGAACGCAGTATAGCCGTGATCATCTGTCGAAGTCCAGAACCGTGCTATATCACCTAAGGAACGATACTCGCTATCCTTGTAACCTGCAGGCAAAACGTTAAGGCCGTAGTCATCACTTCCGTTTCCATCGCGCAGCCAGTCTGAAGTAGATTTGAGAGCCTTGCCCTTATTATTTACAATTCCATAAAATAATTCATTCCATTCGTACTTACTCGGCAAGTGCCACCCTTTGGGGCACGCCTCCATAGCCGCATCCCATTCGTAAAGTCGACCATATTTTTTACAATTATCCGCATTGTCGTCATAGCAATAGCTATTCGGTGTTTCATACAGAAGATTCTCTGCCATCCAAAGTTGCGAGCCGATTTTTTCCAATTTATACATTTTACCATCACGGGGATCAACCCTATAATTTTCACTCTTCTCAAACGCATCCGTCAGGCACTGTAACGCAGCCTCCTTGCTAAACAGTCCCATAAAACTACAAGCGAAAATCGCACCCATTTCAAGAGAATCAAAAGAAGCGTCATTATCTTCATAATCTCCGCTATACATCTGCCTCAAATCAATGACTGTATTCAGACTAGTGTCCTTGGGAAAAACGACACGTAATTTCCCCTTACGCTGCCCCTCTGAATCATTCTTTTTCACATGGATTTTCACATCCGCATTACCCAAACCCGATTCCGGCAAGACCGAATCGATAAAAGTGGAATTATTTTCGATACGCCACTCACCGTTGGATTCCAGATTTAGTTCATAGAAGCTCTCCCCCTTTCCAAGCAACAGCACGCCACCGTTGACAGGCGTCTCACCCAATTTGATAGAGAGCACGTTGTCTTCACCGTTTGCGTCACTAGAACTGTCCGAATCCGAACAGGCAATGAAACCGACCGCACCCAAAGCAAGTGCGATTATCGTGATTTTAT